>JARGOZ010000242.1 GCA_029213025.1 Verrucomicrobiales bacterium
ACCCAACTGGATCCCGACTCCGGCCTTCGCGGCGGGAACTGGAATTCAAAAACAGGCGGCTATCAAACCTTGAAAGTTGGCTCCCCGGAAGTCTTCACAGACGACGCCTCCGGAGCTTCCTGGCTGTTGAATGCCGACTATGCCAGAGATTGGCAATCGTTTCAGCAATTTGGGGAAGTGAGAAAAAAATAGGAGGTTGTGACATTCCACTTTTCAGAGTCTTCCGCGTGGTTCCGCCGTTCCTTAACTCCGCCTTTGGTATTCGAAAATCATTATGATGAAACAACCTTTTGATTGTGATAATCTATGTTTGCTAGATTGAGAAAATGCCCCTCGGACACAGTCAATTTTTCAGGATCAATTGAAATTGAAAAGTAGTCAAGTTTTACATGGCAATTGGGACACACACAAAGCAAATTATCCAGGGAGTCACTACCTAAATGCTCCCCTCCAAGCGGTCTGATATGATGAGCTTCCGAATAAGTACTACCGTTCCGAAACATAATTCGAGTTGAGCAAATCTGACAAGTATCATTGTAGATCGTCTTAAGCTCCGTAACTATCGCCCGGTTTCTATAGAGGCGATTTATTACCGTTTCTCTCCTTGAAGGATAGATTTCCTCCAGAAGAGCAAACGATCCTGATTCTGAATCTTCATCCAACAACCCATCGAATAACATCGCGGATGCAGAAGTTAGTTCCCTTACTCCTCGTATCGATTGCGGGTCGGGTGTTCCATCCGACTTGTATTTTAGCGGGTGTTGTCCACCAACAGATAAGAATCTCACCTGACTCAAGATCGCGGGAGTTATTTCTCGGCAATGACGGAGAATCGAATCAGTTCCGGGAATTGCAACAAGGTGATCATCTGCCTCCCAAATGTGCTCGCCCAACAATGTCCGCGCATCACTATCTGATAATGGGGGGGAGGCTGCCGTAAGTGCTCCTATCAAATAGACCTTACCCGACCTAATGTTAAGAATGTAAATCCGGTCTCCTCTCCCAATATTTCGAGTTCTAAACCGGTTTCCAGCGGTGTGTCCAATGCGCCCTCCTTCAGGATTAAAGTCGAGTGTTTGCCCAGTCCAATAGTGTGTGAAATAGCGTCCCATCTCACCCAAAGAAATGGTTTCGTAAGGAAAATAGTCAAGTTTTGTTGAGGCGGTAACCGAAAACAATGACAGACAAAAATTGTAGATGGAAATTGAACTTGAGAAAAACTGTAGCTCAAAAGGGTATTTCCGAATCTAAAAATTCCTTATTTAATAAACCCAGTCCCACTAAAAGATTGCAGACCTCGCAAGGAACTCCTTCATTCTTCGCTACGCTTTCCTGCGGTAAGTCAGCTGACCTACTCACTTCTTCTCCTGTTCGATCATATCCACTCGGTCGGCTACACCTATGAAGAAATCTTTACTCCATAATTCCAATTCACTGGCATCGTTGATAAACGGCAAAACATCTTCTTTTGCCTGAGCAAAATCCACCGAAGCAATTCTCTCCTTTAGTTTCTCCCGGAGAATTTTACCCGTTAGAATCTCGCCGGAGTTCCAGTGCCCGGTTTGTTCCATGCGTTTTTGCAAGTGACCAAGGTGACAGCGAGTTCCCCTTCCCACATACCAAATCAAATCGTAAAAATCCCGCCCTTTGACACGATTCTGCCACGCCCGGCACAGCACCGCGTGCAGCTTTCCCGCAAACAAACACGGCTCTGAGAAAAGCTTCACTTGGAAGGGAATTGGAATCAATTGGGTTTCCACTCGATACTCGGCTCCGGGCGGGGGGCAGACATCGACCTCAAGCTTGATCTTGAGCTTCTGATCATTCACAAACTTGTTACTCAAATTCTCCGGTGCTCCCACGATCAACAAATTGACCCGGGTTCCACCCTTCAAAAATGCTGATTCGATTCCCGTGTTCGTTTCCTTCTGTTTGTATTGAGCTTCGAAGTCAAAGTCGAAAGCCGCCAATTCAGTGCGTACCGCCTCCAGATAAGGTGCTAGGTCAAAGTCTGCATTTGGCTGCAGCAGCGAAAAATCCATGTCCTCGGAAAAACGCTGAAGACCATAAAAAATCCGTAGCGCCGTCCCACCGTAGAAGGCCGCATGCTCGTAGAATTTCGAACGGTATAAACCTAAAAGAGCGAGTTCCTGGACGATTTCCCGAAGGGCATTTTCCCAGTCATCTTTGGTTTTCGGGTCGTAGCGGTCAATTAAACTTTTAAGCGCAGAGTTCATTCTCCTCCCTCCATTCCACGGGCCAGCCAGAGGGCGAAAGCTTTCACATTCCGTCGTTGATATCTCGATGATATTTCGTTGACCACGGGCACTCTGAAAGATCTCAAGGCTTCGGGATCAATTCGCAAATCATCAAACACCAACGAACGAACTTCTTGCATCGTGCTCAGCCCCCGAACCAGGGCAATGCGATCGCACAGGGCCTTCTCCGGTTCTGCCAAAAAATAATTCGCTCCATCTTCGGTCGCCAATTTGAATCCAACGCTGAAAACACGCTCGTTCACGGGGCGGTAGCTGAAGCGCCCTAAAGGCGTTTGAAAGCGCTTTACCTTTCTCGTTGCCTTGCCAAGGCAGACGCTGGTGACTTCTGCGGTCCGCTCAGGAATCAAACCATAAAAAACCAATGCCGTTTCCAGGCTCACGTAAGACGGACCATAGATCAATCCCGCTAAAACCAGCGGGTTCACCTCCTCTCCAGGAGACCGAACATAAAGCCCCTGCTTGAGCCTGACCACCTGTTTGCTTTCACACAATTGCTTTAATTTGTTGCGAGGGGCGGCATACCCCTTTAGCCGGTCCATGGCCAACTGGTAATCAAAAGGCAGCCCCTTTGGCAGGTCTAATTCGTCAATTTGCGCCACCATGTTGAATTTTAGTCAACATACTACCGCAAATCAAGTAAAATTCTTGAACCATTTGCGGTACCATGTTGAAACAATGTCAACATGGTACCGCAAATCGCCCGGAGGAGTTCCGGGTGGCGATCGAAGAAGTATCGTTAACCCGATCCACTCGGCTCTTCTCTGTCCTTCACTCAATAACTAAATTCCACCCTCTGCCACCAACGCGCCTTGTAGAACCGTGCGCCGCCCATCGTGTAGCGAATCGCCGGCACCTGCGGCAGCACAGGTATGAACGAATCACTCTGCCATTCTTTGGCTCCTTCAATCACCGTCGGCTCGCTCACCCAGATCGAACCGTCGGCGTTCTGACTGGCACTTTTGATCTGTTTCATTTCGGAAATGGTTTCAAATTTCTCCGTCGCGATATCGAATAGAAACAGCGCATCGTTGTTGCTAACCAGCAGCTTCGCCCCGTCCTGCAGCGGGAACAGGTCGTGACCGGTCGGGGACAGAGGGAGCTCAAATGAGCGATTGAGAGCAAGCTTACCACCGGTGTAGTCGAACCGGTACAGGAGATCACCGAGCACCCAGAGACACTTCCGCCCTTTGTCCCACGTCACTCCGTGCGCGTAGGGCAGCGCTATATCGGTAAAATCCTCCGACGAACGGTGCAGTCGCAGAATGCCGTGATTGCTGTTGACGCTGACAATGGACCCGTCCGGCAACAGTTCCGCCGAGTGACAACTACTGGGCGTGGAAAAATCCTTCACCACCATCTGATCGCTGAATCGAACCAACTGCACGCGGCCATGACAGGCGGCGAGGACGAATACCTGGCCGTCCATTTCCACCCGTTTTGCATCCGTGGGGCGGTAAGTCAGCCCCTTTTCGTCCTCCGGCGGATAACACCACAAAATAGCTTTGTTATTTCCCGGTGTGAGCGGATCAACCAAGCGAATGCGGTTATCCGCCTGATCCGCGCACAGCAGAGCTGGAGTTTCAGGAGAAACCACGATGGGTGATTAGGCTCCGGCGAATAGAGGTATGAACCGGGAACATAGATACAGGTTGACCGGGAACATGGGTAACAGTTTATCGCAATGTTATGCCCCGGAGAATTTTTTTCTGAAGAACCGGAATTAGATCTGCCCTAATTAACAGGAATACCGCTGAGGGAAGAAGAGGTTTCTATTCTTTCCACCTGTGCAGCTTCAGAACGAACCACTGATTCCTGATTACGGCTGCCGAAGAATGGAAAGCGCCAGACGTCTCGTTTATCCCGTCCAACTACTCCAGTTTCATCCTTGTTGTTGATCTGCACTTTTATTCCATTTTCATTAGGTGGCGGCGGGGACGAAGGAGATGAACTGGATTTATCTTTTCCGCTCCCTTTCTCGCCGGGTTTGGATGGTTCCGGCGGTGTATTGCGGATTTTAATCGTAGGTAGAATTTTTTCGTCACCTGTGACCTCGAGTTTTTCGTAGTAAACAATTCCAAGAGTGGTTCCGATAATCAGTTTTTCTTCGGGATGAAACTTCTTTTTTGAATCTGCTTTGTCGAAACTGAATGTTGCACTGTTCGGGCTTACTGACGTAACTTTTCCCGCGTAACTTCCCAGAGAAACGCTTTTAATGATCGATTCTTTGGATTTGTCGAGAAACCCATGCCCAAGCACGCAAATGTTGAAGTCGTTGTAGGGATAGATTTCCTTATTTCCATCAATGATGCTGGAGATAAGTGGCGACTCCTCCTTTGACGGATGCTTCGGAAATTCAATTACCTTCCCTTCGCCATTTCCTACTTTGACGACTTTCGCTCCCGAAGACGGAAGGCTGTCAAACGAGATCAGGATCTCAGTTTTTGAAGCTATATTCACCACACTCTCAGCCAGAGTTTCTCTGTCGATTGTAACGGCCATGCCTTTCTCGAAATTGGTTCCGGTCAGTTTCAGTTTTAGTTTTTTGTCGTTCGCTGAAAGTGCAGAGGGTATAAAATCCTGCCCGGAAATTGCAGGAGACACGGATCTCGACCCTTTTTTTCTCCTGCCATCGATAGGTGTCGTATTTTCGAATTCAGACTGTTTGGAGATCCGAACTCCGTTTAGCAAAGCATCCCGTCCTTCTGATGTGACTACAATCAAGTCTGAAAAGCCATCGTAGGGGTTGGGAAGATAAGTGAACTTCGCGGTCAATCCTTTCATATCTGACGCGATCGCCACTTCGGAAGCTTCGACATTGTCGAGAAAAACCTGAGGGCTGCGCCAAAGGTCAAGGCCCTGGACAAACAGGGTGGTCGGACCGTTAAGAACGACCGTTTCTGTCACCTCGTCGCCAACTTTAGTGGTTTCAGTTCTCAAGGGGAATGTGATATCCGCGTTGGAGAGTGTTGATAGGAGCGGGCCTTTCGGAGCGCCTTCCTGCCCCTGCAAAATTCCATTGATGAAAGACCGGAAGTCCGGATTCAAATCTATATTTTGATCCTTGCAGATAAATGGAAGTTCATGATCAACCTTGCCGGTAACCGGGTCCATCCATTTCAGGGTAAATCGAATTTTCATGGATGTGGCAAGAGCAGGTGCGACCATGGTGACTGCGAGGTGATGTTTGGCTTCGATGTGGTCCCATCCAATTTTGAATTCTCTACGTTGGCCCAACAAACCTCTGCGAACATCATCAATTTTGAATCTGGGTCCGAGATACCATCCAAATTTTTCATTACAACATATAGCTGATTTTAAGATTCCACTGTCGAGGGTTCCCTTTCCTTCGACACCGTACCGGATTTCCGGAATATCAGGTACGGCATCGACATAACCGATAGCGAGCGGGGCGCGCGTAATCGCTTCGATCATGGTTTGAGATCGCATATAGTGCTGAACCTCGGCACGAACACCGAAACCGCCCCCGAAGCCGCCCGTGAACATTCCCGCGAGACTTCGGATCTGCTCAAATGCAGCAACTCCTGATACATTTTGCGCATGTTCGCTGGGTTCGACGGCAATGACTGATACCTGTCCGCGCAATTTCGGGTTTTTACTCATTAGACTTGCCCACTCGCTCTTGAAATCACCAGTGGGGATCTTGGGTGTTGCAAACAGCGCGTCGTATTCACGAAGGCCTCGTTGGTTTCGCACCTCTATCCATTGATTGAACTGACTGTAGCGTTGATCCATATATGATTTTAGCAATTCCAATGGATCGTTAGGTATTACCTCAAGTGCTGCGAGGCGCTCTTTGAGTTCGGCTATCGTTTTATACAGCCTTGAGTTTTCCGAACGAATTCGATCCGCAGTTTTGCTGGCATACCGAGCCTGTTTTTCAGCGGCTCCCACCCTTTCCTCACACGCTTCTATCTGTGCCTGAATTGCTTTCTTCTGTTTTTCAAGAGCGTCCAAAAGTTTCGCCAGTTCCTCAACAAGAGCTGCTTTTTTCTCTTCATTTTTACTGTTTTTCAGTTCGGTTAGTATTTCCTGAATCCTAGTTTGAGGAGGGGCGTGTAAATTCGAAAAACCGGTTGATGATGCAGGAAATCTGCCGGGGTTGGCTGCTATTTCAAATCCGGGAGTGGACTCTGCCGGGTCCGGGCCCGACGGGCTTTCGGGTTTCGCTTCCTTTGCGTAGGCAAATAGAACAGATTTCGTGATTTCTCCATACAAGGTGGGGTGGAAGTCCTCGACGAATACCCGGTCCTGAAGATGAAGAACCTCATCAGCGATACACGATCTCAGCCCGGAGATAAACCGCTTCTGAAATCCTTCCTGATCCGGGCAATCCTCCTCGATTTCAATAATCTCCGCTTCAAGTCGGGCGATCCGCTCGACACCCTTCGGTGGAATGAAGGAAATATCGAAAGACAAATGGTGCAGAACTCCGCCCCACCGATCGTGAGAATCGTCCAGCATTCTCTTGCGGCGGATAATTAGAGTTTCGTTCCGGGCAGCCTCGTAATCGTGAAGCTGATCGAAAAAATGGAGGTGATTTTTGTTGTTGCCCGGATCTGCAAAAAAATTGGTTCCTGCCTCCTGGGTTGATTTCTTACTTAAGACGGTATTGGTGATATCGGGGTCGTTTGGATTGAAGATAGTGGTATTCTCGAAGGTGGCATTTTCGCCGCTGGGTGGAGTCCCGATTTCTGCGCCCTCATTATAACTCGCAGCTACATGGAACAGGAGCATATCTATCAATCGCTTGTCGTACGCTCCAACAAAGTTTGTTTCCATCGTTACGCCATTGAGAATCCCGGTATAAGCGTTGAACTCGTTGAGCCATTCGGAAATCAGTCGCTCCCTTGAGTAAGGTTTAAAATTGCCGACTGTGAGAGTTCCAGTCGATCTCGGTACCTTTTTGAAGATTTTTGCGAGGGGTTTTCGGTAATCTCTTTGCTGCGAAAATACGTTTAAACCGGGGCCTGAAAATGAGATTATCAGTAATGCGGTAAGCAAATTTCTGATCGTTGGGGGGAAGAAACAGAATGCGCGCAACAAACAATTTTTGTGATTCATGATGGGTTTCCTAGGTGAAGATTGTATATTTTTTACACTTTTTACATTGATCGTCAACCAGTTAGTTGAAATCAACTTGGCGCAGGCTTGGTGCGCGGGCAAACTTTTTAAAAAATACAACAGCCGAATTTCTGTGATTTTGGCCAAATGAAACTTGAGTCAGGACTTCGAACTGAACAGGTTGACCAAACGAATCCAGGGGCAAACGGTCTATTGCTACCCTGCAGCCAAAACCACCATCTAGTGGAATTCCTCGTTCAGTCCTGTTGCGATTTGGATATCGAATCCGGCTTGTTCGAGCAGGTGACGATGATTGTGATAAGAGGGATGCTCCATGCCGCTGGATCGGGATTCGGTTTCTGTGGCGGGATCGAATTCATCATATAGCGGTTCGACCAACGTGACCGCTGCAGGTGAATGTTCTTAGAGTATAGAAAAAATTTCAGAGAGTCTGCTTTCAAGTATATATTCCATCACCCCTCCATAACTCATCAGAATTGTTCCGGGAGCGGCGTTCGAGCGAATCCAACCGACAGCGTCACCTGTTTCGAACTTCAAATGAGACCGGTTTTTGCGGTTTTTCTCCACGATAGTTTCGTTGATATCGAGTCCAACGAATTCTTCTATATTCGGATGGGTTTCGGAAAGGTGGTTTAATCCTTTCCCGTCGCCGCACCCGATCTCAATGAGTCGTGTGTACCAGCCGTCCGCATTCTCTATATGCTTTTTGAGTTCGTCAACAATTCAATAGTGGGAGCCGAGGAAAGAATTATCGAATCGGTCAGTAAACATTTCATAAAACGCATCTCCGGCGTCTGCCTGCCAGTATTGAGACAGACGGTCCCTAAGTAGGTTGTAGTTTAGTCTGTCTGCGGCGTCGCGAACGAGTTGATTCGAAATCAGTTTTCCGATCGTACCACGCGGTGGAGTTTTCCCTTCGGCAATCGCATTTCCAGTTACCGGAAAAATGGGAGGGGACGAGGAACATTATGATTCGAGTTGCGTAGCCGGAAACTTGCATCTGAGCAAAGAAGCTTCGTGCGACGCCACCCAAAAAATGAGAAGTAAAATAGTGCGGCGGAAAAGTTCTTCGATCCTTGTTCATGTATTTTGATTCTCAGGCATTTCAATATTGAAAACTTAAACCAGTCGTATAATTGCCGAGTACCGGATAACCCGCTATCCACTTCTTTGTCGAAATATATAGGAAATGGGAATCCGACGCCGCTGTTTCAATTCGATATCGCGACTGGGAAATTCGAAACGACGTCTTGTAAAACACTTTGACACCGGGCCGCGGATCACCGTATTATCCCCTCGCTATGAAGAGAGCACGAGTATTTTTATCATTTTTGGTTTTGCTAACCATTTCAGATAAATATACCTACTCCCAGGATTCCACCGAAGACCCGGTAAGCAAACTTCGCCTACAGTTCGAAAAGGAACTTTTAATTGTTGATAGGCCATTGATAGAGCTGAATGAAAAATACCGGCAATATCTACAGAAGCAAAAAGCAGCTTACCAAAAAAGGGGCGCACTGAAGGCCTTGCTGGCGATCGATGAGGAGTTGAATAGTTATGAAGCCTCGCCATCAGAAAATCTTTCTTCCTATCCTGAACTGAAAAGGCTGCAGGAAATTTACCGAAAACAGCGAACCGCTCATGAAGTGAAGACCAGCGGCACAAAGCTGAAGTTAATTCGTTCATTCGCGGAATCTGCTGAAAATTTAGCCAGGGATCTGACCAGGGCCGGCAAGATTGATGAGGCTAAGTCAGCACTGGACACATCAGAGACTTTCATAGCGATGGCAGCGGATTTGCACCCCGATGAATCTGCCGATGCAATGAATAAGGATAGCCGGGCGGTAGGTGGCAGTTCCATTGGCTCAGAAGATCCGGAACGGGAACTGGGTGAAAATCTGCCCGCATTGCCACCCGAGCGCAGACGAGTTTTCGAAACAGGAGGGAATTTCCACATTTGGGGTTTCTTCGATGGCGCCCCCCTTAGCGATAGTCTGACGAGAGAAATTACCAGGACACTGCGTGAGCGCGATTATACAAAGGTGGTTGTGGGACTATCCACTTACTACATGGAAGGGCAACACACGACAATCGCAATTTTAGCCGTCCGCAAGAATGGAGAAGGCACCCTCGTTACGATCCCGACAAGAAAGTTTTATGAAAATGGCGCGGGATTGAAAGTTTCTGAATTTCGGGCTGTTCAGCACGTCGATTATAATGGCCATTACAAAGTCGAGTTTATTGCCGACAAAGCGTTCCTGGGAAACCCCCGGACTGAAAATATCGGGGAATTGCCGCTCGATGAAAAATCGTGGTTCACTTCAACACAAGACTTCTTTATCTTGCGCGAGGCAGAAGGAGTTTGGCGTGCGTTCGGAGCGCGAAAAAGATATCTTGCCAATTTTGGTAAGCTCTGGGATGCCGAATGCAAACTGCTCACCGCCGACAAAGCTCAATTGGCCACCATCACGATTAATCGACTCCTGTGGATAAACGAAAGGAATCAATTTCGATACCGCCACCAAAGTACAAGTGGAGACTTTGAAAGCGTAAATGTGGATTCACAACCTGAAGAGCCCATTGTGTATTTGTCCGGGGCCTCAAGAGTCTACGGAAATTGGATTGCCATTGGTTCCAGTGGTAAAATTTACGCTGAAAAGTTGGGAGGATTTAAACAACCTGCGGAAGATTGGCCACTTGCTCGTGCGATTCGAATACCCGGTAATTTCGCAAGCGAGGTAGTAGCCCTTCAAAAGCTGGACGGATCGTGGGAAGCCCGGGGAAAAGATGATGAGTTAAGAGGATTTCTGTCCAAATTAGGACCGGCGATCGATCTCGACGTCTGCATTCAAATGGAGAAGGGGAAAATTCACCAGAAAATCGTTGTCTGGGCAGAGCCAGAGAAAGGTCTTCGGTGATTCCGCAAAAGTCCAAGGGTTAAATGTTTCCATGTCCCGATACCATTGGAAAAATGGCGTGACCGGGGCGGAATCGAACATTGACGGTTGGCAGCCGCCTGGT
>JARGOZ010000243.1 GCA_029213025.1 Verrucomicrobiales bacterium
CAATGCAACCGGTGCCATCCAGAAATAGATCAGATTAGACACAAACCAGGAAGCGGATCCCGAAGCCATTGTCGGCGCCGCCTCTTGGGAAATCAAAATCCCTGCCGTGATAAATATCCATGGAAACCACACAGCCGCCCCTACGAGATAGTATTCGGACACATAGATCGAAGCGGCCCGCCGGGACTTAAACATCGGAATCACCCAAACAACCATCGCCATGTAAACCATGGCGAAAAGTGGCCCCATCCATCCCGGGAAATCCAAAAGAGGAATCGAACGTCCGAATCCAAACCACACAGCGATCACTGCGACAGTTACGAGCGCATTCCAGACATGCCCCAGAGCAACAATACCTAAACCGTATTTTAATTGCTGGCGGGTCAGTCTCGCCATCAGCCAGATCATGGCACCGATACCGGCTTGAAGAGCCCAGCCGTAGACCAGCACAATCATGTGCATCGGGAAAATCCTGCCGTAACTGACGAATGGGCACTCCTCCCACAACCCCGGAACCCGAAGCTTCAAGGCGCTGAGAAATCCCAGAATTGTCGCGACGAACAGCCACGCGGCGGCGCTGGTAAAAAAGAACAACACAGGAAGTTTAGTGGATCTGTCGATCAACGTTCTTTCCCTGATATCTTCGTCTGTTGCTTGCATTGTCATGCTTGTCGGACTGATAATCTTTACACTAATCCCTTACTGGGCAGGCGTATCACCTGAAGTTCCTTCGGCCTCGTCTGCGGCCTTACCTTTTCCCTTTCCTTTGCCTTTCGGGGCATCACTTTTCCCTTTGGGAGAATCGCCTTTACCCTTCGGAGTTGCTCCCTTGCCTTTCGGGGCGTCGCCCTTGCCTTTTGGCGCGACACCCTTTTGAGCTTTGCCTTTGCCTTTCGGTGCAGGATTCTGCTTCGCTTTACCTTTCCCTTTACCACCGGGCGCGGCTGGTTCGGGCGCATTTGCATCAGGAACTGCAACAGCCGGAGCAACCGGTGCCGGAGCGGGTTCGGGCGCTTCCTCCGATTCAGCCGCAGGTTTTTCCGCCGCCGGCGGTGCCTGAGCTGCTTTCAATGCAGTGGCGGAACCGGGGAACGGGATAGCGGTTTTCCCTTCGGCTTCCGGTTTGAAATTGGCAAGAGCCGCCTGAAGTTTTTCGGAATCAAGACTACCTTCCTGTTCTGCGGTAACGATTTCCAAAGTTTGAGATCTTTGAGCCACTCGCTTAGCTGTAAAATCACCTTCGTAAGTTCGGTCGGTCGGCTCTTTGGTGTCAACCATCAGGAACACCACCATGGATGCGACACCAAAAATAGAGAGGGCGACTAAACCGGCAATCAACCCGCCGAAATATCCTGTAGAATGATCAGAACTGTTGCTCATCGAAATTTTTCAATTAGTTGGTTAAGTTCAGTGATTCATCCAATCGAGGATCCCTACAGGGGAACAGACTGGCCGTCCCCAATGTTTTCAGCAGACAGAAGATAAAAATTCCGCCCACCCCGACAAACGCCAGTAAATCATACATCCACATCCCCTTGATATGAGTCACAGCACCCTGAGTCAGCGAAGGAGCTCTCTCCGCTATAATGATCCAGTAGATGTCGAAAAAGTGCATAAGCAGGTTCCAAATTGCGATGAAACAGATAATCTTTGTGGTCGTCTTGTTGTAGCGAATCAACAGGGCGATAAACGGGATAAAAAAGTGTCCGACAACCAGAAAGATAATGGTGTAGAGATTCCAGAATCCGGTATTACGAGTCAGGAAGAACTTGGTTTCCTCTGTGATATTAGCATACCATATCAGGAAGAACTGGGAGAATGCGATATAGGCCCAAAAGATGACAAAAGCATGCATCAGCTTACCCATGATGAGATAGTGCTCTTTGGTAATCGTGTCAGCAAAATAGCCCGCCTTCCGGAGCCCGGACAGGACAAGAATCAGGACCCCCATCGAGTTCAAAGCCGCTCCGGCGAAAAGATAGACCCCCCACATCGTGGAGAACCAGGAGTAATCGAGGGCCATCAGCCAATCGAACACCAGAAATGTCCAGGCTACCGCAAATGGAAGCAGCAGCAGACAACTCATTACCTGCATTTTGGTAAAAAGTTTCGGATCCCCCGATTTATCCTGTCGGACGGAAGTGGACCTGAGAAGATACATCCCTCCTCCCAGAACGAGGATATAGATTCCGAATCGGAGAAGCCAAAATTCCTCCTGAAGGAAATCCCTCTTGGCATGAAGCAGCGCGTTGGCGTTTTTAAACTCCTTGTCCCGCAATTCATCAACGAGAACCTCTTCAGGTTGATTGGCGTGCGCAGCCAAAACCTCGGATTTTTCGGTCAACGACTTGATCTGATCATCATAAAACCGGGCTACACCAGGTGTAATGTTCGACTGAGAAGACTTGTCCTTTTCAATCTTCGCCAATTGTCCAGCAGCTTTTTCAGCCTTTGTTTTGATGTCAGCAATATATTCCGCCTTCTTCTCATCGGCTTTCTTTTCAGCCGTGCTTTCAGCAACCGCACGGTCTTCAAACCATTCCCAAAGGGCATCGCGAAATCCGATTTGCGGCAGAATAAGTGGTAGCGCCAGAAACAGTAACACGGGAATCATGATCCCTAAATTCTCCATTAAGCGGCGAACCAAAGTCCCCCAACCTGAATTGGTAGCGTGATGGAGCAGTGTCCAGAACATGCCACCCACGGCAATTGAGAGAAAAAATACTACCGCAAACAGCCAGGAAAATGCCATACAGGAAGTCATACTGTAGCCATCCCCGGTTTTACCGTCCGCGAATGCAATCAGGAAGAATGCAGCGGTCGCAACAGCCCCGACTCCGAGGGCGATCCAACCGAAGTTGCCGGCACCTTTGAAGCGTTCCCCGTTTTTGTAGTCGTCTGAGTCTTTCAGCCCTGCCATACTAATTGGTCTCTTAAAAAACTTACTTCGATGCGGCCTGAAGAGCCTTCACATAGGCAACAATTGCCCAGCGATCCTTTACGTTCACCGTTCCTCTATAGGAACCCATCAATCCTTTACCGTGAGTAATCGTCCAAAAAATCTGCCCTTCAGGAAAGGCCATCACTCTCGGGTCCAGCAAATTGGCTGAAGGAGGGATACCGTTAAATGCATCCCACTCTTTTCGAAACTCCTCGTCACTCTTATCACCCTGCACCGGAGGAAATCCCCAGTATTTGGAAACGATCCCTTTCCCGTTGCCTGATTCTCCGTGACAGGGAACACAGTTGATTTGATACCTCTGTTCACCCCGCTTCAACAGTTCCTCATTTACCTCAAGATCTTTCGGGAAGCCTTTTCCATAAAGATCACCAAACAAACCGGTGTTGTAATAATCGTCACCATAACTGAAATCGAGGTCGCTTGTTGGAACCCCTCCCTCTTTGGTAAGCGGTGGATGAAAGCCCATCGGAATCGTACCCTCTACCGGCTTACGGGAGCCCATGCCGTTTTCGAAAAAGTGACTCGGCTTTTGAAACTTCACCTTGTACTGCCGGTCCATATCCGGAAACAGCTCAAAAGGAGGTTTCGAAAACTTCTCACCTCTCCCACGAAGACCAATGATCATCGTGATGACAAGGAAAGCAAAAACCAGGAAAAACCAGCGCATTCGTATCTAACGGTTCAAAAAAATCACACTACTACAGCCTCAATCTCACCCGCCCCGATTTCTTCAAGAAAAGACTTTGTCTTATCTCTCTTAAACCGTGGATCACGGGATTCGATCACCAAAATAAAGCCGTCATCCGAAAATTTCTTAAAGAGCTCGGACTCAAAAAGCGGATGATTCCATCTCGGAAGCTGAATAAAAACCAATAATCCGAACAACGTGGAGAATGCCGCAAACAGAATCGTCAGTTCGAATGTCACCGGGAAAAATGCCGGTATAGTAAAAAGGTTGGTCGGCTTATTCTGAACCACAGTCGGGTACAAAGAAACCTGAGTGAAAAACTGGAGAAACAAAGCTGTAAACGATCCCGCTACACCGCCGGCTAGCACCACAGCGGAAAGCCAGGATTTACCCAGCCCCATGGCATGGTCTATCCCGTGCACCGGATACGGAGTGTGAACATCCCACTTTTTAAATCCGGCATCGCGAACCTTTTCCGCAGCATGATACAAATCAGCAGCAGACTCGAACTCGGCGACGTAGCCGAACAACTCTTTGGAACTGGTAGTTGAATCACTCAAAATCGATCACTGTTCACGGTTAAGCATTCTTATTTGCGGCCCGGCGCTTTTTGCGCAAAGCCTCCCACTCAGGATGATGCGGATCGGAATCCGGCAGCACACCTTTTACCTCACTGATCGCAATCACCGGGAGAAAGCGGATAAACAGGAGGAACAACATCATAAACATTCCGAAAGTCCCGAGGAACATGAGCTTCTCAACCCACGAAGCATTGTAAATCCCCCACTGTCCGGGAAGGAAATCACGGGCAACCGATGTGGGAATGATCACAAATCGTTCGAACCACATACCTGCGTTGACAAAGTTTACAATAATGAAAACAATCCACAGATTTTGACGACACTTCTTAAACCAGAAGAACTGGGGTATGATCACGTTACAGGCAAACATACAGTAGTAATAATACTTGTAGGGACCCGATAGAATTCGAATATGGAAAGCATCCGCCTCATATTTGTTTGCGCCGTAGTATGCGATAAACAATTCCATGATATAGGCGTAGCCCACGATCGTTCCGGTAAGCAGAATGATCTTCGTCATGAAATCGACATGCTTCATCGTGAACAGATCCTCTAAACCGTAGATCTTCCGAACCGGTAGCATCAGAGTAAGAACCATCGCAAAACCACCGAAGATCGCCCCTGCAACAAAGTAAGGCGGGAAAATCGTAGTATGCCAACCGGGAACAACAGATGTCGCAAAGTCGAACGAAACGACAGAGTGAACCGACAGAACCAGAGGAGTCGAAAGAGCCGCCAAAAGAAGGTAACCCATTTCGTAGTGACGCCAGTGACGGTTCGCACCCCGCCACCCCAGAGCGAAAAATCCATACAAGCCTTTCGCCAGTTTCCCTTTAGCCCGGTCTCTAAGCGTGGCCAAATCGGGAATCAAACCGATATACCAAAATATCACAGACACCGTAAAATAGGTCGAAACAGCGAACACATCCCAAAGCAGCGGGCTCTTAAAGTTCTGCCAAATCGCATTTGCGTTCGGGACCGGCGCCAGAAACCAGACCATCCAGAAACGACCCACGTGAAAACCCGGGAAAATACCGGCACACATCACCGCAAACAGAGTCATCGCCTCGGACGCACGGTTCACCGAAGTCCTCCACTTCTGACGGGTCAGGAAAAGAATAGCTGAGATCAACGTACCGGCGTGACCAATACCAATCCAGAAAACGAAGTTAACAATCGCCCAACCCCACGCAACAGGCTGGTTGTTCCCCCACACACCTACACCGGTTGAAACGAGATAAACCAGTGTAAAAAGCAAACACCCGAATAGAGCTACCGAAGGAACGAACAGTACCCACCACAACGCGGGCTGGCGGTTCTCTACGATACCGCAAATACGATCCGTCACCCACCCAAGGGAACGGTTATTCAGAACAAGAGGTTCGCGGGCCACCCCTTCCGCTTCGGATGGATGAACTCCCAGGTTCTCTGTAGTCGGATCTGCCATGTGAAATAAAACCGTAGAAAGATCAGTGCATTTTCGATGTTACCGTCCCGACTTTGTCAGCCCCGGGCATCTTCATATTCGGGTTCTTAATCCTCGCCAGATAACTGGTCCGGGGAAGTGTTCCGATGTATTTCAAAAGATCGTAGTTACGAGGATTGTTTTTCGAATCAATCACTCTGTCCCCTTTTGCCTTCAGATTACCGAATACAATCGCTTCTGTCTGACAGGCATCCTGACAAGCAACAGTAAACGAATTCGGCTTCACTTGAATATCAGCGGAATCACGGGCGGCAGCTTTTGCTGCTACCTTAGCCGCAGTAATCCTCTGGACGCAGTAGGTGCATTTTTCAATCACACCTCTCATCCGCACAGTTACATTCGGATTGTTTTGCAACTGCATTGTCGTCGTCGCATGCCCGGAAGCCGGAGCCAGTGGTCCAAATTCTACTCCCGGAGCCGTGATGGGACCTATCTTAAGATCCTCAATCGGTCTCTTGTTGTAATCGTAGTAGTTAAAGCGGCGCGCCTTATAAGGACAGTTGTTCGCGCAGTAACGCGTTCCGATGCACCTGTTGTAAACCATCGCATTCAGACCGTCTCCGGTATGAACCGTAGCGTTCACCGGACAAACAGTTTCACAAGGCGCACTCTCGCACTGCTGACAGGCAACCGGCTGAGGAAGCATTTCGATATTGTCATCATCAACATGACGACGACCGGGCTCCTCATCGTAATTAAAACTAAATCCACGCTCAGAAACAATCTCGTGGTCGTTGGGACTGGTGAAATACCGATCCATCCGGATCCAGTGCATCTCGCGCCCCGCCAGCACCTGGTTTTTGCCCACTACCGGAATATTGTTTTCCGCCTGACAGGCAATCACGCACGAATTACACCCGGTGCAGGCATTCAAGTCGATCGTCATCGCCCACTGGTGATTGGGATCAACTTCGTAGGCATGCCCTTTTAATGCCCAGGCCTGGTTTGCCTCATTGCGCTTTTCCGCATCGTGAGTTTCACCGCGATAGTCCGGGCCTTTGTATAAAGATACATTTTCAGGAATGTGGTGATCCATCCCCTGATGCTGGGCAAACTCAGCATCCTCTTCCAGCATGTCTACAGTGCCTTCGCGAACGATGGCCCGACCTTCCATGCTGTAGTGCTCAGCTGTCAGCGCGAGCTTGTGTTTATCACCAAGCTTCTTCAGCGTCACACCGGAAACTACGAGCGGCTCTTTCGTCGTTTTTAACGGATAAACATTAAAACCGACATGATCGCAAATCCGCCCCAGCCTGGTATCACCGTAGTACCCGACCTCCACAGTCAAAGTATACTCAGCGTGCCCGGGACTCCGAAGAATCGGAACAGTAACCGGAGAACCGCCCTCTTTCGCAATCTCAACCAAATCACCATCTTCAAGACCCAGAGCTTCAGCCGTTTTCACGCTGATCAAAGCCGCATTATCCCAGGTAAGCTTCGTAATCGGGTCCGGAGCCTCCTGTAACCAGGGATTATTCGAAAACCTCCCGTCAAAATTTCTCCCCACCGTAAGGACAACGTCCAATGATTCAGGATAAGGCAAATCCGGAAGCTTAACACCGCTCAGAGCGGAATTGACCTTACCGTTCGCCACCGTAAGCGGGGCCGAAGGCAACGAAGCCTCTGCAACAAAACCATTTCGCAGCAACCCCACCCAATCATCACTAACTGAGGCCGCAGTCTCTTTCACCGCATCGAGAGAACCGATGGACTCCTCGCCTGTGGCGAGTAAATTCAGATAGAAAGAAATCTCCGAAATACCACCCCACATCGGATCAATCATCGGCTGCTGAACCGAGTAATACCCGGAAACAGTAAAACAATCCCCCCATGTCTCCAGATAGTGAGTCCCGGGAACATGCCAATCTGCCGATTTCGCCGTCAAATTCACCAGTGAACCGACATGAACCACCGTCGCGACTTTATCCAGCGCATCAGCAATCATCAGATCTGAAGGTGCATCAAAAAGCACATCACCTTCCCCAAGGATAAATAAAGTCTCTACATCCCCGGCAGAAATCGCCTCAACCAACTCAACCAGACCTTCCAACTCCGGCAGATCATGCTTCACGCCGCTGATAACAGCACCATAAGCACCAAGCGCGCCGTTAATCGCCGCAGCCAGCATATGACACTCTTTGGAATGACGGGAACCAACCAAAACAACCGACTCACCTTTGAGTTCGACCAAATCAGCTGCACATTGAGAAATCCACTCGCTATCGAAAACCGAGGAAACCGCACCAAGCGACTCACCCATACCACCAACAGCCCCGCCAATCTCTTTGGCCAACAACGAAAGAAAAGCCAAAACCTGACTGGATGACAGACGATACCTGTGATCCGCCATTCCCCCGGTTAAAGTAAACGCAGGCTCGACTACATAAAGGCGGTTCATTTCATCGACAGCATCACCGTCGACTTTCCTCGCTTTGGAAAATTCCCAGGTCGAATCTTCACCCACCGGATCAGCACCAAGAAAGTCACAATCAACCGACAAGACTCGCCTCGCCTTTGAGAGATCAACTGTCGACACAATCCCTTTTCCAAACAAATCCTCTTCCGCAAGCTTCCTACCTTCACCCTCAAGCGCACTGTAAGCGTAGAATTTCGAACCGGAGTACCCCTCTGCGATCTCACGAATCAGACGATTCCTCGTCGGAGAGGTGGATTTTTCGACAAGAAACGCAACCTTTTCACCGGAACGAGCTTTCGAAAACGGCTCAAAAAACGCTTTATCAAAATCAACCTTTGTCGTGGGCGCCCCACCCTTCAAATACCCCCTCGAACGGTCAGGATTATACAGATCAAGAACAGAGGCCTGAGTATATTGATCAGACCCGCCGGAGCGAACCGGATGAAGCTTATTGCCATCCACTTTAGTAGGACGACCATCATAAGTCGTAACCACTAATGGATCACCACCCATCCCCGTGAGTGACGGGCGAAAACTGGAATAATAAAGCGCCTTCCCTGGAACCGCCCATTCAACATGCTCGTTAAACGGCACCAAATGCCGAACCGGACGACTGCAAGCCACACCAAATCCAGCCAAAGCTGTTGAAGCCCCCATCAACTTCACGAAGTCACGACGGGAATTTTCATCACCCTGGTACTCGGAAGCACCTTGAGGAAACTCCCTCTCAAGCCACTCGGAAAACTCCTCAGAACCTTCAAGCTCCCCAAGACTGCGCCACTGGCGGTGAGAGCTTTCAACTTCAGGATGATGGAACTTACGCTTCATTAAAAATTCTTCACAATCCGATTCTACCGGTGACACGCCGCACAATCCTGAGGAGGGTTAACCGCCCACCCCTCGCGAATATGTTTACCAATCAATTCTTTACCCCACTCAAGACCCTCTTCCTCATCAGCACTAACCAGAGCATCTTTATCAACTCCTTTTACCAGAGCTAACTGCGAATAAAACTCATCACGATCTTCATCTTCCGCCTCCCAGTCGAGGTTCGTTATTTCATCAAGCGGCCTCAAACTCTTATCCGGGTTGCGGTGGCAATCGAGACAGAAACTCATACTCAAAGGCTTGGCATGATACACAACCGGCATCTGATCGACCCGCCCGTGACACTCGACACAACTCACACCGCGATTCACGTGAGCAGAATGGTTAAAGTAAGCGTAATCCGGAGTCTCATGAATCTGCACCCACTGAATTGGCTCACCCGTATAATTCTCGTAATTCGGATCCATTGCCTGACGCAACAATTCCAGCCTGGGAGAATCCGACTTCACTTTACCGGGGCCGTGACAGTTCCAGCACAACTCAGCGTTTGGCAGGTTTGAGTGAGAAGAGCTCTCTACAAAACTGTGACAATACCGACAGTCCATCCCCAGTTGCCCGGCATGTAGACTATGATCGAAAGGAATTGGCTGCTGAGGCATATAACCCACTCTCGTGTATTTGGGAGTCCACGAATACCACGCAAGCGCGATAACTGCGGTCCCCAAAGCTCCGAGACAGATCAGAACCTTTATGGCAATCCAATTGGTCCATTTTGGAAAAGTGTTCCCCATTTTGCTTTGTCAGGCGGCATATAACCGCTTGTGAAAAATTTCACAAGCGTTTTTTTGGGAAATACGCAGCAAAAATTCGAGGAGACGTTTTTGCCTCTAAATTTGACTCAAATTTATTGAAAATTCGCGAAAAAGAGACCCGAACCGGATCAAAAGATCTCAGTTCGGGCCTGAAACTGAAAAAGAAAAACCGGTAATGGCTTCTACGGTCGGAATTCTGAAACTACCCCGTTGTAAGGATTGACCTGAAGACAGACGTAGTTTCTGGGCATCTCATTGCCCCGCGCAGCACCCTCTCCCTGCACCAAAGTAAGATACCAGGTGTCTTTCCCTGCCCGACTGGGGAGATCCGTTGATCCGTCAGGTCGGAAACGGAAGGCCACATATTCCATATCCTTCTTTTCGCTCCCCGACCCGGTGGGCGCCGGAGCGTTCCCGGTTCTGGGAGATGTGAACCCGTACCTCGCATCGTTCGAATTGGAACCATAACCAGGTTTCAGAAGAGTAGAGTGAACTTCACTCAGTGCCGATGGAGCT
>JARGOZ010000007.1:0-10073 GCA_029213025.1 Verrucomicrobiales bacterium
AGCCACCCGTTCGGCTTTTACTCTGCCAACTGACAAAGAACCGACCATCGTCAGAAGATAGATGAATCTCTCTGATGGAGGCATCGGGTTTTCTAATCACGAATCCGGATTGCGGCCCTTTGAGGAACTTTTTCGTCAGGTGCCCACCGGTTGTTCCCGTGATAGCGAATAGCCCATCTTTACTCACTGCTGAACCTGACAACACGCCCGGTTGTTTGATCTTTTGTACTACCGAACCGTCAGCCTCCGAAAGTACCAGGAGTTCACCATTCCTCCCGAACAGGAACCGTTCTTCTCCGGGAATCAGATTAATCGTTTTGCAGAAGTGACCGCCCACTTCTGTATTCCACACCAGCTCCCCGGTCTCTGTATTCCATAAATTTACTACGGGAGGGACGCCAGCTCTCCGGGATAACTGAAGTAAAGATTTACCATTGTGAGTAAACTCGATATCGATGGATTGACCGGAGTTCCATTGGATCAATCGCCTTCCGTCGGACGCTCTGTGAATAGCAATCGTTTCACCATTCCGGTTACCAAGTGCCAGTATTTTACCATCTTTGGAAAATACCATTACCGTGACTGCAAAATCCCCGGAAAACTTCAGCAGCTCCGTGCCGGTCCGCACATTGATCATTCGAATGACATTCCTGCTATCCGAATAAGCAAACACATTGGGTATTTGCGGATTTGCTGCAACGGCGGGAACCGGGCCACCGCTGATCGTTCGTATCGATGTGTTGGTCTGCTTTTTCAAGTAGTCCCAGGTCCGGTCCCTCATGAAAATCGGGACGGCTTGCAATGCCTTGTTCAGCAGCCCACCGTCATGTTCACGCAGGGCCGCTTCTGCCAGCAGCATGCTGGTTTTGAAGAGATCCTTCCTGACATCACCGACCGGCTCCCCGGATACCGGCTCTCCATCGACCGCGTGTGCAAGTTTTTGCCTGTCCTTCAGGCGGGCAACAAAATTACCGGTTAAATCGCAATTTAGTACGGGATTTTGCACCGATTCGAGTTCCCATACCCGAATATTCTGAGCATCCGAGCAGGTAAGGTATCTTCCACCTGGACTGAAAGAAAGCCCGGTTGGACCGGAATCGAGAGATCGCAGAATCTGGATACATTTCTGCGTTTCCAAATCCCAAATCTTTACCGTAAAATCAGCGGAGGCCGAAGCCAAAACCGGTAGTGTCGGATGCCATGCTAACGCACCTATTTCGGCGTCGTGCGCTCTGAATTCGGTGGTCCGCCCCAGAGATTCCACATCAAATATTTGAATCTTCTTTTCTCTGCCCGTCGCAGCAAACCGGTTGCCTACAGTCGGGACGGACAGGATTTCCAGTCGATTATCCAAAGCTACAGATTTGACGATCTCCCCGGTAAGCGCATCCCAAACCAACAGGCAATATTCTTCTGCTCCATTCACTGTTTTTGAGCCTGCTCCGAGAACTTTATTTCCGGAATCTATCCAGGCCAAATCCGATACGCTATACTTTCCCTGAACGGAATCCGACCTGTGCTGCAACTCAATAATTGTCTCACTGGTTTTCGCATCCCGTATTTCGGTTCGATAACCCGATGAGGCCAACAGCCTCCCCGATCGTGGATCAAGCGAGTTAATAGATGAAGGAAAATCAGGTCGAGGTTTCGGTGCAAGGACTTCGGCATCCAACCCGGGATTCTTCAGGAAACGAAATGGTTTCTGACCACCACCAAGCGCCGTCAGAAAAGCGGAATCACCGGAGGGAGAACCGGTTACAGTCCATCGGGACGTGTTTTTGGAAGCAAAGCGACTTATCACTTTCGTTTCTCCATTTTTGATTTGGTATAAAGCGAACTCCCGGTTGCCCACCGGTCCCAAAAACCATTCATCAGTGCCGAAAAACATTCCGTTTCTTTTGAATGAAGTAGGTATTTTCAAAAATAAGGGTGATTCGCCTTCCCATACTGTTCGTTTACTCCCCCCCATAAAGATCTCTCCGCTCAACGGGTGCATGTCCATGACAGCGCTCGCACCTTCCGTCTCGGGAAATGAGCGTCTTAGCTCGCCGGTGATTGAATCTCTGATTTCAAAACCCGGGTCGCGACTGGAGTCAGTGCGATTCCAGAACACCAGAAAACGACTGTTGTCCGAGGACAGAAGGACCTTATTGATCCTCGCATTACCCTTCTTGATTTCATACACCCGCCGCAGTTCAGGCAGCAGGTATTTGGCTACTCCGTCCGGTGTTCCACAAATAACGAATCTGCCATTTTTACTTACTGCAAAAGCTTGCAATCTCATGGTCACCTCCCTTGTCACAATCGACCCGTTATCCTGTGAAATGCAGAATGATTGACCGCCTGAGCCTAAAAAAATCAGATTCCCGCCGGGTATAAAATCGGCTTGATGCAAAAAGGTATCGGAGAAATTTTTTGACCACAGTTTTTGCCCTGTCGCCACTTTCCAGAGGCTCACTTCTGCTACGTTTCCAGCAACTCTCTTCACATGCAGAAGCAAACTCCCATCGTTGTTGAATTTGATATAAGCCGTTTTGTCGACAGGAAGCTTCAGTAAAATCTGTCCATCTTCGCCATCGTATATTACGGGATTTACCGCCCCTTCTACGGTTCCCAGCGCCAGTTTTGTTCCGTCAGGAGAGAAAGCTATAGTATGAGGTTTGAAATCGGTATGAAATTCCAGGGAAATTTCACCGGTCACGGCGCTGACCAGACGAACTACATTTTTTACATCCGAGTAGGCAAATACCCCGGGAACGGCCGGGTTTGCGGCAACGCCAGTGATTCGAGGTCCGTCAATCGTTCGAATCGACGAATGGGACTGGCCATCAAGATACTCCCAGACAGCGTCGCGCATTTGCTGCGGCACCTGGTCCAGCGATGCCCTCATAGTTGCCCCATCGGTCTCGCGCAGGGCTGCTTCAGCCAGCGATAGCGAAGACCTCGCCAGTGCCTGCGTCGCTGCCGCCTCCCCGGCGACCGCGCGCTTTTCCTTGGCTTGCAGGTTCACAATAAACCAAACAGCCAGAGCGGTGATAACCGCCCAGGCAACCGTAGCAGTGGTGAAAAGTGTTTTATGGCGATTGATCAGGAGCGCCAGATGCGTCCTTAACCCCGCGTCTTCGGCACTGGTCGCGTAACCGTTCTGCCATTTCTCGATGTCGCTACTGAGATCGGTGGCCTGCTGGTAGCGATCGCGCTTTTTCACCGAGAGCGCTTTCATCGCTACAGCCGACAATGCCTCCGGAACGTGACCGTGGCGAATGTGAGGCAGAATGATCGATTCGCAGTTGTTTTGTGATGACGGATCTCTCGTCTTTGCCCTCGATCCCTTCACTGAACTATAGACAGTCGGTGGATTGACATCGCCCGACCGAACTTTCTCCAGTACTTCATTAATATTCTCACCATCCACAGGGGGACGAAGTGTCAGAATGGCGTAGAGAATTCCGCCCAGAGAAAATATATCGGAGCGGTAGTCCATTCGGCCAATTTCGCCGGCAGCCTGCTCGGGGCTCATGTATTGAGGTGTGCCCATGACCGAGCCCTCCAGCGTGGCTCCGATCGATTGATTGCTATAGTCAATTTCGACGGTATCCGGCTGAACGGGATCTTCCGTTTGGGAGAGAATTTTCGCCAGGCCCCAGTCCATCACCAGCACTTCACCGAATTCGCCGACCATCACATTTTCCGGTTTGAGATCCCGGTGAATAATCCCGCGACTGTGGGCAAAGGCGATCGCATCACATATTTTCCGAAAAATCGACAGCAGCCTCTCCAGAGGATAGGCATCTATCGCCACTGAATCGCCACTGTGTAAATCATTGAGAATTTTTTGCAGTGACTGGCCGGCGACAAGTTTCATCGAATAGAACAAAGGCTTGCCATTTTCCCAGACTATATCGTGGATCGGCACAATGTTGGGATGAGCGAGATGAGCGAGCACTTTGGCCTCCAACAAAAACCTTGCCTGGGAAGCGGGGTCCGCCTGCACGTCCCAATGCATAACTTTCACAGCGACTTTGCGGTCAAGTTTGGTATCTTCCGCTTCGCGAATACTGCCCATGCCACCCCTAGCGATCTCTTCGCCGACGGCATAATTTCCCGCTTCCGGCGGTGATTTATCAACAACAGGCTCTCCGGGCCTGATTCTGCCGACCTGGTCGGATGAGTCCAAACACAGCGTGCGGTCGCCGTCCAGCTCGAGCAGCTCTTCAACACCGCGTCGCAGCGCAAGGTCATCGCTGCAGAGCTGCTTGACCAGCTGCGTTCGAGCAACCGGATCCAGAATCTCCAGCGCCCGGTGGAATATCTCTGTCTTTAATTCTTCAGCACTCGATTCTTCCATAGATTCTCTATCAGGGAATTAACCATCAAGATCAGAACAATCAAAATTGTATTCGAGGTCTTTACACGGAAGGGAGAATGAGATTTTGGGGCGCTTACGCCTCCACTGAGCCGAAGTTTGATGCAGCAGGCAAACAAAAAAAACTTCATGCACCGGGCCCGGTGAGATGAGGCAATGGCGAAGGCCAAACCTTCCGGCAACCGGAATTCAGGCGGAAGGCCCACCTCGTGGCCTACCGGTCGACGAATTTTATACTGGCGCTCGGTTGGAATATCCGGACAGAGAAGCGACCACCTCCAGCACCTCTCCATCGTAATTAAAATCGGGTATCACATTCTCACCGAAATCGGTGGCTTCTATAATTGAGAGAATGTCGTCACGCTCGAATCAGGAAACCCTCAACACTGTTTGGTAGCCGGAATAGGAATCCATGAATATGCTTAAATTTGAAAGGAAGTTGGCGCCACCCGGATCAAACACGCCCTGGTCGACGAAGCCTCCGCTTGCGTTCGACACGGTCGCCGTCACCCGGCTGTCTGAGCCGAACAGTTGATAGCTGTCAAACGCGGTAAACAGTGACGAAATGCCGGTAAACTCTTCAGAATTTTCTCTGGTTTCATTTTCACCATTGATCGTTACCGTCAAGGTCGCCGAGGCAAATGCGCCCTGATCATCACGGATGGTGTATTGAACCGACACTGTTGCAGTGTCACCGGCAGCCAACGCATCAAAGAGTATGCCCGGCTCAAATGAAACCTGACCGCTGCCATCGATGGAAAACGCACCCGATGCGTCGATACCATTCACGGAGGAATTTGTACTGACCACCGTAACAGGGCCAATCGAGTCGACAACGAGCGCCGCGGCACTGTCAATATCTGTGTCATTGCCGGTTACGTCGAAACTTGTAGTTTCGTTTTCCCCCGCAGAGCCAGTGTCGGCTTTGGCTACGGGCGCATCGTTTACCGGAATGATTATAATGTTGAAACTCTGAATAGCAGAGGTATCAGCTCCGCCTCCATCATCTTGTACACGAACGTCAATTACAGCGCTACCGTAGGCATCGGCAGCGGCTGTGTAAGTCAGCGTGCCATCGGCAGCTATGACCGGACCGCTGGCGAACAAAGCAGTATTGGAGTTGGCGATAATTTCAAAGGTCAGATTCTGGCCGGATTCATTGGCTGCTCCTTTATCGATTTCGTCGGCAAAGTTGGCCACAATTTGCGTACCTGCATCCTCGTCCGAGGTATGTGTTGCCGTTATCGTGAAATGCGGAGTGTCATTCACCTCCGCTACATCAATAGTGACTTGAACCGGCGTAGACGATTCGGCTCCCGCAACGTCTATGGCTACGACGGTAAACGCCTCGATTGCGGTTCCATTGTCATCGGCACCGGGAGTCCAGACAGCGGAAGAACCGGATGTGATGGTATTATTGGCTGAGGCGTCAAACGCAGTTCCACCAATCGTAAGCGTGCCACTGGTGACTGCTTTTACCACAAAGCCGTTTACCGTTCCATCGACATCACCTTCATCTCCGTGGCCCGCCAGTTCGGCAAAGGTGATTTCCACGCCCGTATCCTCGTTAGTTGTGTCAACAGAGGAAGAAAAATCGGGAAGCGTCGGTGCATCATTGGTACCTTGAATCGTAATCGTAACAGTAGCAGTATCGGACCCGCCATGTCCGTCGCTTATGGTATAGGTAAAGGAATCAGTTGTGTTTTCGCCGTTAGCTAAATAATCAAACGCGCCGTTTGTATCATAACTGTAGGAGCCATCCGATTCGATATTGACCTCGGCTCCGGACGGGAGGATGACGGCACTGCCAACGGCGGAATTATCTCCATTTACCGCAACGACATCAAATGTGGAAGAAATAAATTTCACCTCTCCCAGGCCCACTCTGTTGCCACCGTAATTATCGGTTATCGTGATTTTGACAGTATCCGCAACGTAGGCCGCGCCAAGGAAAAGAGTGTTTTGACCGGAACCAGCCATGGTGGTACTGAAAACGTTTACGGGATCCGAGAAGGTGGTCCCGCCATCATCCGAAAATTCGAGGGTAAATTCTTTACCTTCGTTATGATTGCCTCCGTATCCCCAGTAGACAAAATGTGTCACTTCCTGAAGCGAATCCAGTTCAAAGGTTAGAACCGGACTGGTCCCACCGGCAGCAAAGTAGCTGGTCCCGCCTCCGGTGGATTTAGTCACCCACGATGTGTCAGTGCCTGATTCAAATGTTGCATCCGCGTAGTCCGTTATATCAAGGCCCGCAAGTTGATTGATCAGATTCGCAACCTCATAGTCATCGGTATTGTTAAAGGCCGGAACCTCACTTAGCGTCACATCCGTCGGATGAATTACATGGAATCCGTTATTGTCGTCCACGTCGCTATGTATTCCGTCGCCGGTGTCATCAATAAGGAAGTTGCCGGTTGATTGGTCATTTTCGAATAGAGAAAAGTCGGAATCCGTAGCAACAGGACTGTCGTTTTCGGGGTTGACCGTTATCGTGAAACTCTGCGTTTCGGAGGTGCTTTCCCCTCCTCCATCATCGCTCAGTCGGATCTGAATATTTGCGAAGCCGAAGGCATTGGCATTGGCGGTGTACGTCAGTGTTCCATTATCTGAGATCGACGGACCGCTGGCGAACAGTGCGGGGTTGTCATTTGATACGATTTCAAAAGTCAGGTTTTGACTGTTTTCATTTAATGCACCCGATGTGATGTTGCCGGCAAAGTTGGCCACGGATTGCGCACCTGCATCTTCGTCCGAGTCATGTGTGGAAGTGATCGTGAATACCGGGGTATCGTTTACTGCAGCGACGTCAAATTTGACTTGCACCGGAGTCACCGACTCAGCTCCCGTATCGTCTATTGCTACAACCGTAAATGCATCGATTCCACTTCCATTAACATCAGTACCAGGTGTCCAAAAAGCGGATAAAGTGGAAGATATGGTATTATTCGTCACCGCGTCAAATGCCATTCCTCCTATGGAAAGTGTACCGCTGGATACTGATGTTACCACAAACCCGGTTACGGTTCCATCGACGTCAGCTTCATCCCCGATGGCGACCAGTTCGTTGAAGGTAATTTCAACTCCGGTGTCTTCATCGGTTGAGCCAGCAGGGGTTGCAAAACCGGTAAGAGTAGGCGCATCATTCGTACCAGTTATCGTAATGGTAACGGTAGCCGTATCGCTGTTTCCGTAGCCGTCGTTGATGGTATAGGTAAAGGAATCGGTCGTGGTCTCACCATCAGGAAGGTAGTCGAAGACGCTGTTGGGATCATAGCGGTAGGAACCGTCTGACTCCACCGTAACCTCAGCTCCGGACGGGAGAAGAACCGCGTTTCCTACAGCGGAATCATCACCATTGACCGCTACAACCTCCATAGTTCCTCTTGATATGAATTTGACCTCACCAAGCCCTACTCTGTTGTCGGAATAGTTATCCGTCATCGTGATTCGAACCGTATCAGCTTCGTAGGCTGCGCCGAGGAAAAGCGTATTTTGACCGGAACCGGCTTTGGTGTCACTGGACACATCAACCGGATCGGAAAACGTTGCCCCGCCATCCGCTGAGAATTCCAGGGTGAAATCTTTGGCCTCATTATTGTTTCCCCCGTATCCCCAATAGACAAAATGAGTCAGGGTCTGAACGGAATCGAGCCCGAAGGTTAGAACTGGATTTGTCCCGCCGTCTTCAAAGTAGTCAGGCCTCACCGGATCGGTTACCCAGGAAGTCCCCTTCCCTGATGCGAAGGTTTCATCTGCGTAATTGGCAAGATCCAAACCGGTTAGTTGACCGATAAGATTGTCCACCAAATAAAACTCGGAACCTTTATTCAGTGTCACCGAAACGGGGTTGATCAAAACAGGCTCGTTTCCATTCTCCGATCCGCCATCCCCGATTTGGTCAGACACATCGATATCTGCGTCGTTCGACAGCAGGCCACCTCTTGAAGCGATATTGTATCGTTCAGCGACATCCTCAGCTGTCAGAGATTTGTCAAAAACGGCAACTTCATCAATGTGTCCGTCAAAAAACCATTTATCGCCGCCAGGATTACCGACTCCTATATAAGTGGCGTTACTTCCATTAGGTTTATAGTACGCGGAATTGTTTCTTGCGACCTCAACTCCGTTTATATAAAGAATCTTCGTTCCGGTATAGTAGCCATCCACATTGGGACCATCGTCATCTGCCTCGAAAGTCCCGGCCAGGTAAGTCGGTTCATTACTGACAGCATTTGTCGGGGCTTGCATTTGATCCCAGTTTTCGCCCCCGTTACTTGTCCAGAATGACCATTTCCCGTTATCGTGTTTGTAGAGAATGTAGCCTTCTCCGTCGTCGCCCCGGGAGGTAATAACCGACTGATAGCTTTCAGTCCCGTCCCATTCCACCCATGCTTCGAATGAAAAACTTCCCTCCGGATTCAGGCCGGCATCGTAATCAATCGAAATCTTACTGTCCCTCCCGTTAAACTCAGCACTTCCCTGAGACGGATCCACACCGGGAAGAATTCCCGATTCTGCAAACGTCACATTCGTCGCTGAACCGGAAAGAGCACCCTGTTGGTCCGTTGCGATGCTGCTACCCGAAGCGTCATTGAAACGGTAGTAGGCTACCGGATCATCGCTGCTCACGGCGTTTTCATATCTTGCGGGATCTGTGGCGGTGACGGTCACGGAGGTGTCCTGATCCGCGGAATTCTCATCGTCCACGGCAACAGGCACCTCGGCGAAGTGGGTGCCTGCCAGGCTCAAAGGGACTGCCCCTTCGGCTTGCCCATCTACAATCAGACGACGCTCACCCTCTTCAAACAATCCATACATGACATTGGTTTTACCGAGCGAATCATAAATATCCTCGAGGCCCAGAACATGACCCTGTTCATGAATAAGAACGGAAAGCAGGTCGATACCGTAAACGGCATCCCCTTCGGTAGCCCGGAGCGTTGTGAGACTCTGTTGAATTCCGAATTCTTCATTGTCAAAGGGAGTTGAATCGATAAACCAACCCTCCCCTGCGCCATCTATATCGATTTCAATTTCAAACCCCTCTGCGACTCCGAGAATGTTGCTCTGCAAATCAACAATTTTATATTCAATCGATTTCAGTGCAGCCAGTTGGACGTCGTCAATGCCGCTGGCCGTCCAATATTGCTCTGCGGCTTCGGCAAGGATCGCCAACTCGTCCGTGGTGAGGTTTTGCAAGCTTGTCAGACTGACCGGTTCTACCGCCTCATCACCCGGTCCTGCCGAAATTTCGGAAGACTGAGCAAAATCATTGATACCCACAAAGTCCTCATCGGTTTTCGCATCAGAGACAACGTGATCCGGCTCCGGTGGTGATACCTCAACAGGAGCTGCGGAATAGAGAATTCTCGCTTCGAGTGCTTCGGCACATAACTCACGGGCCTCTGCCTCGTATTCGGTGTTTCTGCCGGTAAGAATTTTATTGAGAAATGATGTCTTGTTCATGTGGCAATCACAGATCCTTGAGAGGTTTACAGGGCAACCAGGAGCGGGGAACGGTTTCCTGATTTCTTTCTGCATCATGGTGCTTCCCTCTTTCTCTCCACGGCAGAGAGCAGGTGTAACAATTTTCCTGAATTATTTCTCCCGGCGTCGCTCATTGCACGGTCAGACCCATTGAAGAGCCCGATGAATCGGAGACCGAATGACCATGACGATTGTGGCGTTCCGCATTTCGACTTCT
>JARGOZ010000007.1:10083-57183 GCA_029213025.1 Verrucomicrobiales bacterium
TTAAGCGGATGCATGATGAGAAATCTCTGATAGTCTAATGCCCGATGAAAATCACAGCCGAAGAACTCCGCTCATCCCGCTCGCGCCACTTGTTGACGAGCTACGAGGTCGCGGTGAAGCAGCTTGCCGTTTTTCGGGAGGCCACACCTATTACGCGGAAGAAGTCAGCCTCTTTCGTGACTTCGCGGAGGAAAACGATCTTTTCCTCGGAGAGCGACCGGTCGAAATAGAGCGCCCCTGCGACAACGAAGGCAACGAGCACAAGGTCTGGTTCATAGAGGACCGGAATGTATATCTCAAGATCACCTGGCCGAACTTCTTCGGCAAACTCGTGGTTCACCGGCCCGACGAAGCGGCGGATGCTTCACCGATTCAGTATCTGGAGCGCTGGCATCTCCACAACGAAATCTTCGGTGATAATGTTGAGTTCGCCGGAGTTCTCGAATCAGATGACGGACTCCGATTACTTATCGAACAACCCGCAATCGCCGGTCTGCCGGCAGATGATACACAAATCCTCGAGTTTTTCGTGAGCAACGGCTGGTATCCATTCAGGATCGACAAAGACGTCGCCTTTTTTGATCCCGATACCAATATCGCCGTCTCCGACGCTCACCCCGGCAACATTATCGTGATGGCTGACGGCCTCTTTGCCTCAATCGATCTAAGAGTCCAAAAACTGACCAGCTCAGAAGTCGAGGCGATTCGCCCGCTGTTCCAGTAACCCTTTTTGGCTACTTCAATTCGTTCCACTTGTTGACGAGCCCTTCGCGGACACCGCCAATTTCGTAGAGACGCTCTTTGTCGTGAACCATTTCCTCACGACTGGTGCCTACGATAGCATAGTCCTTGCGAAGGAAAATGGCCTGCTCCGGGCAGACTTCTTCGCAGAGACCGCAGTAGATACAGCGAATCATATCGATCTCGAATTTCTTTGGGCGTTTCTCCACTTTCGCCCACTTATCGTCGGAAGGAATTTCCTCAGGCTTAATGGTAATCGCCCGTGGCGGACAGATAAATTCGCAAAGCTGGCAGGCTACACAACGCTCCCGCTCGAGTTCGTCAGTAACAAGGGCCGGTGCTCCGCGGTAATGGTCAGGCAGACTGGCATCCCACTTTTCCTCCGGATACTGCATCGTAACCTTTTTGGTTCCGGTAAGAGTGGAGACAAAATGCTTCGCCGTGATGACGAGCCCCTTCACAATACCGGGAAGGTACAGTTGTTCCCACCACTTGAGTTTTGGACGCTTTACGATGATTGCCATAAGACAGGATCTACAGGAATAAGTTAAAGAATTTACAGGGTTTCGAAGGCTATAGGTAACGGACAGGATACCATCATGGCAATCTGTTCAACAATCATGATAATCCTTTCTTATTTTACGAACATCAGGATAAGTGCGGTCAGGATGACATTCGCCAATGCAATTTCAAAAAAGAACACCCAACCCAGTCTCATGAGCTGATCGTAGCGGAAACGAGGCAGTGACCAACGAATCCAGATAAAGAAAAGAATGAAGCCAATGACTTTGGCGAAGAAGACCCCGATGTGAACCAGTCCATGCCAAAACGGCACCTCGGCGTCCGCACTCTCCGGAGTCAGCCAGCCGAACGGAAGGCTCCACCCACCGAGAAACAGTGTTACCGCCAGACCGGAACCAATGATCATGGCCGCATACTCACCGAGGAAAAACAGAGCGAACTTCATCGAGCTGTATTCGGTGTGATATCCGGCCACCAGCTCGGTCTCACACTCGGGAAGGTCGAACGGCAAACGGTTGGTTTCAGCGAACATCGAAGTCGTGAAAATGATGAAGGAAATGAACACGGGAATCGCGAGCAGGAGACCTTTCACGCTGAGACCTTCGCCCCAGAGTGGAAGAACCGACCAACCATTCTCCGCCTGATACTGAACGATTCTACCCAGGTTGAATTCCCCGAAGATCATGATCAGCGGAACAATCGACAACCCCAGACAAATCTCATAGGAAATCATCTGGCTGGTGGAGCGAACCCCGCCCAGGAAAGGATATTTGGAATTGGAAGCCCAACCGGCGAGCACGATTCCGTAGACCGTCAGCGAAGCGATCGCAAAGACAAACAGAGGACCGACATCGAGGTCGGCGATTACCATTTTTTCCCCGAAAAGCCGACTGCCAAAAGGCAGAACCGCACACGTCAGGAGAGATGGCACCATAACCAGAGCCGGAGCCATCCAGTAGTAGGTTTTCCGCACATGACTGGGCGTAAAGTCTTCCTTTAACAGAAATTTCACACCGTCCGCAACCGGCTGTAACAACCCGAAAGGTCCCACCCGGTTTGGTCCAACGCGATCCTGAATTGCCGCACTGACCCGGCGTTCCGCCCAGGTGCACAGCGCCACAAGAGGAAGGATCATCATGAACGAGAACACGATAATCTTTACAGTAGAAGCGAGAATAAAAGGCCAGTCCATTTGTAGAAATTCAAATATTCGAAATAAATTACCCTCCGACGATCTCCCCCCTGGCAATCCGCTCCTTTTCCCGTTCGACAACGGGAATCGTCACGCCGGTGTCAAGGAACGGAATCCCCAAGTCACCTATATCGGAAAGTTTGAGGCCGCTGAAGTCGGCCACATCTTTGGTGAGTAAATTGAATATATCAGCGGAAGAGTAAATCCCGTTTCCACCACCCATCGCCTGAGTCAAATCCCGAAGAATTTCCCATGGCTCCAGGGTTTGGCCGGGACCATCAACCACTTTGTTGAGGCGCTGCAGTCGACCTGCCACGTTGATCATTGTGCCACTCTTTTCCGCCCAGCAGGCACCCGGGAAAACAACATCAGCCAGGTCTGCCGTCGGGTTGGCCAGCGGATAACTGGTCACAAAGAATTCCAAAGGCTTGAGTTCCTCAGCGGAAAACGATCCCTCAGTAACGGGATTTTCCTGAAGCAAAACCAGAGCCTTAATTTTCCGGCTCGCTATGTCCCGCTTTATGGCATCGATACTCGCACCGGGATCTTTTATACCGAGAACAGATTTCACCCCGTTGGTGTTGGGGTTCCGGTCTTCGGAGATAAGATAGTTATCGGATTCACCACGACGGGGAATGATATCGATATCTTTTACGCCCAGCTGCTTCTTCAGAAGCCCGGCCATATACAACTCTTCGTTGGTCATACGACCTGAGGCGATGATGGCAATCTCGCCGGCTTCGTAGTTTCGCAATCTATCCGCGGCCGTGACGATTGCTTCCTGATACCTGGCGATGCGATGCTTGCCGTTCTCTTTCACCGTTGGATCCGTGAGGCGGATATCGCTATTGATCCAGTGGAAATTGAGCCTGTGGGAATCAGGCATCCAATCGGAGTTCACATCGTTATTCCGGCGCGGCTCAATCCGGTAAATCTCTCCCTGACGGGTGGAAACAGTGATGTTGATTCCGGTCCCGCAATTGGTGTCAATCGTGTTGGTCTCCTTCATGAACCAAGCCCGCATCTGGAAGCGGAAATCATTTGAGGTCAGAGCTCCAACGGGACAAATATCAGCGGTATTTAAGGAATAGTTGTTATCCAGTTCCCGGTCGGGGTGGACCGTGAGAACCGTGTGACTTCCGCGATCGGTAAAACCGAGGACGGGATCATCCGCCACTTCATCCATGAACCGGATACAACGGCTGCACATGATGCAGCGCTCGTCGTCGAGACGAATCCGGGGACCGACCTTTACGTTTTTCGGCTTTTTCACTTTCCGCTCGCGAAAGCGGGATTCACCTTTGCCGTGCTCTACGGAAAATTCCTGAAGCGAACATTCGCCGGCCTGGTCACAAATCGGACAATCCAGCGGGTGATTGGCGAGGAGAAATTCCATCACTCCCTCCCGGCAGGATTCAGTAAGTTCACCCGTTGTGCGAATCCCCATATTTGGAGCAATGGTGTTGGCACAGGCAATCACCGGGCGGGGCATCCACGAAGTAGGAACATGCCCTTCTGCATCCGGTTCGGGTGGATCCTGACCTGGAGCCGGACGAGGCGGCATCCCCATCTGGACCAGACACATCCGGCAGTTTCCGGGTGACGAAAGCTTTTGGTGGTAGCAGTAGTGAGGCACCTCCACACCGGCAAGTCGGCAGGCCTCGATCATCCGGGTTCCTTTGGGGAACCGGTGCCATTCGCCGTCAATTTGAACGTCAATGAGATCTTCTGACATGTGAATCTGGTGGTGGTTTATTTCAGTCCCGCTGCAGCGAGTTCACTTTCCTGGTTAACGATGTCTCCACTGAGATCTTCTTTGGTATCCGCCGTCAGTTCGTCTCTGAACTTGGCAACAAAACTCTCGGTCGGCCAGGAACAGGCCTCGCCGAACGCACAAATGGTTTTCCCGTCAATATTGTAGGCTACCGACTCAAGCGTATCGATATCTTCAGGCGAAGCTTTGCCTGCGACGATTCGATCACTGATTTTCTTCATCCAAAGCGAGCCTTCCCGGCAAGGGGTGCATTGACCGCAGGATTCATGCGCGTAGAAAGAGTTAATATTATTGAGCACCCAGCTGATTGAACGGCTGTCATCTATCACAATCACGCCGCCGGAACCGGCCATGGAACCACAGGCGGCCAGGGAATCGAAATCCATCGGGATATCCCAGATTGAAATCTCCTTTGCGTCATCTCCCCGCCCGACAGTGAATGTTTCATCAGCCCGCAGCACTTTTGCCGAGGAGCCACCGGGAATTACCGCCTTTAATTGGCGACCGTCTTTGAGGCCACCGCAAATATCGTTGATCAACTCACCCATGGTGACGTGACCGACCTGAACTTCGTAATAGCCAGGCTTTTTGACATCGCCACTTACACACAAAATCCGGGTGCCGGTGTTGTTCGGCTTTCCGGTTTTGGCCCATGCTTGACCACCGACTTCGATGATGTGCTTCACATGACACAGGGTTTCGACGTTGTTTACAATCGTCGGACAGAGGTAGAGCCCCATTGCCGCCGGAAAGTAGGGCGGCTTAATCCTCGGATAAGGCCGCTTCCCTTCCAGTGACTCAATAAGCCCTGTCTCCTCCCCGCAGATGTAAGCGCCGGCACCGCGATGGACGTAAATCTCCAGATCAAATCCGGTGCCCTGAATGTTCTTACCGAGAAAACCGTTGGCGTGAGCCTCTTCGATGGCTTTTTCCAGAATCTGAGCGCCTTCCGGGAATTCTTCGCGGATGTAGATGTAGGCGAGATGCGCTCCCACGGAAAAACAGGACAGAACCATACCCTCAATCAGTTGATGAGGATCCTGATGAATAATGTACCGGTCTTTAAAGGTTCCGGGCTCGGATTCATCCGCGTTACAAATCAGGTAGACCGGCTTTTCATTGTTTGGCGGAATAAATCCCCACTTCACTCCAGCCGGGAAACCAGCACCACCCCTGCCCCGCAGGCCGGCCGTTTTGACTTCTTCACGAATTTCGTCGGGCGTCATTTTGAGACCCTTTTTGAGCATCTCGTAGCCGCCGTCCTTCATGTAACAGTCGATCGAAGGATCCCATCCTTCGCGATCCACGTTTTTGAAGATCACCCTCGTTTCCCGGGGGTGAGGCTCTTTGCCCTTGATGTATCGGATGTCGCTCATCACTAATTTTTTTCCGGCCTTAATTGTATTTTTTAAGAAGTCCTTCCACATCCTTAACCTCTTCATGAAAATCGTCGTTCACCAGGCAAACCGGCCCGGTTCCGCAACTGGCGAGACATTCCGCAAATTCGATACTGTATTTCCCGTCGGCACTCACCGCTATCGGATCGTGATGAGTCACACCGGACCGGTCGATGCCTGCTTTCTCGCAGATCGATTCCATCAACTCGTTACTGCCCGCCATGGCACAGCTCAGGGTCCGGCACACCCGGATGTGATACTTGCCCGGCGCTGACTGGCGAAAACCCGGGTAAAAAGTCACAACTTCCAGCACCTTGATCGGCTCCAACTCCAACTTTGCCGCTGTCCACGCAACCGCATCCTCGTTGATAAAACCAAAATGATGCTGCAATTCATGAAGCACCGGCAAAACCGCAGAACGCTTACTCACCGGATAATGAGTGATTCGTTCATCTATGCTTTTCTCCAATTCAGATGGGACGTCTAAAGACATTATCAATAATTGTACCGGCGACTATCAGTCACCGCAGGTTTCAAGGAAGGATGACTTAACAGGGTACAGTCTCGGACTTAACAGGGTACAGTCGATCATTTTCACTCTATCTATCACATTCACCCATCACAAAATCGAGACTGCCGAGAATCGCCACGGTGTCACTCATGAGACGACCTTCGAGAATTTTCGGAAGAATACTCAGGTTTACAAACGACGGGGCGCGGATTTTCAGGCGGTAAGGAACCCCACCTCCTTTTGAGTGGATGTAAAAACCGAGCTCACCCTTTGGATTTTCCGCACCGAAGTAAACTTCTCCCGCCGGGGCATCGAGCCCCTCGGTTACGAGGATGAAATGGTGGATCAACTCCTCCATACTCATCAAAACCTTCTCTTTTCCGGGAACCCGCTGCTTGGCGTCTTCCACATTGATCGCGCCGTCGGGCAGATTTTTCATCACCTGACGGAGAATGCTCACACTCTGGCGCATCTCCTCCATTCGCACCGCGTAGCGATCATAACTGTCCCCAAATTCCCCAACCGGAATTTCAAAGTCGTAATTTTCGTAATCGAGGTAAGGGGTCGCTTTCCGAAGATCATGCTCCACACCGGACCCCCGCAAATTCGGACCGCTCAAACCATAAGAAATCGCATCTTCCGCCGTTATCACCCCGACATCTCTGGTCCGGTCGAGGAAAATCTTGTTCCGCGAAAGCAATGTATCGATCTCCCCCAAAGCGACGAGGAACTCATCGCAAAACGTATTCAGGTTCTCGAGGAAACCGTCGGGTAAATCCCGAATCTGACCGCCGACCCGGGTGTAGCTGGTGGTAAAACGCGCTCCGGTCAGCAGTTCACATAAATCGTAAATCTTCTCACGCTCCGTAAAGGTGTACAAAAAGACGGTCATCGCGCCTACGTCCATGGCATAAGCACCGAGACCGAGCAAATGAGCGGAAATCCGCGCCATCTCGCAACAAATTACACGGATCGCTTTTCCCCGGGCAGGAAGCTCCCAGCCCATCAGCTTTTCCACAGCACAGGCGTAGGCAACATTGTTCGCCAGTGGAGCGAGGTAATCCAGCCGGTCCGTGTAGGGCACGAACTGGTTGTACTGCATATTCTCGGCAATCTTTTCATCACCCCGGTGCAGGAATCCGACATCCGGGTCCGCCTTGGTGATGACTTCCCCGTCCAGCTCAAGAATCAGCCGTAGAACGCCATGGGTCGCCGGATGAGACGGTCCCATATTGAGGACCAGTTTCTCGCCGACCAGATCTTCTGTAGTCTGTTGATATCCTTCCAACTCCTGTGCGACACGGGACGCGGAATCAGCGATTTCAAGTTCTTTGGTAGTGGGTGGCATCCCTTTGGTAAACGGTAAAATTTCGCGGAAAAACGTCCGACTATCATACGCACGGGTAGGAGAATCAAGACGACTTTGTGAAATTTTTCACAAAGTCCCCGGGAGAAATCCTCACACATATACCAGCCCCCTGTTTGCCAGCCACTGGAACGAATTCTCAAAATTCAGAAACTCCTCACAATTCAGATCCAACAAGCTAAAAAAGAACCGATTAGGATGGTGTTTCAAGAATTTCCATACTGGCACCCGGTCGAAATATTCGCAGGCTACGATTCTGGAGAACTTCGTCCAAAAGCCGCTGCAACCCGTGTAAACACAGCGTCTGCGAGCAGATACGTCAAAAAGCTACTTAGTAAATATTTCTTAAATATAAGAAAATGTAGATAATCTTGTTGACTTCTTTAATATATAATACCTTTTAGTCAGTGACTCTTAGACAGTCGTTAACCGCTTTACCAATCTCAAATGAATAAACACAAACTATCCGGGCTGTCCCTTTTATTGGGTATGACAAGCGCTTTGCTTTGTCTCAACAGCCAGGGTGAAACAATGACGCTGAACGAGGCGATTTGCCGGGCACTTGAACACGACCCGACAATCAAGAAAATTTACGCCGACGTTATGTCAGCAGAAGGATATTCGAAAGAAATCCGGGCAGAAAGAAGACCGCAACTTACTTTAAGCAGCGATGCAGGATACGGATACCGCAGCCGCAGCATAGGTGGGTTGGCTACAGGAGGGAACGATCTTTTCGACCGGAGAGCCGGTTTAATCCTGGAGCAGTTAATTTGGGATAACGGCTTCAGCTGCCACAAATGGAAAGATGCCAAATGTCGCCAGCAGGCAGCTGTTCTACTTGTCCGGGCTCAGAAAGAATCCACTGTGATGGGAACCGTCGCCGCCTACCTGGCTGTGCTGAAAGCCAGAAAGCAAATTGACCTGGCGAGGCGGAATGTCGCTTCCCACCAGAAGTTTTTCTCCCTCGCAAGGGACAGGGCAAACGGAGCCGGGAATGCAGCGGATGTCGAGCTGTCGCAAGCCCGCCTTAATCTTGCCAAATCACTTTTGAAAGAACGCGAGCTGGATCTCAATCAGGCGGAGGCCGACTTCGCCCGCTTTGTCTGCGTGAAGCCTCCGGCACTGTGCCAACCTCACGTTCCGACCATCAGATGCATCGGTGATATTGATCCAACAGAAAACTTTCATTACAAAGCAGCCCTTCATCAGTGCAAAGCAGCCCAACTGGCCAATGCAGCGATTCGGAAAAGCCACGGGCCACAGGTTCTTCTGAGAGGAACCGGCTCCTACGGACAGGATGTCCTCGGTATCCAGGGCGAAGATGAAGAAGTCAGCGCTCTGGTAGTAATGAACTGGAATCTGCTGGAAGGCGGACGAAGAAAGGGACTCGAGAAGAAAGCGGAAGGAGATATCGCAAAACAGGTCGCTATCGTCGATGAGACCAAAGTTTTGCTGAATCGCGACATCAAGGCACGCTGGGCTGATTATTCGACTCTCGGTGAAAGAATTGCCATTTTGGAAAACTACACCAGAGGACTGGGTGAAACCGTAGGGCTTTACCAACAACAGTTTGAACTCGATTCGCGACCGCTTCTCGGAGTTCTCGACATCGAAAACGAAAAAATCTCTTCGGAAATGCGCCTGGTCGACGAGCGCTACGAGAGAGAAGTGAATGCCTACCGCCTGCTCTTCTTCGGCGGGAAAATCACCTGCGCTACGGTCGGCGAGGAACACCTCTGCAGAGATGTTTGTATCAGCCTTGATTGCCCGGGAACAGATTGCCTCAACTGCATGCCATCATGTGAGGTGAAGAAGATTTCCGGCCCATCCGTTTCTATCCAGGCAACAGTCGTAGCAACCCCGGTTGAAGAAGAAGCGAAGAAGAAGACTTTCAAACTGTTTCAAGGCATAGGCAAAGGGAACAGCTCCGGGAAAAAACGGTCTCACTAATTAGCTGACCTCCAGCAAATTTTACATCCAAAGTGCCTTCGCTGCGTTGTGGCGAAGGCATTTTTGTGTTTACGATTCAATGCTGTATTTTTCATAAATATCATCATTGACTATCATATTTATATGAATTACAATTTTTGCGACAGGTGCCAATTTCCCGTCGCCCGTTCAATATCCAGCTATGGAAACACAGACAACCCAGGACTCCCGGCCATCGTCCGGCAAAAGTTTCGATCCCCTTTTGCAATGCCTTTGCCGCATTAGTAAATTTCACCAGCTCCCTTTCAATGAACACACTGCGACTGCCGGACTGCCGACAGAAGACGGCAACCGGCTCAATCCGACGAATCTTCTTCGGGCGGCCCGGCGGACCGGACTCGCAGGCAAGGTGGTGAAGCGTAAAATTAACAAAATCTCCTGTGATCTGTCTCCCGTGTTGCTTCTGCTGAAAAACGGAGGAGCAGCCGTTCTGGAACCCGGCGAATCACCTGCCCGCTTATTCATCCCCGGGGAGGATGGCCGCGATGAAGAAGTGGGCCTGGAATACCTCAACAGCGAATACTGCGGCTACGCAATATTCTTCCAGCCTGTATCTCAGGAATCCGCCACTCCGGGTTCATCCACGAGGTTGGAATTCGATACACCGAAAGACAGGCACCTCTGGTTTTGGAAAACTGTGTGGCGTTTCCGCAGCTACTATTCTCAGCTACTGCCCGGCTCACTTTTGATCAATCTTTTTGCCGTGGCGATGCCATTCTTCATCATGATGGTCTATGATCGTGTCGTGCCCAACGATGCAGTGGAAACTCTGTGGGTTCTGGCATTTGGAGTTGCTGTTGTGTTTACTTTCGAATTTTTGATTCGTCTGGTCAGAGGGGCTATTCTCGAAAAAGCGGGAAAAGAAATCGATCAGGTGCTGGCCAGCGCTTTGTTTGAACAACTTCTCGCTATGGAAATGAAGGTGCGCCCCTCTTCAGCAGGCGTCCTTTCCGGGCGAATGAAATCTTACGAAACCCTGCGCGAGTTTTTTATGTCAGCCTCAATGCTGGCGCTGGTTGATTTACCTTTTGGCTTACTCATGATGCTGGTCATTTTCTATATAGGCGGACCGGTAGGCTGGGTTCTGGTAACGGCAGCAGCGACAGCTATAATTATAGAGTTACTGATCCAGGGCCCGTTGCGGAGATCTGTAGCCAATTCCGTGTCCTCAGGAATCGAACGGCAGGCCTTTATTTCCGAAACCATCAACGCCATGGAAACCGTAAAAGGCTCCAACTCCGAAGGTTTCTTTCAAAAACGGCTGGAACGAATGATGCACCAGGCAAGTGGTAGCGAAGTGCGCAGTCACTGGTATGGATTGCTGGGAAATTCCACTACGGCATTTTTGATTCACTTGACCACGGTAGCGGTAGTTGTGTTTTCGGTATACAGAGTTCACTCCGGAGATATGACGATGGGCGCAATGATTGCCTGCGTTATGCTCGGCTCGCGATGTATGGCTCCGGTCTCTATGGTAACCGGCCTGATGACCCGGATGCAGCACGCTTTTGAAGCACTCCGAAGCCTGAACGGAGTAATGAAACTGCCCCGCGAAACAGCGGATGGAAAAAACTTCATCCGCAAGAAAACGGTTAACAACCAGTATACACTCCGTTCCGTCAGTGCGAGATATCCCGAACAGGCCCAGCCCGCTCTGGACAAAGTTTCGCTGGACCTTGCCCCCGGGGAACGGGTTGCCATTCTCGGGCGAATGGGCTCGGGAAAAAGCACACTACTTCGAATTCTCGCCAAACTATATGAAATCGAAGAGGGGGAAATCCTCCTTGACGGGGTTGATATTGCTCAATACCACCCCGCCGCCGTCCGGAGTGTAGCGGGCTACCTCCCCCAGGATGCCGCCGTATTTGAAGGCACACTCCGCGACAATCTGACTATGGGATCTACCGATATCGATGATAGCGATCTCTACTATGCTCTGCGAATTGCCGGGCTGGAGGAAATGGTGCAACAACACCCTAAAGGCATCAACATGCCGGTAGGAGAAAGAGGCATTATGCTGAGTGGCGGCCAGCGACAGGCCGTTACCCTGGCCCGGGCGCTCGTGAGCCGCCCGAAAATGCTGTTGCTCGATGAACCGACGGCATCAATGGATCTTCAGAGCGAGCGCAAAGTCAAAGCTGCGATCGATACCTACCTGAAAGAGGATGAAAGCCGGAGTCTTGTTATGGTTACTCACAAAATGAGTATGCTGGATTTTATCGACCGGATCATAGTGATCGAAAAAGGATCTGTAGTAGCAGACGGAGACCGGGACACAGTTCTGGAATCAATGCGAACCCGCTCTCAACCACGGAAAAAGCAGGGCGAAATTCAGGACCCTACCCCGGCGTAATTCTTTACCCGAATAAAATATTATGAAAGACATTTCTATACGGGAAACCGAGCCGCTTGAACCTGCAAGATGGAGTACCGAAGAACTGGAAAAACTGACCCGCCCGGCGGAAACAGGTAACTCCAAAGCCCTCCGCTCGGAAGACATCGACTTTACCGCGGATTGTCGAAATCTGGTAAGACGAAAGAACGGTAAAGTATTCATGTTACCCGGCATCCTGCTTTTGTGTATAGCCAGCCTCACATTCTGGGCGGCTCATGCAGAACTGGAAGAAGTGACCAGAGGCTTGGGTAAAGTTATCCCTTCAAAATCCGTCCAAACGATTCAAAGCCTCGAAGGCGGTATCCTGGCGGAACTTCTCGTACGGGAAGGCGAAATCGTGGAGCAGGGGCAAGCTCTGCTTCGTATACGCGATGATATTTACTCATCGTCCTACGAAGAAAATCTTGCCAGGCGCGATGTACTTGCGGCAAGAATTGTCCGCCTCGAAGCGGAGGCTGATTCTCTCTCCGAACTCGATTTTCCGGAAGGGATTCGCCCGGATCTTATGCAATCGGAAACCAAACTTTTCGTAAAGAGACGTAAAGATTACGAGACCACTCTGGCGGCCCTGGAGGAGCGTCTTGCCCTGGCTCAGCGCGAAGAACAGTACCTCGCATCGGCCGGCCGGGCGGTATCCAAAGTAGAGATAACCCGCGCCAAAAAAGAAGGCGCGGAGCTGCAGGGTGAGATTCGCTCGCTCAAGACCCGCAGCGAACGCGAGGCAATGGAACAGTTTGACGCCGACCGCGCCGAACTGGAAGCACTCAATCTTGCCCTGCTGCGTGATAAAGATCGTCTGGATCGAACCTTACTCACCTCTCCCGTGCGTGGAACGGTCAACACGATTTATATCGATTCAGTCGGGCGGGTCATCGCCAGCGGGGAGAGCATTATGGAAATTGTTCCGCTTGACGAAACGCTTCTGATCGAGGCAAACGTTCGCCCTTCCGATATCGCATTTATACGCCCCGGTCACGAAACTATGGTGAAGTTCACCGCTTACGATTTCTCGATTTACGGAGGATTGAAAGGCAATGTGGAGCAGATCAGCGTCGATACCATCAAGGACGAAGAAGGCGAAAGTTTTTACCAGATCAAAGTGCGAACTACCGAATCGACGTTGGGTAAAGACAAAGACGGCAATCAACTCACCATCATTCCCGGAATGGTGGCCGAAGTGGACGTTCTGACCGGCAGGAAATCGGTTCTAACCTACCTTCTCAAACCCATCAACCGGGCGAAACAGCGGGCTTTCCGGGAGAGGTAGAAGCTTTTTTCCCGGAACCGGTGCCACGTCCGCCGCACGGCAAATCTCTATTTAAAAAATCCACCGTTCCCCAATTTTCATACGTTTCAGATCCATAAATCCGGGAATCAGATCCTTTGCATCTCTGCGTATTCTGTAAAGAATATCCGGTATGAAATATTTTCCGGGAATTTTGTCCCTGTTGCTCTGCTTCGCGTCCCTGAACGCCGCTGAAAAACCCAATGTCATCCTGTTTATGGCGGACGATATGGGAATGGGCGATACCAGTGCCTACCAGGATTTCACGGGAAATGCCGATGATGTCCAACTCGCCACGCCGCAAATGGAACGTCTCGCTAAGATGGGCATGCGCTTTACCGATGCTCACACCCCGTCTTCGCGCTGCACTCCTACCCGCTACGGGCTTCTCACAGGACGCTATCCATGGCGGAACCGGTTAAAATACTGGGTTCTCTACGGTTCCCAGGGAGACCCGATGATCGAGCCTGACCGCCCCACTCTTGGCTCATTGTTTCAGGAAAACGACTATGCCACCGCCCTGGTGGGGAAATGGCATGTAGGGCTGCGTTACCGCAAGACAAACGGTGATCCGGCTGCGGAGTTTCTCGATGCGGATCTCACTCAACCAATGCACACCACACCACTTGATCACGGATTCGATTTCTGCCGGTTCACCTCAAGATCCCACGGCACCTCCGGCCCCAAACCCAAAGGAAAGAGTAATACACCTGAACAAAACAGCGGGCCGGGTCACATTCACGGCCGGATTGTAGTAGGCGCCACTGGAGAAGGTCGGAAGCTCGTCGATGATGGACCCAATGCTTACGTGCTTAGCAAACTGGGTGGACGACACTCCGACGAAGCGATGGAGTTTCTCGACCTTCAGGTACAGAATCAAAAACCGTTTTTTCTCTATTACCCGTCCAATTCCAATCACGGACCCTACACTCCGGATTCCAAAATTAACGGAGTGGCCGTAGCCGGTGCCGCCCGTACCAAATCAGGCGAGCCTATGGATGCGCGACACGACTATATTTATGAAAATGATGTCGCTCTCGGAAGATTTCTCGACTACCTGGAATCGACAGACGATCCGCGCAACCCAGGCAAGCCATTAATCAATAATACTATAGTGATCTTCACCAGTGACAACGGAGCGGAGAAAAATTCCGACATTGCTTCGGGTCCGTTCCGGAGCCACAAAGGCTCCGTATTTGAAGGCGGGCACCGGGTGCCTTTTCTTGTCGCCTGGAAAGACGGAGGGATTCCCGTTCAAGACAATGCAACGCCCATCGGATTAATCGATCTATATGCTACATTTTCCGGGATTCTCGGGACTCCCCTGCCCGACTTGAGAAAAGGCGAAAAAGGCGGCGAAGACAGTATCAGCCTCGTGCCGGCTTTTCAGGGGAAACCGCTGGAAAAACGACCTCCGCTGTTTTTCAATGACCATAAAGAAATGAAAAAGCGGGACAACGCTGTTGCTGCGATTCGTCTGGACGATCCTGTAGTCGACGGAAAAATATATACCGGTCAATGGAAACAGTTTTTCGATCCCGCACTACTTCGGGAGGCGAAAGCACAACCCTTTGCTCTATACGAACTCAAAAGTGATCAATGGGAAACAACTGACCGGCTTGCCGAAACCGGTCTGCAACCTCTGGTTAAACATTTATCCCGTCTTGCTGAAGACGCCAGGAATACCGGAGGAATCCGCTATCTCAATTTCGCGCCCGAAAAACGAATTCTATACCACTGGAAAAAAGGTATTTCTTTACCTGACACTGATTTAAAATTGACGATTCGAGGCGGCAAAGATGAACCTTTCGATATCAATGAACGCGGGCTCGGCCTGATAGGTGGAAAATATAAACAGGTAGACCAGGGCGAGGCTCTGCTTTTGTCATTCGATCGCGATGTAATAGTCGAGTCTGCCGGAGTCGCCGCCGGCAACGGTACCTGCGGTGGCTTTTACCAGGTAGGTGACAAAGCACCGCTCGCGATCTATTGTATCGACGCCGATAACGATGCTAAAGATCAGCAGGGCCTTCTCAGCGACATCGGGGTGCTGAAAAAAGGCGAAATCCTCCGGCTCGACAGCAGCCCGCACTACGGCGTAGAAAGTCCCGGCCAGTGGCGATTACAATCCCTGGCCGTTCGTCCGCTTGAGTAAAAGGCATTATTTTCCATGAAAGACCGGGCACAAGTTGACTGTACCCTGTTACGTCTGCCATTGTACCCTGTTAGGTCCCGGACTGTACCCTGTTAAATCACCTTGAAACTGAATCCTCTCCGTCGTTGTTGGGCAGAAATTGATTTGTCCGCTCTGCGTTTTAACGCCGCCGCTCTCCGGAATCTGCCCGGCCCGGGGGCCGGACTGATGGCGGTCGTCAAATCGGATGGCTATGGCCACGGACTCGAACAAGTTGCCGGAGCTTTGCGCAGCGATGTGGATTGGTTCTGTGTGGCAAATGTGACAGAAGCGCTGCGGATTCTTGATTATTTGCCGAAAAATCGCCCTCCGATCCTGATTTTGAGCCCTCTTCTTCCCGAAGAATATCACACCGCGACTGCTCACGGTTTCTCCTGCTGTGTTTCCAATGCAAATGAGGTGGAACAATACGCTGCCGCCGCGGAAAGCCTCGGCCAAATTGCCAAACTGCACGCTGTTGTCGACACCGGTATGGGGCGAATGGGGGCTTCCGTTGCGGAATGGAATTCTCTGGTCCGCTCGGTGGAACAAAATCCTTTCTGTATACTGGAAGGCGTTGCGACCCACTTTCCCAATGCCGACGAAGATCCGGTATTCACCCGGAACCAAATCGCAAAATTCCGAAGTCTGACGGAGAGTTTACACTGCGAAATTCACCTCGCAAACAGCGCAGGGATGATTGATTTTTCCGAAGAAATCGATTTCGCCACGCAAGCGAGAGTCGGTCTATCGCTCTACGGAATCTCCCCGGTAGGCGAGACCCGGATCAATCTGCGACCGGTTCTCACTTTAAAGTCACGGATCACTATCATCCGCGATATCGACCCGGGAACGACGATCAGCTACGGAAGCACTTTTACCGCAGATCGCCCTATGCAGGTTGCGACGGTCGCGGCCGGATACGGCGACGGGTATCCCCGCCATCTTTCCGGTCAGGGTACCGACGTCCTGATTTCGGGAACCCGCTGCCCTCTGTTGGGACGCGTCACAATGGACCAGATCATAGTCGATGTGAGTCATCTCGAAAACGTGTCAACAGGTGACGAAGTGATTTTGATCGGGGCGAGTGGTTCCGAAACAATTTCCGCTTTCGAAATCGCGGAAAAATCAGGAACAATTCCCTGGGAGATCCTTACCGGCATCACCAGTCGCGTCGAGCGCTGTTTTTTTTGAGGCATAGGCTCGTAAATGTCCCACCCCGGGTTGTAGCTTTCCCCAATGAAAGCGAAAACACCGCGCAATTTGATTTCTTTTCACTCCCGGGATCACCAGGCGAATCACCGGGAACTTTCGCAAATCCTCAGCCAAATCCCATTCTGGAGACGGTGCATTTCCTCCCGGTCAACTTTTTCTTTGTCGAGATGGCCGTTGAGGTGCAAAAGGCCGTGGACAACGTAAAGAAACAACTCCTCCAGCGGGGAATGGTCAAGAGAAGCCGCCACTGACTTCGCAGTGTCGTAGCTGACCAGAAGCTCACCATGATGGAATGTGATCACATCCGTCGGCGTTGGATCGTCAAGAAACTGCCCGTGAACTTCGGCAATTGTTTCGTCGGTAACGATTGAAATTTCAACGACATCGAGATCCGGCAAATCGCAGGAACCAGGCCCGGGACTGGCGAGGCAGTCAGGCAGGGCCAACTGTGACCACTTTGCCAATAATTTCACATCGCCCCCGGTAACCTCATCGAGATGAGAATAAAATTCCAACTCCGGCGACATGATTTTGATCAACCTCAGGTTCCCCGGGACGGAGTCGCGATGATCGAATCGCCCTTATTTTCACCTTCTTTGAGACGGGAAAGGAGTTTCTGTGACTGATCACCCACTTTACCTTTTTTCTTAGGAGTTGCGGGTTTTTCCGACGCCTCTTTCGCTTCGTCCGAGGATTTTTGCTCCGAATCCACAGGCGTTACTTCAGTTTCCACAGGCGGTGCACTGTCCTCTTCGGATTTCACCTTTTCCTTTTCCTTTTCCTTTTCCTTTTCCTTTTCCTTTTCTTTCGTCTCTTTGTCGAGATTGGGATATTCGATCCGGTTGTGCATCATGCTGCGGATCGTTTTGTTGAAACTCGCTTTGATCCCGTGCAGGTCAGCCAGAGTAAGCGTGGCCCTGTCGAGTTGGCCATCGAGAAGACGGTCTTTAAAAATATCATCGATCAACTCTTCGATCTTCTTGGGCGTTGGTTTTTTCAGGCTCCGGGAAGCACTTTCCACCGCGTCAGCGAGACTGATAATGGCACTTTCGCGAGTTTTCGGCTTCGGTCCGCTATAGCGGAAAGTTTCCTCTTTCACCTCGGGAATGTCTTCTTCCCTCGCTTTGTTTTCTTCCACAAGATCCCGGATCTCCTGCTGATGTTGCAGCGCCCGGTGGTAGAAATATTTGATCAGGGAATTTCCGTGATGCTCCTGAATGACGTCGATAATTTCACGCTTCAGCTTGTGTTTGATCGCCATATCGACCCCGTCTTTGACGTGGGCCATAACGATAAGCGAACTCATCGTCGGAGTCAGATCATCATGCGGATTCTGGCGGTCGCCGATATTTTCGACAAAATAGCCGGGTTTCTTCATCTTCCCGATATCATGGAAATAGGCACAAACCCGCGCCATCACCGCGTTGGCTCCCACCGCCTCAGCTGCCGTCTCAGCCAGTGTGGCCACAACAAGGCTGTGATGGTAAGTTCCCGGCGCCTCAATCGTCATCTGCTTCAGGAGCGGGTGATTGAGATCCGCCAGTTCGATCCACGAAACTTCTGTGGTAATCCGGAACAAGCCCTCCAAAAGAGGCAGCACACCGCTCACCACAATAGCCGTCAACGTGGAAACACAAATCGCCGTAAGAGTCTGCCGCCCTACCAGTGACCAGGAGGCATCAGGATTGGCGGAAAGTTTAGGAATTTGAATCTGGCCAAGAGTAATCGCCAGAACCGCACAGGCCAGACCGGCAAAAATCCCCGCCGTAACGAGCCGGCTTCTTTTCCGGACCCGGTTGGTCAGATAAATCGCCACAAATCCGCAGAGAATGGAAAAAATCACAAACAAAAACGCCGAATCGGCCGGGACCATCATTCCTCCGAAGAGTGAGGAATAAACCACCGCAAGTGTGCCGTTTTGCCGCTCGGTGAGCAACGAAACCACCATCGGCGCGAATACAAATGGCAGAATCAGGAGTTCATAATCCCCCATCGGGGCAAAAGTCGCAGCGAGGTAGCTGCAGAGTTTCATCAGCATGAGCTGAACGAGAATAACGGAAAGCATCAGTGCAATACGACTGTTCAGACGGAACGTCGATGGCTGGCTCACAAACCAGTGAACACAAAGCGTGGCGGTAATAACGAGCACCACCACCGCCGTTTGCATCCGGTTGTTGGAAAAGATCGAATCCTGTGCAGAAGAAAAAACGATCCAGCTGGACACCAGAACCGCAAAAAGAACGAACAGACCCATGGAGAACTGCCATCCGTAACGAAGCATTTCGGACATGGCTGTCTCCTTCGTTTTGCGGCGTTTTTTACCACTGGAATATCCGCGGCTCTGAAGCCGCTTCTGTGCCAGAAAATGGAACATATAAGTTGAGTCTACCGAACTCCTCCGCAGAGGAATGCACGTTGGTTGTTGTTGTGGTGGAAATCAGGTGCGCGGGATTTTACAGGCTTTTCGAACCAAAAACAAACGAATTCGACAGGGACGACTGCTCATAATAACAGCATACAGTCACCGTAACTGAAGAATCGATAGCGATTTTCGACCGCTTTCCGATAGGCTTCAAGAATCAGTTCCTGCGATGCAAACGCACTCACCAACATTAGTAAAGTCGACTTTGGAAGGTGAAAATTGGTCAGTAATCCATCGACGACCTGGAATTGGAACGGCGGATAGATGAAAATATCCGTTTCGCCCTCCATAGCCCTCAGATCCCCTTTAGACCGGGCAGCGCAGGACTCTAACACTCTTACAACTGTGGTTCCGACCGCGATAACTCTTTCAGCTTCATTGACCCGCTCAGCCGTTCGCCGGGAAATGATAAAACGTTCGGAGTGCATCTCGTGCCGGGTGACGTCTTCGACCGACACGGGCCGAAAGGTTCCCAGGCCGACATGAAGGGTCACAAAGTCGTGATTTAACTGTGAAATTTTTTCTTCAGAAAAGTGCAATCCGGCGGTTGGAGCCGCAATTGCGCCTTCATTTTCAGCGAAAACCGTCTGGTACCGGTTCTGATCGGTGTCGTCATCCGGGCGATCAATATAGGGCGGCAAAGCGAGATGACCGAACGTCTTTTCGTCCGGGACCTGGTCAAATTCGAGGATTCGATCCCCGTTTTCCAGGACCTCTACAACCGTCCCCGTGGCGGAACCAATCTCGATGGTGTGCCCCACCCTCATTTTCTTGCCCGGTTTTACCAGGCACTGCCAGCGGCGGTCCGTCAGGGCATCAAGTCGAAGGATTTCTTTGCGCTGATCATTCGAAAAGAAGCGTGCCGGAACCACACGGGTATCATTAAAGACAAACAGATCCCCCGCAGCCTGAAAAGACTCAAAATCTGCGAACCGGCGGTGTTCGATCTCCCCGGTATCGCGATGGATCACCATCATTCGCGAGTCACCCCGGTTTTCCGGCGGCCGCTGCGCGATCAGCTCAGGCGGAAGGTCAAAATCGAAGTCTGAAGTGCGCATTGATAGAGAAGCACTCACTTCGTGACCACCCAGTTCTTTACGCTGATCGAACCGAATGCGAATCCGATACTGAGATTCTTTTTCGGCAGATCGTAGGAAGCGTGTTGGTAGGTTTTCTCGAAACTGTCGCCAATTTTGATCGTAGCGGAATCCCCTTTCAGCTGGACGGAAACTTCAGTCCACTGCCCGGAATTCAGCTGCACATCCGGCTCCCGGCCCGTGGCAATCGATTTGGTTTCAGAATCCGGCGGAAAAGCCCGAACGCTGAGTCCTTTGGAGGACATGACGAAGCGGAATACGTGGCCTTTGTCACCATTCGCTGTAAAAACCACTGACTTTGCATCCGTAGCTTTAAACGAAAAACTGATCGAGGCATCTTTGTGGGCCAAATCGTAAAAAATAATCGGTCCGTGATCTTTGTATTTCTTATAGAGTTCGTCATCCTGAGTGCAGGACGCGATGCCATCGGAAAACGTCCAGTCGCCGCGACTTGCCCGGCGAACAGAATCTTTAGCATCGGAAAAATCGTCCTTCAGCAGGATCTCACCGCCTTTTGCCGACGGGAAAGCAAAGATAAACAAAGCAAATGTGAGAACAAACAAAGGTTTAGCCATCATAATTGGATACTACGCGACCAAACCGTTCGGTCAATCACCGGATAGATTCCCGGCGGGGCCGGACTGAGAGCTTACTGCCGTGATTTTTTCCCGAATCATCGCAGACAGCTCTTTTCCATACTCTCCGGTTTCGGTGCCCTCTCCAAAATCGTCGTCGCCCCAGGTGCTGTGCAGTGAATCAATTTCCCGGTCGGCCCTTTCGCTGTCAAAGAATACCGCTGCAACTTCTGAGGGGACTTCTGTGCCTTCCCTGACCAGCATTACAACCCGGTCCGTTCCAAGCCGAGAGATACTTTGCCCGATTTCCCACTCGATACTTTTGCTTGAGTCTATGTTGTCAATGATTACGAAATCCACCTCCCCCAAAACAGCGGAAATGCAGTCTTTCCAGTTTTCATCCGTGCAACGCAACGCATCCAATTCTCTCCTATACCACCGCTTTTTCCGAATCATCCGCAACCGTTCGACTATAGATTCTGGATCTCCCAAATGACTGGCCATGGTAGTAGTCACCAATCCAACAAGATATGCAATGCCGCGAAATATGAATACATAGACAACCAACCCGCCCATACAGACGAGAAATTCGGGAAGACTGCCGTCGACAAAGCCCAACACCCAAAGCATCCCCCACAGCCACAGAGGAGTGGCGATAAAAATCAAAACTACAGAAAGCGGATTTTGGATCGATCTGCCGACACTTTGAGAGCCCGTCATGCTTCGGTCCCGAATGGTCACTGGAACTGCAACACCCCGACAGGCCTCGGAAATGACGGCCCAAATCCACCGGTTCTTTTTGCCTACTTCCAAATGAGACTCGGAAAACCGGCGGCACCATAAAACGAGAACTCCCTGATTCCGATGCTTCGCCAGTAAACCGAAAAGCGGCAGCATCCCCAACAACAGCATCCCGCCTATCGCCGGCCAAAGCCAACCTCCTCCTTTGAAAAATCCGTCCTTAGCCAAATACCAAATTCCCAATAGGAAACTTAACCCAACCACCGCGGTAATTACGCGGGCAAAGAAGGCAAGCGGATCGGCAATTTTCATAGTCGAAACTTATTTACCCGGTTGTTGAGCCGGAAACTGATCGGGGTGCCATGTCTCCGGACGGGACAAGAGGCGCGGTTCGCTGTGCACAAAGCCGGTGTCACCCTGAGCTTCCATCCATGCCGCCAGCCTGTGTTTCAGATCACGGAGTACTTCGGCATGAGCCGGGTCCGCAGCAAGGTCCTGCTGCTCCCACCGATCTTCACTTACTTTATATAATTCCCATTCCGGTCGCTTATAGTATCGATCGATCAGTTTCCTGGCTTCCGGATCGGTTCGGGCCAAATGGGCCCACTCCGTCCAGTAGGCACCTGCCCGCGGTTTCCGGTCGAGATCGGAATGGTTGGTATGCGCGAAATCCGGTCGCAAATTATGAATCAGTTTCCACTTCCGGGTTCGAATACTGCGAACAGGATATATATTTTTGGTTCCGTCCCCGGTATGTGTAGTAAAGATTTCGCCACGGTGAGAGTCTGTCTGCCCCAACAGAACCGGCAGAAAAGAACGCCCGTCCAAACCGCCGGGTGCTGTGCCACCGACGGCTTCAATTAGCGTTGGCATCAGGTCGATCCAGCTAACCATTGCGTCACTCACAGTATTCGCCTTAATGTGACCGGGCCACGACGCGATAAACGGTACCCGGATACCATAGTCATAAAGATTCCACTTTCCGAAAGGCCATTGGGAGCCGTGATCACTGGTATGGATAAACAGCGTATCGCTACCGAGATATTGGTCTGCTACCCCTCTAAGTTCACCGAGAAATGTATCGAGATCTTTGATTTCCTGGTAGTAGGCTGCCCGATGCCGTCTTGTTTCCGGGGTATCGAGATGATGCGGGGGAAATTCCACATCGTCAGGATCAAAATCACTGTCGCCCGGCCAGGGAACATGGGGATTGGATGTTCCCACAAACAAACATAGCGGTTTTTCAGAATCCCGCTTCGCCAGCCAGGCGCTTACCTCTTTTCCCAACCGGTCGATGTCGCGACTTTTTCCGATGTGATCAAAACCAAACCTGTTGGCCAGTTTACCGTGAGCTACCTTGCCGAATGCGGCCACTTCATACCCCGCCGTCTGAAGATCACCAATCAACACATGTATTTCGTCACCGGGAGCGGTGTGATTTGCCCTCGCACCGTTCCGGGCAGGCATCAAACCGGTGAGCATCGCGGCGCGACTGGGAGCGCAGGAAGGGGAAGCTACGAAAGCATGCGTCAATGTAATCCCGTCTTTGGCCAGAATCTCGAATTGAGGGGTTGGGATGTTGGGATTGCCGTAAAGACTTGAGTCGAACTGCGAATGATCGTCAGAAAGATAGACCACGATATTACTCTTCTCTACCGCCACAGAGTAGCCCGCTACATACAGATTCAGCAGTATTCCTATGATCCCGAACGACAACATTCTCATGCTGACAACCTTATAGACGCTACGACTTTGTCCAGCCCCTGAAGTTAAAGCATTTTGGGAAGTTTTTAAAAATTATTAAGGATTCGATTTGAACTTATTAAATTTTATGAGAAACTTATCATAAGTAAGAATTAAGTTTTAAAAACTCTCCTTTTCAGTCGAGTCTGAAGATCTTGCCGGAACACACGAACACACATGGAATCGATTAACAATCCGGGCCACCCCGTGGATACATGGTCTGCCCACTTCGCAAAAAATTGCAGACAAAGCTCCCTCAATCCACCTGTTGGGGTTGCTTTCCCGCTTGCTGTGGTAGCCTTCGCCGGGCTGGTTCTCGGGATAAAGGTTCCCTCATTTCTCGCAATGGGCATCACCATCTATGCCGGTTTGGGCGGAGTTTCGATTCTTTTGTTTTCCCTTAGAATGCACGTAAGCCTGCTCGACGCCCAGTTCGAAAGTGACGAGGACAGGTTGCCTGTGTCGGATCATATCCCGGCCGGAAAAGCTCACGCTAAAGTCCCGAAATCTGTTCCAATCAAAAAATCAGCGAAACCTGCCGTCCTGTCCAAATCTCTGGAGATGTCGCGCCATGCAGGTGAGCTTTGAAACAAAAAAAGAACCGTCTCACGTGAATACACGCGAGATACGGTTCGATCCGTGTGGGGGAGAGTATGGTGTGGAAGTAACGCTGGACTATTGCTTCTCTTTCACAATGGCTTTGAGCCGGTCGATCGTATCCTGAGACAACTTCGATACTTCGTAAGGAATCGACTTGCCATCTTTGATGAAGTACACTTTACCGTTTTCCACTTTCTGGACCGCGGCAACAATCGAAACACCGGACGAATTGGTCCATTCCTGAGATTCAGCCAACATGTTCGACTTCATCTCCTTCGGTTTGTCAGCAGCTGATGATTTCTTTTCGTCAGCTCCTTCATCCGCCTGAACGGAAACCGATTCCCCTTTTTTCGTGTGTTTATCCGTGGAAACGACCACCATTTTGCCTATCAGGTCTTCGATTTTAGCTCTGGAACCACCGGCATCTTTAATCGAAGCACTGGCCATTAAAGTGACCTTACTCTTACCTACGGTCAATTCCTTGGTCTCTTCATCGTATTTGGAAAGTTCACCTTCGACCGGTATTTTCGTGCCGCAACCGGCGTACGCTGCCCCGACGAGTAACGTCAAAGAGGCAAATGCAATCAGCTTTTTCATAGTTCTGCTATTTTCTGTTTGTTTGGGTATTGGCGCGTTATGAGCCAATAGAAAAAGGTGCCAGAAACAATTGACTCAGCAAATACTATTTGCGGGACTACGCGATTGTGTTTAAGCCCGAAACCGGTCCTACAATTCCTGCAAAGCCGTGCCCAACGTTTCGGCGACTTTCCGTGCGGTAACCGCTTTCGGAGTGAGTTCCGCCGCCCTGCCGAGAGCCCAGCTTCCCGCGCCGGCCGCATTATGCAGCGACAAGCCCTGTGCGGCCAGGGAGGCGACCATCCCGGTGAGCACATCGCCCATCCCTCCACTCGCCATTGATGGAGTACCGGTGGAATTGACTGTTGTGAAAGTTCCCGGTGTGGCAATCACCGTGCGGGCTCCTTTGTAGAGAAGAGTAACGTTCCACTTTTCGGCAAGTGTCCGGGCAGTATTGATACGGTCACCTTCTATGGATGAAAGTCTGGCCAATTCCCCGGGATGAGGAGTTAAAACTCTTTTGCCTGCCGGAAACCCGGACAACAGATCGGGTTTCGAGGCGAGCCAGTTTAACATGTCGGCATCGAGGACCATTTTTGTATCCCCGGCCGCGGCAAATTCCAGCAGTTCATTGTTTACTTCGCTGCCGAGACCGGGACCGATTGCCATCACATCCGCCGGGTGATTCACGATTTGTTCGATAGATTGCCCGTAGGGTCGCACCATCACATCTACCGGTGCCTGAGACGCGACTATGGTATAGATTTCTTCCGGCACAAAAACGGAAACCAATCCCGCCCCGCTGTGAAGCGCGCCCAGTGAAGACAGGACCGCAGCCCCGGTTAACCCGCGTGAGCCGGCTACTATCGTTACCCGCCCGGCTTTCCCTTTGTGAGTATCAAATTCTCTGGTTGGAAAACAACTGTGCAGGGTTTCCGGACAAAGCAGAGTCAGAGAGCTGTCGCCCTCCTCTACCGGAATTTCCGGTAACGGTATCAGGTGCAGTCTACCGACGTGATTGATCGATCTCTCCGACAGTAATCCCTGCTTGGGGACACAAATCGTCAGAGTATGATCCGCCTTGACGGCCCCTCCGTAGATCTCACCGGTATCGCCGTCGACACCGGAAGGGATATCTATCGCAAAGGTGCGGGCGGATTCTTCTTCACGGATCCGGTTCATTTCAGCGGCGAGTTCACTGACAGAATCCCGCAATGCGCCTTTCGCACCGATACCCAGCAACCCGTCCACCAGAATTCTACATTCTCCCCCGGCCCCGTCCGGAACGGCTTCAAACTCACGCAGCTTTTTCCGGGACAATTCCGTTCGGTTAACCGGCGGATGGGAAAATTTCACACCGACCTGCCAGCCCCACTTTCGCAGCCAGGTTCCGACGACCAGAGCATCGCCACCGTTGTTGCCGCTACCGCAAAAGAGAGTGGCCCTTCCGGGTTCACTCTCTGTTTTCCTGATTGCCTCAGCACAGCGGTGCCCGGCCTGATTCATCTGCGGCTCCGCCGGAGTCCCGTCGGCAAACAGGCGGGCTTCTGCGGACTGCATTTGTTGGCAGGTCACGACCATGCCGAACGATACTACCGGTTTTTGTAGTTCAAAATCCCTTTTGCGATGCTGTCAGCAATAATTTGTCGGCGCTTACCTTCCATCATGGCATCGCGCTCAATTGCGTTGGAAACAAAGCCCCCCTCGACAAGACAAGCCGGAGCGTGAGTTCTTCTGAGAACGGCAAAGCTGGCTTTTTTCACTCCGCGGTCTACCGCTTCAACTCCCTCGATCAAATCATCCTGCACATACCGGGCCAGCTTGCCGCCCTGCGACCCGTAGTAATACGTTTCAATACCGCTCACGGTATTTTTCCAACTGTGATTGAAGTGAATACTCACAAAAATCGACTTCCGGTATTTGTTGGCAATACTCGCTCTTTCGCTGAGCGTCACAAAATTGTCTTTTGATCGCACCATCACAACTTTGAGCCCGTTCTCGCGCAGGGTCCTCTCGAGGCGGCGACAAACATCCAGGTTAATGTGTTTCTCATACACTTTAGATTCCGCCGCACCGAGATCATGACCGCCGTGTCCGGCATCGATCACCACAGTTGTGAAATCAGCCGCTGCTGCGGAACCCATTCCCAATACAGCGACAGTCAAAGTTAATAAAAGTTTGTGGGCTTCGATCATGTTTCCAGAAATTTTTATTAAATTTAAATATTAAATATGACTTAATCAAGCTTATATGTTAAATTTTCTCCCCGACCGGAAAATCAAACAGGGACGAAATTTATGTCGAGTCTGACGAATCAGTTCTGTGATTATCCGAAAAATAACCCACAACCAGGATGCCCCTTCCCCTCATACTTCCACGGCTCCAGGATTTGTTTCTTAGACAAAGTGGAAAACGGGGATGGAGGCACCTGAATGACAATAATTGAAAAATATTCCAATGATTCCAGTTCCTTCGAAAACAACGCTTTTCAGCCTCGCAGTATCTCTTCTACTAATTGCCTTCAGCGGTCTGCTGCCCGCGGTGCCAGGCCACGCCAGCCAGGCTTTCGTCTATCCCGACCATCTACATGGGCGAAAACTGTCCAACGGGGAAATATTCCGGCACGACCGTCTCACGGCCGGGCACGCCACTATCCCACCGGGGACAGTGGTGCGAATCGTCAATTTGGGCAACCAGATGGCTATCGATGTGCTCATCAATGAACGTTGGACCGGGTCCAGTACGGGAGTTATCCTAACACGCGCATCAGCGTCAATGCTGGGCATGCAACCGGGGGCGCGGACTATGGTGAACATCACCTTGCTCAGCCATCCGGCCGCCCGGAGCCAGGCGCTGCCGAGCATTCCGCCCACTCGGGCCGAAGTTCCCCGCCCCGAAACGGGCAGTCAGCGAAAAACCGTCGGCCCCCCGTCTTCACCAACCGGGATCTACTTCCTCGAATTTGCCACTTACAACAATATCGTGCAGGCTAAGATGCTTTCCCTGAAATTGACCTCCAAAGGTGCGCCCAGCAAAGTCGTCGAGGATCAACGGGGCATGTATCATGTGATTTCCGATGGATTTTTCACCAGTCTTGCCGATGCCTCCGGAGCGTACCATTTGGTGAGCCGGAATGTGGGACACACTCCGGTGATCAAGAAAATATAAACCGGTTCAAGTTGACCCGGACAGGGTAAAGAAGCAGGTTAAAACAAGGCCATGAAAGATAAAATTGATAAACTGAAAACGTCGATGGAATCGACAGGCCGCGATCATTCCGAAATCGTCGCAGCCCTCGAACGTCTCGATGCCCGGATCAGGGAAGATGAGCAATATCCCGGCAGGGTTTTGATCGGAGACGAAATCGAGAGCACCGCCGTGGATCTGGACAACGAAGAGTTGATGGACGGCCACCTTTCCGGTCGCTGGAAAACACTTGGCGAAAGGCTTGAGGAATGGGAAAAAGATCACCCCGGAGTCACTCTCATGATTGGCGATATAGCGAGAGCGCTGGCTGTATCAGGCCTGTAGCAGAGACCGCGTTCCGGTCGACTGTACCCTGTTAGATACAAAACTGTACCCTGTTAGGTCCAGGACTGTACCCTGTTAAGTCGGCTCACACGCTTACCTCTTCGACGAAAATACTGGGCCCCCGGGTTTTGATGACTTTGACAGTTTTGCCTTTGTCGATCTTCCCGGATTCGGTCATCACATCGACTTTTTCCCCGTCGAATTCTGCATGACCGGACGGGGAAATTTTGGTGAGAGTGACGCCCTCTTTTCCTACCAGCGAATCGAGCCAGAGTTCTTCACTTGAATCGTCGATCGATTGATTGAGCACCAGCTGGCGGGTGAACGGAAGCCGGTGGAAATTTTTGATCCACAACGCAGTGATAATTACGCCGAATACCATCACGGCAACGAGGGCAATGGCACCTGCCATCGCCCCGTAATTCACAAAGGTCAGCGTCACCGCCGCCAACAGACAAATAATCCCGCCCACGCCGACAATCCCGCCCGGAAGCACCAGCTCGGCAAGAAGCAGTGCGATTCCGACTACCGCGAGAGCGATGATTGCGGTCATATTTTACCGCAACACTGCTTGAATTTTTTACCGCTACCGCAAGGACAGGGATCATTCCGACCCACTTTGGGTTGATCCCTCTTTACGGTTTTGGGGATCTCGATTCTCGGCTGTTCCAGATTGGTTTCCGCCACAATTCCCGCGGCGGTTTCTTTGTTTCCGGCAGCAAGATCGGCCAAAACATCGGGACGACTCAGTTTCTGCATACTTTGCATGAGGCGACCGAAGTCTTCCGAGGTCCGCAGCGATGCCGTCGTGGTGAACAAATGCTGAAGAACCTCGGCTTTGATTTCATTCATCAATCCGACAAACAGATCGTAGGCAGCCACTTTGTATTCCACGAGGGGATCCTTCTGAGCGTGGCGGTAGTTGGAAATACCGTCGCGCAGGCCGTCCATTTCGTAGAGGTGCTCCTGCCAGAGATGATCGACGCTGTTGAGAATGACAAAGCGCTCCAGATCTTCGAGAATTTCGGGATCCTCGTGGGCGCACTTCAAATTGTAGGCTGCTTTGGCTTTGTCGATTACGATATCGACATTTTCTTCGGTAGTACGATCAGCAAAGCCGTCGTCAGCCGAGAGGCCGAGCGGGATCACGGAGTTCAACCAGGCAAGAGCACTTTCCCAGTCGATGTTTCCGGAATCGATATCATAAAATTCCTCCAGCTTGTTGGGAACTGACTCCTCGATGATATCGATAACGAGTTGATGCGGATCTTCGGTGTTCATCACCTCGTTCCTGTACCCGTAAACAACAGACCGCTGGTTATTCATCACATCATCGTATTCGAGGATGTTTTTCCGGCCCATGTAGTTGCGCTGCTCGACCTTTTTCTGCGCGTTTTCCACCGATTTATTCAACCAGGGGTGTTCGAGTTCCTGCCCTTCTTCGAGGCCGAACCGCTCCATCATTTTGGTCATCCGGTCAGCGGCACCGAATTGCATCATCAACTCGTCTTCGAAACTGACAAAGAATGTCGAAACCCCCGGGTCACCCTGACGCGAACAACGTCCCCGCAGCTGGCGGTCGATTCGACGACTCTGGTGGCGCTCGGTCCCGATCACGAAAAGCCCGCCGAGTTCTTTTACCTCCTCGTCGAGTTTAATATCCGTTCCCCGGCCCGCCATGTTGGTAGCCACGGTGACAGCGCCTTTTTTACCGGCCCGGGCCACGATTTCAGCCTCCTGCATGTGGTATTTGGCGTTCAGCACGCTGTGCGGGATTTTTTCCCGCTTTAACATCCGGGAAAGAACCTCCGACGACTCCACACTGGCCGTTCCGAGAAGGATCGGCTGACCTTTGTAGTGAGCTTCTTTGATGGTTTCGATAACCATCTTGAATTTTTCACGCTGGGTCTTGAAAATCTTGTCGTTCTTATCGATCCGGGCGATAGGACGGTTCGTCGGGATGACCATGACGTCCGTTTTATAGATGTCGTGGAATTCTGCAGCTTCCGTTTCCGCCGTTCCGGTCATACCGCCGATTTTTTCGTAGAGACGGAAGTAATTCTGGATCGTGATCGTCGCGTAGGTCTGGGTTTCCCCCTCAATCGTGACGCCCTCTTTCGCTTCGACCGCCTGGTGAAGTCCATCCGACCAGCGGCGCCCGGCCATTTCACGACCTGTGTTCTGGTCGACAATCATGACCTTGTTGTCGCGAACAAGATAGTCTTTGTCCTTCACATACAAGGTAAAGGCCTTAAGAAGCTGAGAGATGGTGTGCATCCGCTCGGCCTGATTATTCATCTTCTCCTGAACTTCCGCCTTCTTTTTCGCCACCTGTTCGGGAGAAAGACTGGAGTCACCTTCGATCACGGAAAATGCCGAGGCGAGATCGGGAAGTACAAATGCTTCCGGATCGTCCGGACTGAGGAATTGGCGACCTTTTTCCGTCAATTCCGCCTCGTGCTGCTTTTCGTCGACGGTAAAGAAAACTTCCTCTTTGAGTGCGAACAGAGCTTTTTTCTGAGGATCGCGGTAAAATTCGAGTTCCGCTTTGTCGATCAACTTCCGGATTTCAGGATCCTCCATGGCCTTCATCAGAGCCTTGTTCCTGGGTTGGGCGAGTTTGATCTTATAGAAAATATTTCCGGCCTCGTCCAACTCACCTTCTTCGACGAGTTTTTTGGCATCAGCTGCCAGTTCGTTACAATGGGATGACTGCTTGCGGTAGAGGGCCTGAATTCCGGATTTGTAGCGGTCGAACTGTTGTTCACCACGCTGAATAACCGGTCCGGAGATAATCAACGGCGTCCTGGCTTCGTCAATCAGCACGGAGTCAGCCTCATCAATCAAACAGAAATAGTGAGAGCGCTGGACCTGTTCCATTCTGCTCTGCGCCATCCCGTTGTCGCGCAGGTAATCGAAGCCGAATTCACTGGCCGTTCCGTAGGTGATATCTTTCTGATATTGCGCCCTGCGATCCTCTTTTTCCTGATTGTTTTGGATACAGCCCACAGTCAGTCCGAGGTATTCAAAAAGGTGCCCCATCCACTCGGCATCCCGTCGGGCCAGATAATCATTCACTGTCACCACATGGACACCCAGTCCGGTCAGTGCATTGAGAAACACCGGCAGCGTCGCGACAAGGGTTTTACCCTCACCAGTCGCCATTTCTGCGATGAATCCCTTGTGCAGAGACATTCCGCCGATGAGCTGGACATCAAAATGAACCATCTCCCATTTCACCGGCTGATCACAAACGATCCACTCCGTGCCACAAAGGCGGCGGGCAGCGTTTTTCACCACGGCAAAAGCTTCCGGCAGGATTTCTTCGAGATACTTCTTCCGCAGTTCGGGGAAATCCTCTTTAATCTCGTTAAAATCCTCCTGCGCAGTGATGATGTATTCCACCAATTGATCATTGGGAATTTCCGCGACTTCATCGGGCTTTACGAAAATCTTCGCTTTGGAAAAATCATCGGCGAGATTTTCGAAGCGCTTCGCCCAGCCGAGCAGAATTTCGCGATTCGTCTCATCATCGTGATGCCTTAACAGGCGGGGGCTGTAGAAATCGAGTTCGATCCGATAGCGGTCGAGATAATCTTTCCATCCCTTCGATTTCTCCAGTAAAATACTCTCCGGTTCCGATTGAAGAGCTTCTTCAATCTCATTAATCCGGTCTACCAACGGCAGAAGTTTTTTGATTTCACGCTGATTCTTATTACCAACGATTGTTTTGAGAATCCATTTAACCATGACTAATCCTGTCAATAAAATTTATAAATATTGAAAATACAGCAATTTTAACTTTTCGCCTCCGAAAACACTGACAGAATCATGGACACTCTAGGACGCTCTTCGTTGAAGAAACTCCTCAGCGAGATTGCGGTAGGCAATAGCACCTGAGCAGGTGGGAGCGTATTCGAGAATTGATTGGCCGTAACTCGGAGCTTCCCCGAGTCTGATATTCCGCGGCACCACTGTTTCATAAGTGATTTCGGGGAAATAACGGCGAACATCGTTGATAACCAGCGATGAAAGGTTGGTCCTTGCATCAGCCATGGTCATTACGATCCCTTCGAGAATGACATTCGGGTTGGCACCCGAATTTCTGATTTCTTCGTGAATTCCGACGATTTTTGAAAGTCCTTCGAGCCCGAAATATTCGCACTGCAGAGGAACAAGCAGTTCATCGGCAGCGGCGAGAGCGGAAGTCATAATAACTCCCAGCGAAGGCGGACAGTCCATAAGGAGGTAGTCTGCCGGATCGGACTCTTTAAAAGGTTGTATAATGTTACGTAGACGTACGAGATGGTCGTCATCTTTCGCCATTTCGATCTCACAGCCTGCGAGGTCCATATCGCAGGGGATCAGCTTCAGGTTTTCGTACTTTGTGTCGAGCAAAAGCTCCCCGATATTGCTGTCCCGCGAGATGAGATGCTGATAGATGCTGGGGTGATCCCCCGGATTGAAATCCAGGGCACTGGTGGAGTTGGCCTGTGGATCCATATCCACAACGATAACTCTTTGTCCTTTCTCGGCGAGTGCTGCTCCCAGATTAACGGAGGTCGTGGTTTTACCCACGCCACCCTTTTGGTTAGCGATTGCGATGACTTTCATCTGTCAGATTTGGTGTGTTGCGTAACGTTTTATGAGGAGAGATCCCAATCTGCCGAAAATCAGCAGACCTAATATCCCGGAGGGTACTATTGGCGGGAATTGTGGAGCTAGCCATATAAATCTTAAAATTCAATGATATGTTAATGGAATTCCTTCGTCGTTTGTCGATTTCGGCCAACTAAGTTCTTTGATGCTGGAGCGTTTTGCTGTAATAATTTACTTTCCGTGTCCATCGATGAATTTATCTAAACTCACAAAGATCCTCTCTGTGGTCTTTCTCTCCTTTTGTGGAGAGGAACTCATCGCGCAGTCCGGATCGTTGACCGTGCCAACCCCCAGCTTTTCCAGCCCGGGCACCTCCGCGAGCTCAACTACCGTCCCGGCTTCCGGAACTGCTCTCCGGCCTCTCAAACCTGTCCGCCTCCCCTCCCTGAATCCTCTCTACGAGCAGGCCCCCAATGCCCTTTCCAAATCTCAGGAGGAAGAAGCAGTCAAAGCGACAGAATCCGGCGAAGAAAAACCGCAAGAAGTGGAAATGGCCGTCACCAGCACGTCTCCACCACCCAAAAAGAAAGTCGCACTTTCCAAACCACCGAAAAACCAGGCGGTCCGGATCGATATGCTCGAAAAAATCGGCGATCAGCTCTCCCTCCGGATGAGAGCCATGAAACAGCGGGAGGAAGCCCTTTCCCAGCGGGAGGAAGCCCTCATTGAGAGAGAATCCAAGGCTTCCGAACGGGAAAAGATGATTCGCCAGATCGAGGAATCACTCCTTGAAAGGGAAGCTACTGTCCGCAAAAGGGAGCAACTTCCGCCTCCGCAAGTTTGGCGGGGAGAGAAGGCTCCCTCTGTTTATGCCCGGTATGCAGCTGTTCTCGACGGGCGCACGATGCAGTTTTTTCATACCAAAAACGCCACCGCTGCAACTCCGGTAGCCAGCACGCAGAAGTTAATGACTGCTCTGGTAATCTGCGCCGAAGGCAGTCTGGATGAGATCGTGGTTGTCCCGCGGGAAGCCACCCAAGTCGAACCCACCGTTGTTGGAATCAAAACCGGCGAACGATACACCAGACGCCAGCTGCTCACCGCTCTTCTGGTTCGCAGTGGCAATGACCTCGCCGCCGCTTTAGCCATCGATAACGCCGGTTCCGTTGAAGCTTTTTGTCAAAAAATGAATCTGATGGGCAAAAAGATCGGTTTGATCAATTCCAACTTCAAAACCCCGCACGGACTGCCCGCTCCGGGCCAGTATTCCTGCGCCCGGGATATCGGTATCGTTGCCTTTGAAGCATATCAAAACCCCGAAATTCGCGACATTGTGAAACAAAAGAGCTATCGCTTTCACTTCAACGACGACCGCTCTCTGCTCCTAACCAACACCAACCGGATCCTCCGCGAGTGGGAACACTGCAACGGCATGAAAACCGGCTTTACCTATGCAGCCGGAAAATGCCTGGTTTGCAGCGCGAATATCGGAGGCGAACACCGCATCTCGGTGGTCATCAAAGACACCAACGCCGGTGTATGGAGCGACAGTAAGAACCTTCTTGATTGGGCTCTGAATCTCGAAATGCTGGGCCCTATGGATGGATTCGATTCCTGACAGCCCTGTCAACAGGGTACAACCCCGGACCTAACAGGGTACAATGAGGTTCCGCTTACTACTACTCTCTATTCTTGCGATTTCGACGAGCGCCCGGGCGGCAACTCCACCGAATATCGTATTCATCATCGCAGACGATCTGCGCTACGACGGCCTCGCCTGCAACGGCAACCCCCACATTCGCACACCGAATATTGAGCGACTCGCGTCGGAAGGAATCAATTTCAAAAATGCCTATGTCACTACACCGATCTGTTCACCGAGTCGGGCCAGCTTTCTGACGGGTTTGTATGCGAGCACGCACCGTATATACAACATCGATACCAACGGCATAGGTATTCTCGGGGATCGCCTGATTACTTTTCCGCAAATTTTGCGGCGCGCCGGATTTCGAACCGGATTCATTGGTAAATGGCACATGGGTTTCGATGACACGAGACGACCGGGTTTCGACGATTGGATCAGCTTCAAAGGTCAGGGCCAGTATAGAGATCCGGTAGTAAATGATAACGGCCAGCGCATTCAATTAAGCGGCTACATGACCGACTATCTGAATGAAAAAGCGATCGATTTCATCGGGGAATCTGTAGACCCCAAATCCGACCGCCCCTTCCTACTCTATCTGTCTCATAAAGCAGTACACATTCCCTACCTGCCCGCAAAGCGGCATGAGGAAAACTACACTGACTTCCGCTACGTCCCGCCACTGAGCGCGGAGGATGATCTTAGCGATCAACCTACCGCTCACGCACGTGCAAATCGAAAACCGCTCCCCTTCACCAATCCGGGTAAGGCACGATTCGAAACTATCGAAAATCTGGATCGGCTTCCAGAACCCCAGGAGCCCCGCTGGGGTCGCGGGAAAGATCCTGAATCAAACATCCGCGATCAAATGAGCTCTCTACAATCAGTAGACGACGGTGTAGGCCTGATCTTTGACATGCTCGAAAAGCGCGGCATCCTTGATGAGACCCTGATCGTGTTCACCAGCGACAACGGTTTCCTGCAGGGCGAACACGGAGTTTTCAATCAGAAGCGTGTGGCTTTTGAAGAATCGATTCGTATTCCGTTGTTAATTCGTTACCCGGCTTTGATAAAGGCTGACTCGGGGAGTGATCAATTCGTTCTTAACATCGACCTTGCGCCGACTTTTCTTGAGTTGGCAGGCCTCGAAGTGCCTACAGTAATTCAAGGCAAATCTCTACTACCTTTATTTGGTGCAACGAAGGGTGAACCTTTCGAGTGGAGAAAATCATTCGTAGCCGAATATTTTATGGAAAAATCCAGCCGCTCGTTTCCCTCCTGGCAGATGATGCGCGAAGGCGACTGGAAATATATCCACTACCCCAACCTACAGGGTGCCGATGAACTATATAATCTTTCCGTGGATCCGCGCGAAATGCACAATCAAATCGATACAACCGGATCTGTTTCGAAAGTTAAAAGACTGAAGAAACTCATGGATGCTGAAATCAGCGCCATGAGTAAGGCCCGTTCAAACGACTACTAATCTGTTACTCCGGTTCTTCGTCGAGAGCGACCCGGTTTCGGGCGATTTCATAATCGTTAATCAGTTGCTCAAGCTGCTCCTCGAACTGGTTGGAAATTCCGAAGAGTTCGCTGACCCGATCTGCGAAGCTGTTAAATTTCAGATCGTCCTCAATCACCAGTGACAATTCGGCAAGCCTTTCGATCCGGGCTTTGGCGCGAAATGACATTTGCTTGAATTGCTCCAAATGATTGTTCATCGCTTTGATCTTCTCTTCTTTGTCCATACCTGTTCTACCGACCATCATTCATGCCAGGGCCGGGTCATCGGGCTTTGAGAAGCCCAGGAGCCGCCCTGCCACCCGAACCGCTACTGGAAATTTCCCGCCGGGTCCCAAAATTTTAGAACAAGCGCGTTGCACTTTGCAAGATTCGGCAAAATCAAACCGTGCAGAATCCGGTTTTACCCGCAGTTTCGCATCTTGACCGGAACAGCTGATATGGAGAAAGTCACGGCATGTTAATTCGAATTTTGCTAATGCTAGCCACTACCGCGTCACTCGGGGTCTCAGCTGAGAAAAACGTGATCTTTTTCATCACTGATGACGAATCACCCACCCTTGGCTGCTACGGAGATCCAGTGGCAAAAACTCCGGCCATTGATGCGTTAGCTGCGGATGGCACCATGTTCCTGAATGCGTTCGCGACAACAGCGAGCTGCTCGGCGAGTCGGTCGGTAGTGATGTCCGGACTGCATAACCACGCCAACGGGCAATACGGTCACGCTCACGCCTATCACAAATTTTCCAGCTGGCACAATGTCGTCAGTTTCTCCATGCCCCGCGTCATGGCCAACGAAGGTTATCGCACAGCCCAGATCGGTAAATATCACGTGGCCCCCGAAGAGGTGTTTCATTTTGACAAATATTTCAAAGCCAATTCCCGCAGCCCGATCGAAATGGCTGACAAGGTGAAGGATTTTATTTCCGAAGATTCGGACAAGCCTTTCTTCCTGTATTTCGGAATGTCGGATCCGCACCGCGGCGGCGGCAAAGATGAAAATTCCCCCAGTGAGTTGAAACCCGATCTTTTCGGCAACAAACCCAACGACGGCTCCTTCCCCGGAGTAGAAGAAGTTTTCTATGATCCCGCCGAGGTTCCGATTCCGAAGTTCCTCACCGACTCTCCCGAAACCCGCGAAGAGCTGGCCCAGTATTACCAGAGTGTTTCCCGCATCGACCAGGGCGTTGCCAAACTGAAAGAAATCCTCGAAGGCGAGGGTCTCTGGGACAAAACGATGTTTATCTTCACCTCCGACCACGGCATGGCCTTCAGTGGCGGCAAAACCACTGTATATGAAGGCGGCTTGCGGGTTCCGTTTGTGGTGCGCAATCCGTATGAAGAAAACCGCGGTGTGAAGCACGAAGGAATGATCAGCCACATCGACATCACTCCGTCCATCCTCGATTTTGCCGGTGGTCTCGACAAAGAGAAGAACCGCCCCAAAAAGTGGGTCGAACCCAATAAATTCTGGAAAGACAAACCCTACGCAATGAGCGAAAATCGCGGCCCTCGCAAGGGATTGGAATCCTACCACGGAAAATCCTGGCTACCCATACTCGGAAAACCCGATGCCGAACACTGGGATACAATTTTCGCCTCACACACTTTCCATGAAATTCAGATGTATTACCCTATGCGCGTCGTCCGGGACAAAGAATACAAACTGATCTGGAACATCGCCAACGGACTCCCCTATCCTTTTGCCTCCGACCTGTGGGCCGCGAGCAGTTTTCAGGCGCAATATCAAAAATCTCTCGATGCACCATACGGGCAGCGGACTGTAGGCGAATACATCAACCGCCCCAAATTTGAGTTCTTCAAAATCAGCGACGATCCCCACGAAGCGAACAACCTCTCCGGCGATCCCGATTACGCGGAAAAGCTGGCCGAATATCAGGAAAAACTCAAAGCCTTCCAGAAAGAAATGGGTGATCCCTGGATCATGAAGTGGGAGTACGAGTAGCGTTTTTCCTATCCTCCCAACCTTTCCGAAAAATATTTTCCTTGCCCAAACGTCCTACACATGTAATTCTTCTCCTACAAATGTAGGCGAAAGAGATGGCGAAGGAATTACCACCGATATCAAAAGCGGAATGGGAAGTGATGATTATACTCTGGGATGCGGAGGAACCTCTCGGTCTGGCGGAGATTGTTGAGTTACTTCCGAATGATCAATCCCGGAATCCCAAAACGATCAATACCTACCTCACGAGGCTGACTTCAAAAGATGTAGTCACGGTTCTGAAAATAGGTCGAACCAATCTCTATTCCGCCAATGTAGACCGGAAGGTTTGCCTGAAAGATCTCACCCGCGATCTTCTCCGGCGGGTTTTCCGTGGCGCGACGGCTCCGATGATGGCGTCTTTGATTGAAGACGCTGACTTGAGTGAATCGGAAATCGACCGGCTTCAGGAAATCCTTGATCGAAAGAAGGGGGAAAAGTCATGATAGAGCTTCTCGACTTTCTGCAGATCGTGAAGGAACAGATGGTTCGGTCATCGCTGGTTGTCCTTGGATTAATTCTTCTTCACTATGCCCTCGGCAAATATTTGGCACCGAAATGGAGATATCTGATTTGTGTGTTCGGAGCCATCTGGTTGCTGGTTCCAGCCACCCCTCCGTCCGTCACCAGCCTCTGGAGTCTGATTCCGCAACCTGACACAGCAACCTTCCAGTCAGAGCGGCTCGACAAAATACCTTCTCTATTTCCTGCCGTTCCTGTTGAAACAGCTGATGATTCTCCACTAATACCTGAGCAACACACTACCGAAAATCCAATACCTGCTATCGACCCGAAACCCACCTGGGTTCCGCTTCAATCAGATATCGTTCTTTTGACGGTGGCAAGCATTTGGACAGGAGGAATTTTGTTATATGCACTATTCCGATTCCCTGTCTGGTTGCCGTTTTTTCGAACGATCCGAAAAGCGCAATCACTGGAGAATGAAAGACTTACCCGCCTGCTTTCCGAGGCCAAAGCCACTATGGCGATTACGAAAACCATTCGTCTTCTCCGGAATCCTCAGCTGCGAAGTCCCGCCATAACCGGCCTTATCCGACCTGCGATCCTGTTGCCACACGGGTTTGAAAATGAATTGACCGATGAACAGATCCGCCACGTTTTTCTCCACGAGCTGGCGCACCTTTCCCGACGCGACCTTTTGACCGGACTATTCATCCACAGTGCCGTGATCCTGAACTGGCCCAATCCACTGGCGTGGTGGCTGGCCAAATTGTCCCGACAGGACGCTGAAATGGCAACAGATGACAAAGTGATCGCAAAACTGGCACGCCCGGAAGACAGGCACAGCTACGGTGAAACGCTCCTTTCCGTTGCGCGTTCGCTTACCGTCAGAAAATCATTTTTTCCGCTTCCCTCTACCGGAATGGCCAGTTCCAGCCGTTCCAATCTGGAAAAGAGAATTCGATATATCGCGGAAGCACATTCTCCTCATTCCCGTTGGGTGACACATATCGCAATCACCCTGGCGGTTTTGCTCGGATGCGTAGTGGGATTGAGCCCTTCCGCCGCGCAATCTCCCCTGCCTGTCAAAGAAAATCAGCGCATCGATGATACTCTTCAGGCGCTAAAAAGTATCATCATTCCTTCCGTGGAATTTTCCGACACAGAGATCAGCGAAGTCCTGCGATTCTTCGAAAAATCCTCAGTACTTCCGGATGGAACAACCATAAAAATCTCCATGCGCCGTGAGATTCGGGAACAATACAAAGATGGCAAAATCACCCTGCGACTCACTAATGTCCCATTCCCTGAAGCTTTGAGATATACCACACAGCTGGCAGGTCTTACCTACAGAATTGAATCGGAAAACATTGTTATCATCCCTGTCTCAGAAGCCAGAGACTTATATACCAATGTTTACCCTGTGCCTCCTACGTTTCTTCATTCCGAGAGCCAAAACGATCCGTTTGAAAAAGGTGATCCGAATCAAAAAATCCTTAAGCGTACCAAAACGGCTAAGCAAGTTCTGGAAGAGGCCGGTATCACGTTTAGCGAAGGAACCTCCGCCATCTACAACCCCGCGAATTCCCAACTGATTATTCGAAACACACTCTCTGAAATGCAGTTGGTAGAGGCTTATATCGATTCCATTATACAGGAAGTGGAAAAACAGATTTACATTACGGCAAAAGTTGTCGTTGCAGACGATCCTTATGCCAACCTGTTTGAGAATGCGGCAAGTAACCCGCCCCCCGGAGTTTCCCGAACACTGGAAGAATCAGAAACCATAGATGGATATCTGTTTGGTGACACCATTCTGAAACAGCTAAAAGAGGCGTTAAATAAGTCGGCAGAAATAGCCGCTAAAGGGATCGAGAATTTTAGTGCTCCGATCGTTCTGACCTCTCCACAACTACAGGTATTGTTGCGCACTATGAACGCAAAAAAGGATGTCGGTATCACGGACATGCCATCAATAATCGTTAGATCCGGCCAAAGAGGAGTGATCGCCGGGGAACTTGTCGGGCTGGGACTCGATCCGGTTCTTGGAGCTGACAATAATCATATCGATATAAATTTTTCCGCCAGGTATCTCGGGGAAAATGAAAATCTGCTTCCTCGAAAATCGGAACAGATTACCATCAAACCCGGTGAGTCGATATTGCTTCACGGGAAGCCCGGGGAAAAGAAACATCTGATCGTGGTCGTCAAAGCCACCATTGTCGATCCGGCCGGCAGACCGATATCAAAAGCAGCTACTTCCCGGATAAATAAAGAGGCAAACTGGCAGGACAAAGTAAAAATAGCTGACAAATTGGCCCTCGAAGGTTCGAGGCTTCTATCAGCAGGAGAATACAAAGCCGCAGAATCAAAATACAGAGAAGCTCTCCGGATTCTACCCGACTATCCCCTTACCGACCCGAGAAAGAAAGCCTATCTCGAACAATGGTACAAAACCCTGAAGGCTTTGGAATAGGCAAAAAAAACCCGCCGTGTCAAACACGCCGGGCTTTTCCGAAAATCATTCGCTGTGGGATTAAATTCCTTTAAAAATACAACCCGCGGCAAGAACAACCCAGGCAATCAGGTAGTCATAGGCTGAAATCAGGCTGTGAATACTGAACACGCCGAACTGGTCGAGAACCCCGAGTACAAAAAAGACAAGGGAGATCAGGAAGAATAATTTTGTTGGTGCTGATAAGCTCATAGTAAGTAGTAGTAGTTGTTAAGAATCCTTAGATTCTCATCTAGGTTGATCAACGCTTTTACCGAACGCAAGGCAAAAGAGGTGAATATTCATTACAGATATTCTGCTTTTAGATGCAAAATATCATAAACTTGACTATTTATTCTTGCGGGCTTCTACCCAGCTTTTTCTGCATGGTCTGATAGAGGCGCTCGATCGCTTCATCGGGATTCTCCAGCATCATACTCTCGCGGATTTTGCTGGCGTAGAGTCCGAAGGCAAAGGGCGAAACTGCCGGCACCTCATGCAGTTCCCAGTCCATTTCCGAAACGCGCCCCAAAAATCGCTTCGCCCGGTCGAGATCGAGAAAAGTATGGGTAGCTTCATGGTACGCCTGTTCCATCAGGGGATGATCCGGTTCATGTTCGCTCAGCACGTCGAAAAGAATGTCGGAGTTCCACCTCAGTTGCCGAATCGCCCGCTCTTTCCCCGGCAGATTGCGCGGCACCATCAGGCCGGTCTGAGCTACACCGCCGAACTGCCACTTTACGAGCTGCGATTTTTCCAGAGCAGCTTTCAGATCCGTTTCCGGTGAACTTTCCGCGAGGAAAAGCTCTTTCCATTCCTCGATTCCCATTTTCTGGAAGGTCAACAAACTGAGGAGAAATCCATAATCATCAATCGTAACCAGTGCATTGCCGCCCACTGCTTCTTTGACTCGATAACTGACAATCCGGGAGAGCGCATCGTTCGCCGCCCGACCGATCAGGGAATGAAAGAAGAAGTGAATCCGCTCCGGGTCATTTTCCTCGTCCTGAAATTGTTCGATCAGAAACCGGCGCTCGGTGGGTATCGCCGAAATCAGGAGCTGAGTCGTAAAATGCTCCAGCACCGCATTCGCATTAGTCGCGGAGATATCCCATTCCTCGATCAACCAGTCGATGATCACCTCAGGCTCTTCTTCGTCACTTAAAAAGCCATCCATAACAGTTCGCAGCCGGGCGACTTCGTTGGCGATCCCGGAAGCGAGCGGCATTTTATTTGCATTCCACGTCGGTACCGTGGGCAGGCGGCCTGCGGCATCGGTTACCTTGATCCCATTCATCCCCGCCTCTTTCAGCCTAACTGTTTTTCCGCCGAGAACAAAGATGTCACCCGGTTTGAGATTTTTGACAAAGTTCTCCTCCACCGATCCGAGACGACGGCGATTCAAGATCACATTCACCATTCCTTCCGAATGAATTGTACCGACGTTGACCAGATAGTCCCGCTCCACCTTTTTGCTTACCGTGTGCCAGACCCCGTCCCGCTCTTCGATCTTTCCGAAAGTGTCGCGGTATTGACCTTCCAGAGATCGACCGCCACCTTCCAGATAGGTGACGATTTTTTCGAAGGTCTCCCTCGGCAAATTTCGGAAAGGATAGGCATGTGTCACCGTTTCGTAGGCCTCGTCCGCCGTCACCCCACTGTCCATCGCCATCCCGAGGACATGTTGCGCCACGGCATCATTCCCGCTGGTGAGAATTTTCACCGGATCGAGCGCCCGCTCCCGGGTCAATCGGGCACAGACAATACATTCGATCAGATCATTGATATTTGTCGCCACCAAAACGCCGTGGCTCATCTGATCGATCGAATGCCCGGACCGCCCGATCCTCTGCAAAGCCCGCGAAATCCCCTTCGGCGTACTTACCATGATGACGGTGTCGATATTCCCGATATCCAGACCCAGTTCGAGAGACGTGGAGCAAACCACGGCTCGCAACTCTCCCAGTTTCAGCCGGTCCTCCACTTCCTGGCGGACATCCCGGTCCAGCGAGGAATGATGGCACTCGATCTTTGCGTTCAGATCGGGCAAAGCCAGTTTCAGACGATGGGAAATCCTCTCCGCCCCGGACCGGGTATTGGTGAAAATGAGAGTAGCGCGGTTTCGATCGACGATCTGCGCCATATCCCGGATCACTCTCGTCGCAGTGTAACCCGCCGGTGGATAAGGATGCTTGCGGACCGGTGTCATAACCTCCACCACGGCCTTTCTTTCGATCCGCGCCTCGGCGATGATGGGTTTGGGTCCCGAACCACAGAGGAATTCGCCCACCGTATCCATCGGGGCCACCGTCGCGGAAAGCCCGATCCGGCACAGTGGAGTCGCCTCCTGTTCGCGGCGCATTTTTTCCAACCGCTCCAGCGAAATGGACAAATGAGCACCCCGCTTATTTTCAACAAAAGCATGCAGTTCATCGATGATCACAAACCGGCATCGTTCCAGCGCCTGGCGGTATCCCTTTTGCGGTAAAATGATCGCCAGACTCTCCGGCGTGGTGATCAGGATATGGGGCGGCTTTCGCTTTTGTTTAGCGCGCTCACTTGCCGAAGTATCTCCGGTCCGTTTACCGACGGAAATGATATCTGTAAGACCAAGTCCCTCCAGCGGTTGCTGCAAATTTTTCTCAATATCATAGGCCAAAGCCCGCAAAGGAGAGAGATAAATGCACTGCACACCGTGCGCCGGGAGCAGCCCCGCGCGATGCTCCGTCGCGAGACAATCGATGATGCCTAGAAATCCCGCCAGAGTTTTCCCCGAACCGGTCGGGGAGGAAAGCAGGATGCTTTCCCCCTTCAAAATCGCCGGCACACAAAGTGTCTGAGCCTCCGTAGGTCCACGAAAGGTCTTCCGAAACCATTTGGCGGTCGCAGGACTGAGAGCTTTAAAAAATTCGGTTTCGGGATTCATTGGGGAAGGTCATGAGCAAAGGCATTTTTGCCTCGCCTTAACAGGGTACAATGGCGCATTGTACCCTGTACAGTTTCACACTGTACCCTGTTGAATCACGTTACGACCACAAAAATGCTGACAGCCGACCTGGATGAAGGAGACCTCGCCTACCAAAACGGGGAAACCGAAAAAGCCCTCGAAATCTACCTAAAAGCCTGGAACGATGGACACCGCGATTTTCGTGTCTGCTACAACCTTGGCGTCGTCTACCGCGATCTTGAACAATACGGGGAAGCTTTAAAAGCCTTCGAACGGGGCGTAAAACTTCGCCCCGAAGATCCCTCCATTTTGAATAACCTCGGTATAGTTCGCGAACGTCTCGGGGATTCCGGATCAGCTGTAGGACTTTTGCGGGGTGCTCTTGGTTTGTCGCCGGAATTTGCCTCTGCCGAATTCAATCTCGGGATGCTTCTGCTGCGCCTCGGACACTACAAAGAAGGCTTTGCCCGGTGCGAAGCCCGCTGGGACACAGATCAGTTTACCCGCTTCCAGTGCCCCCACCCCAAATGGGACGGCACCTACCTGGACGGAACGCTCTTAATTCATACCGAACAGGGGGCCGGGGATGCTATGCAATTCTCCCGCTATCTGCCCCTCGCCGCCGACCATTGCCGCCGAATCATGTTCGTCTGCCCGGAGCGGCTCATGCCTCTGTTTTCCAATGTGCCCGGAGTCGCGGAATTACGTACGGCAGGGGATTTCGAAATCGACTCCTTCCAGGCGTACACACCACTGCTTAGCCTGCCGTGGCTCGCCGGAACGACGCTCGATAGTATACCGGCACCATCCCGCTTCGTTACCCCTTCGACGAAAAATATACCCCTACCAAAATTCGGACCGGAACAGGCAAAGTTAAAAGTCGGTATCTCGTGGGCGGGCAGCCGAACCCACCTAAACGACAGGAATCGTTCCGCTTCGCTGCGCGACTTTTCTCCCCTTCTGGATATCCCCGGTATCTCATTTTACAGCCTCCAGGTGGATGAATCCGCGCAGGAAATCGCTGAATTTCCCGATAAGATCTACAGCCTGAAAGAACTGCAGGGCGACTGGTCGGAGGCGGCCACTCTCATCCGGCAGCTCGACCTCGTCATTTCTGTCGACACCGGGGTGATTCATCTCGCCGGGTCGCTCGGAGTGCCGACATGGGTTGCGCTGTCCGAACATGCCGACTGGCGCTGGTTGGAGGATCGCAGCGATACCCCGTGGTATCCATCGATGCGATTATTCCGCCAGAAAAAACCCCGGGAATGGGCACCGGTATTTGAACAAATCCGCTCGGAACTTGCATCACTCGTCGAAGGATCTCAAAGTGCCTCATGAGTCAATCTCCCATCCTCGTGGAAGTATCCATCGGCGAACTTTTCGACAAGATTTCCATCCTCGAAATCAAGACGGAACGAATCTCAGATTCCGGTAAGTTAAAAAATGTTAAGACGGAGTTTGAGGCTCTTTCTTCAGTGGCAGAAACGCTTCCGCAGAATAAAAAAATCGCCGAACTGCGGAAAGAACTCCGCAAAGTGAACGAACAACTCTGGGAAATAGAGGACGAAATCCGCCGCTGCGAAGCCCGCTCTGATTTCAGTGAAACATTTATCGAACTCGCTCGTTCTGTATATATCACCAACGACAAGCGTGCTGATCTGAAAAGGGAAATCAACGAAATCGCAGGCTCCAGACTCATCGAAGAAAAGGACTACAGTCGTAACGACTCCTGACCATGTCCTTTCCCTGTCCCAATCAATATGATCACCGCCCCTGGCCGGTCCCTGATTCCCCCTGGATCATGGCACAGAGCTGGCACGACCTCCTCTTTGCGCATTGGCCGGTAGATATCGGGCTGATGCGACAACTCGTTCCCGAACCGCTCGAGCTGGACACCTTCGACGGGAAAGCCTGGGTTGGCGTGGTCCCGTTTCGAATGAGCGGCATCCGCCCGAGGTTTTGCCCTGCCGTCCCATGGCTTTCCGCCTTTCCGGAATTCAATATCCGCACCTATGTAAAAGCCCGCGATCCGGAAAACCCCAAACCCGGAGTCTACTTTTTCAGTCTCGATGCAGCGAACCCAATAGCAGTGAACGTGGCCCGGGCGACCTACAAACTGCCCTACTTTCACGCCGACATGGCTATCGCGGAAGAGAACGAAATCTTTACCTATCAGACAACCCGCACACACCGGGGAGCCGCACCGGCTGAATTCAAAGGGTGCTACGGCCCGACCGGACCGGTTGTAGCAGCGGAACCAGGAACAATCGATCATTGGTTTACCGAGCGTTACAGTCTCTATACGGTTTCCAAAGGGAAGACCTTCCGGGGAGAAATCCATCACAACCCGTGGCCGCTCCAACCTGCGTTTCTCGACACGGAATGCAACACCATGGCGGAAGCGAGTGGAATCAAGCTGCCGGATTGTGATCCGATCCTACATTTTTCCCGGAGGATAGATGTAGTACTGTGGCCAATAAAGAAATGCGATACAGATCACCTGGCCAGATAATGAAGTAGCTGCGAACGTAAGGAGTAGCGCTTCATCGATCCGGCGCATCGGGCTTGATCTATACTCGGCACAGCCTCGCATCTACACTTTCGAAACGGCAAAAGTCACGCAGCCACCGCATTCCCCGTAGCCAATTGCATAATAGCTTCCTCACTGAGTTCGGAACGTTGCAACGCCCCGGTAATCTGCCCTTCGTGCATCACCAGAGCGCGGTCGCTCATGCCGAGAATCTCTTCCATCTCGCTGGAAACAAACAGTATCGCCACGCCGCGATCTGACAATTCTTCAATAAGGGAATAAATTTCCTGTTTAGCTCCGATGTCGATCCCACGGGTGGGTTCATCGAGGAACAAAATTTTCGGTGCCATCGCCAACCATTTTCCCAGCACCACTTTTTGCTGGTTGCCGCCGGAGAGAAATCGAACGATTTGATTCGCTGACGGAGTTTTAACCCGCATCCGCTCAATCATTTCTTTTGCAATCTCGTCTTCTTTTTCCGGATTTCGAAAACCATACTTCGCGTCTCTCTCTATACTGGCGAGACTGAGATTTTCACCAACTTCCATGTCGAGAATCAACCCCTGCGCCTTCCGGTCCTCGGGGACTAAAGCCAGACCGGCGGCGATTGCATCGCGGGGACTGTTAATCGATACCAGCTGACCGCCGATCTCGATCTGCCCATCGAGTGCCGGGGTAATACCGAACAGGGTTTCCAGTAACTCAGTCCGCCCAGCCCCGACAAGCCCGGCCATGCCGACAATCTCACCGGCTTTGATCGAAAAATTCAATTTTTTAGTCGGAAACCTCGGACTGATCAGATTAGTAATTTTAAGAAGAGTCTCTCCCGCTTTTCCCGGTGAGTGATCATAGAACCGGGACAAATCACGGCCCACCATCATGCTGACCATTTTATCGTGCGTAATTTCATCGCGGGACAGCTCACCGGCGTTTTCCCCGTCGCGCAACACCACTACCCGGTCGGAAAGGCGAATTACTTCGCCGAGTCGGTGGGATATATATATGACACTGACACCGCGCTCCCGTAGGTCGTCCACCACTTCAAACAG
>JARGOZ010000007.1:57193-89040 GCA_029213025.1 Verrucomicrobiales bacterium
GCTTCCGTTTGCGAGAGAGACGAGGTCGGTTCGTCCATGATCAGCACTTTGGCATCGATCGAAAGCGCCTTGGCAATTTCCACAAGCTGCTGTTTCCCTATCGTGAGATCTCCGACTTCGGTACACGGATCGATATTCAATCCCACCATTTGCAAATATTCCGCCGAGCGATCATGAATGGCCTGTTCATCGATAAAACCGCACCTTCTCGGTTCCCGGCCGAGAAAGATGTTCGCCCCGGCACTCAAATTCGTAGCGAGATTGAGTTCCTGATGAATCAGTGCGATCCCCATCGACAGACCTTCTTCCACCGAGTCGATTTCGACCTTCTTGTCGTTGAGCAGTATCGTCCCCTCCGTAGGCGGCTGAACTCCGGCGAGGATTTTCATCAAGGTGCTTTTACCGGCACCGTTTTCACCAATCAGAGAAACCACTTCCCCTTTTTCGATAGAAAAGTTCACATGGTGAAGTGCCCGGACCCCGGGGAATTTTTTACCTATATTTTTGACTTCCAACAACGGCATTAGAGGGTTTCCTATATATGAGCTTCCAATACCCGTCTGATCTTCGGTTCGCGGGCTTCTATACTTTCACAAAGTGCGAACTGAACTCTGGCCCGGTTCAAATTCTGCCCCTCATATACCGTTTTAAAATAGACATCCCCCGCCAGGTAATCGGCAAAAAAGCGCAGGCCCAGTTCGAATGCGATGAGACGGATCGAATCGAACAGATACTGATTGTCCGCCTCCGTGAGAAAGGCCCCGGCTTCCCGGAGATATCCTTTCACCAGTGCCTCGAAAAGGTCTACATCAAAAAACACCTCGCTGAGATCGCTGGTTTCCTCGCCCGCAGGATTGCAACTGCTACGTACCGCGTCGCCAAAATCGTAGTGGATCAAGCCGGGCTTAACGGTGTCCAGATCGATGATACAGGTTCCTTTCCCGGTAAATTGATCGATCATTATGTTGGTAATCTTTGGATCACCATGGATGGGGCGAAGCTGCAATTTCCCGGCGTCGTAGGCATCCTGAAGTACTGAAACCAGGTCCCTGCGATTTTCGACAAATCGTCCGAGACGCATCGCTTCCATCGAAATATTGAGAAGTTCCTGCCCCTTTTCCTGCTCCAGAGCGACATCGTAGTTCTTCAGATAATCCGGCGTAATATGAAAACCGGGCAACGTGTCCTGAAGATCATCGAGCGGACATTCCGAAATGATGCGCTGAAAATGTCCGAGGACCCGACCTGCTTCCGTTGCCACTTCAGGGCTTTCCACTTTTTCATAGCTTTTGGTACTGGCGATCATGGAAAGTCCGCGCCAGTACTCGCCATCCTCATCGACTACATAATCGTCGCCGTTTTTGGTAGTGATCACGCGGGGAAGTTGCCAGATCCTGTCCGATTCCTCCGCTTCCTCCTCGATTCGCTGATGGGCAAAATCGGTGACGATTTTCATATTCGACATCACCGCAGCGGGATCTTTAAAAACCGCCTGATTGATTTTCTGCAATACAAACTGTTCCTCCGAAAATGTAGTCCGCATGATCACCCGGTAGGTATCATTTACATTTCCAGCGCCTAGTGGTTGCAGGGTAACGAGACGCCCGGGGACGTCGAATTGAGTAGCGACTTTACTGGCTGACATAGGACTTAACAGGGTACAGTTTGAGATTCAACAGGGTACAATCCGTCCCCCCTACTACCACCCCGCTCCTTTCACTTTGGTTTTAATCCGGCACAGATAGGTATCAGCAGTCAAGTAGAGCGTCGAACCGTCGTTTCCCCACCCGCAGTTTGCCGTCTTTTCGCCGGTTGAAATAAGACCGATCAATTTTCCTTTCGGGGTAAATACGTAGACGCCACCTGGGCCGGTAGCCCAGAGATTTCCCTGGTCATCAACTTTTAATCCATCGGGCAACCCGGGGAGTCCTTTTTTGAAATTCTCCGTCGCATCGTAAAACAGCGTTCCTTCCCCCAGAGTACCATCTTCTTTCACTGGAAAGGACTTCCAAATCGCCGCTTCGGGATCGGACTGGGCGACGTAGAGCGTTTTGAAATCGGGAGAAAAGGCAATGCCGTTGGGCCGGGTCATTTCTGTGGTTAGCAAGGTGACTTCGCGGTCGGCCGTGACCCGGTAGACACCGCAGAAATCCAGTTCACGACGCGGATCTTCGAACCGCTTCGGCAGTCCATAGGGCGGATCGGTAAAATAGATCGATTCCTGATCTTTCCCGAGGCAGGCATCGTTCGGGCTGTTCAGGCGTTTGCCTTCATAGCTGTCTGCAATGGTGACTTTGCCACCGTTTTTGGTGAGCAGGGAAATTCGACGGTCGCCATGTTCACAGGAAATGAGTCGCCCCTCGCGATCCAGCACCAGGCCGTTGCAACCCGGTTCGCCGCCGTATTCTCCGGGGCCGGTGTAACCGGAAGGTTTCAGCCAGGTTTCCGCGCCAACGGCTTCCTCCCATTTCACCACGCGATTGTTGGGAATATCGGAGAAAAGCAGATACCCGCCTTTGTTGTGTTCCTCATCCGGAACCCAGACCGGTCCTTCCGACCAGATAAATCCCGATGACAGAACTTCGATTTTCGCGTCGGGATCAATCAAATCATCCAAAGATTTGTCATAACGAATTATCTCCCCAATCGTAGGATAGTTTGTAGAATCCTGAGCGAGAACCGAATTGTATTGCAAAATAATCGTGAAGATTATGGTTGTTAAAAATGCTGTTGTAAAAGCGAGCTGGTTCGGTTTGTGCATCTTGTTTATGTGATGTTACAGTTTAGGTATACCAGCTTTTAGCAGACGAAACATGGATAACGCAAGCGGGAACGTCCCAAATATCCCCCTGGAAACACAGACAGGTGGATTGGCAGAAAATACAGAACAGCAGCAGCCCGGCCAGGGACTGGGTGAAATGTTGGAGCAGACAACTGCCTCCCACGCAGAGGCACACACTGTTCCCCGGACCGGCGGACAGGAACTGCCCATGGCTGGAATGATGGAGACTTTACTCCCTAAAAAACCGGCACCCGCTCCGGCTCCCGTGTCAGCCGCCCAGGGTGGTACTTTGGATAACAATGCGCGGCTCCACGCCCCGACGCCCATAGACATTGATCCTCCGCCGTTACAGGATGTGAAGCCTCTTTCCGAACCGGTCACAGTCCACGCGCCTGCTTCGTCCGCACAACCAAAACCTTCACCGGCCCCGACTCCGGCCGCAAGCGCCGCAGCCCCTTCCCAGAGCACAATCGTAGGAGTCGTCCCGGCACCCGATTCTCAGCCGGAGCCGGTGCAAATCCCTGCGATGGCGACACCGGCCCCGGAACCGGTGCAGCCGAAGATCCCGGATGTCGATGATATGCCGGATGCCCGAATCGACAGTGAACCTACCAGACCGGTTGTCGCGATGCCTTCGGAACAAGAGCCGGTGACAACACCGGAAACAGCGGAAACGGAATCTTTCCCCACCTTGAATTTGTCGGCTCTTACCGAAGCCAAAGCGGAACCGGAAATTATCGAGGACGACCTGACCCTCGAGCCGGAACCCATCGAAGAATTCGAACCTGAACCTGTCTCGGACGACGAAGCGACTCCTTTAATGGAAGTTCCCGGGGATGATATTGAATCCCCGGAATCACCCGAAGAGTTACCATCTTTGCTTCTCGATTCTGAGCCGGAAGAACCCGATACCGACCAGCCAATGGTCGAAGAACCGGTCGCGGAACTGGAAGATATTCCCGAAGAAGAAGCGGAAGAGAAAAAGGAAGTCTTTAAACAGGAAGTTCTCGCACCCGCTCCCGAAGCTGTAGCCAAAGGGTCGGGCGAAAATCCGAAAGCGGAAGGCTACGTGAAAAACGAGTTTTTCGTCAGTGAAGGAGCCGAAGATCCCTGGATTCTCCCGGCTGCAGCTACCGCCGGACTCTCTTCTAATCAAAAGAAAAGACGGGCTTTAGGAAAACTCGATATCGGAATCTGGAGTACTTTCACAACTGTCTTTTTCTTCCTCGCTCTCCTCGTTCTCGGCGGGGCCGGTATCGCCTGGACGATGCGGGGAGCCATCGGCGACAAAATCGAGGCCAGACTGGCGAAGAAGGTCGAAGATGCCGGTTATTTCGTTTCCTACAATGGCTGGAGCTACGATCCCGTGAGGGGACTTGTCCTCGAGGGAGTTACAGTATTTGAAAATGCGGAGAAAGTGATCCCCTACGCTAAAATTGACAACGTCGGACTGAATACCGATGTGCTGACTCTGTGGAAAACCAAAGATCCGTTGAGCTTAAAGAAAACGGTATCTTTCCGTGACTCTCATCTGGTTCTTTACGACCAGGGAGCCGAAGTGGCAAACTTCCAGAAACTCAAGGGCTCGCTGGTGCTCGACCGGAATCAAATTGGATTGGAAGATCTCAAAGGCCAAATCGAAGGCGCACTGTTTGAAGTGGAAGGCGATGTGCTCCTTCGTTCGGATTCCAGTGCGATTTCCCTCTGGTATTCCAAACCTTCGAGCGAAGCGACCAGTGACGGAATCCTGCTCGCCCAGAATGATTCCATTATCCTGAAAGACAGTGACCCCGCCTCTCTGGTTGAAGAAGAAGCACCGAAGCCGATGTTTGCCCCTCGAACAGACATTTTGATTCCTAATCCTGAACCCGGGCCGGTAACCGAAAAAAAACCGGCTACTGCCCCGGTTCCGGAAATTGTCACTGAACCTGTAGGCGACGAGGAACCGGTCACAGAAATTGTCGCCGAATCACCGGTCATTGATGAAGTGCCGACATTACCCGTCGACGAAACGGAATCTTCCACTGTGCCTTCCATTATCGAAATACCGCCCGCTGATATGGTTTCGTCCGAGCCGGGCTTCCCCCAACCTCCAACCGCCGCCATCTCCCGTGGCGATGACGGGGAGTTACCCTCACTCGCGTTTCTTGGCGATTTCACCCGCTTTTTTAAAATCCGCTCAGGCGACAACCTGCCCCTCGTCACAAGTCAGGTAAAAGTCGATCTTTCCAACGGCGATGAACCGAAGGTGAAAGCGACAGGCAGGTTGACCGGGGATTCCATTACTCTGGATGAAACCGCGGTTGCCGGAATCACTTTCAACGGGGTCGATGTCCCCTATTCCTATGATCACGAAACGGGAATCCTGGATCTTCCCGGCTTTACCGCAGGTCACCGGGACGGGCGAATCGCCGGTGACGCCTTTTACGAAGTGGATCAGGAAATACTCCATCTCTCGGAGGTACGTTCCGATCTCGATCTCGTCGCGCTTTTGACCGAGGTAAATCCGGATATGAAAGAGGCATTTCAGAAGATCAAATTTCTGGATGCTCCGGAGATTTATATCACTAAAGGAAAAGTTCCCATCGCCAGGCCTCTCGGTGGCGAAGTCGACTTTTCCTATGAACAGTGGAGCGGTCTCGTAATCCAAACAGAAAACAAAAAGCTGTCGATCAATGAAATCCGTGGCGATTTCAAACTGGCCAGCGGTGCCCTCTCCACGTCGCGCCTCAATGCCAAAGTGCTCGACGGTGTGATAGATGCAGTGGGCAGTCTTCGCCTCACCGATCCTGTTTACCCGTTTAACGGAAGCATCAAAGCCCGGGGAATCCCCATGGAATCAATTGGCGAATACGCCGGGATCAACAACGAATATATGTCCGGAACGCTCAATCTCGATTACCAGGGCATTGTCGCTAAAGAGATAAACCGCATGGGTGGTAACGGCCGCGTCGATCTGCAAAACAGCCAGCTGTATAAAGTGCCCGTCATCGGCCCGATCCAGCGACTTCTCGGCGCAGCAATCCCGGTTTTCAATGACAGAAACACCAGCGCGGTATTCGGCCACTTCATTATCGAATCCGGAGTGCTCATGACTTCAGACCTGCTGGTTCGCAGTGACGGAACTAAAGTAGCGGTGAAAGGACAGGCCGATTTATCGCGGCAACTGACTGCCTTCAGCGCGAAGGCAAGTCTCGACGGCCCCCTCGGCATCGCGACCGGCCTCATTGAAGAACAAATCCAGGTGGAGGGTAGAGGCCCTCTGCACAGCCCTCAGATCAGCCTGAAAGGAGGCGCTCTGCCTGCAGGATTTTCCGACGAAAATATCAAAAACATGCTTGGAATGACCGATGGCACGGCGGAAGCACTAACTGCCATGATGCAGGAAATCGCTGCCGGATCCGGAGGCCTCGGCGGAGTGATCAACGGAGTCGGTGGAGTTCGGACATCCACCGGGCAAACAGGAAACAGCGTCGACAGCGCAGCCAGCCTGATCGATGGACTTAAGAAGCGCGATGCCAACTCGATAAGCAACGGCATTCAAGGCCTCCTGGGGAGAGGCCAATAGTCACCTACCGGCATTTGACTGCAACTTTTTCGTGATTACGATCTACTATGTCTACGGAACCCGATAAACCTGCGGCCGACGAGCCCGAAAAGGCTGCTGCCAGCGAGATCGATAAGCCTGCAGCTGTCGAGCCCGATAAGCCTGCAGCTGTCGAGCCCGATAAGCCCGCTGCCGTCGAACCCGATAAGCCTGCTGCCGTCGAACCCGATAAGCCTGCTGCCGTCGCTCCCGATAAGCCTGCTGCCGTCGCACCCGATAAGCCTGCTGCCATCGAACCCGATAAGCCTGCCGCCGTCACACCCGATAAGCCTGCTGCCGTCGCTCCCGATAAGCCTGCTGCCGTCGCACCCGATAAGCCTGCTGCCATCGAACCCGATAAGCCTGTAGCCATCGAACCCGGTAAGCCTGCTGCCATCACACCCGATAAGCCCGCTGCCGTCACACCCGATAAGCCCGCTGCCGTCACACCCGATAAGCCTGCAGCCATCGCACCCGATAAGCCCGCTGTTGTCACACCCGAAAAACCTGCTGACGTCGCACCCGAAAAACTTGCTGACGTCGCACCCGATAAGCCTGCAGCCGACGCGCCAGATGAACCCGTAGGCGACGATCTTGATATCGAAGTGGCGGTAAAACAGGGCCGGAGCTTTTTGCGCTCTGTCTGGTTCTGGGTAATCGCCGGCCCGATCAACATGCTGATTGCTGCAGCGGTGATCGCCTGGGCGTTTCCTTTCCTCTTTCTCGGTTTTCCCGATGTTCCGGCCGGTTTGGCCGATGCGGATAAAGCAATTGTAATCGATAAATATAAACAGGCGGCCTACGGCTACGAAAAAGGTAAACTGAAAACCCGCTATGTAATTTTAACCGGTGATGGTGATCACGATACCCCGACCGGGAAATTCAAAATCACCAAAAAAGACAAAGATTACGTGAGCCGGGAATACGGTTCGCCGATGCCAAATTCCCTGTTTTTCATTGAAAGCCGCGGCATAGCGATGCACTCCAGCTTCGCCGTTGGTTTTAAATGGTGTGCCAAACACTTTTCGGGACACCACCCTTACATAGGTTCTCACGGCTGCGTCAGAATGACTCCGTGGGGCTCCATCCGCTGTTACAAATTCGCCGACCTGGGAACTCCGGTCTGGGTTGTCGATACGAGAAATTAAGCACCGTTCAGGGACGGATCTCGATAGGAATTTTCCGGTTCGCCACTACCGACCAGATCTCAGACATTTCCCGGTTGGTCAGGCCGACGCAACCGTCGGTCCAGTCCCACCACCGGTGCCAGCGCCCGATCCATTCGTATTTTTCGGGTAAGCCGTGGATCATAATATCTCCGCCGGGATTTTTTCCCTGTTTGCGCGAGTTACTGCGATCGCTCGAATTGGGATAGGAAATATGAAGAGACCGGAAAAACCGGCTTTTAGAATTTCCGAAATCAATCATATACGTTCCCTCGGGAGTTCGTTCATCCCCCTGGAACTGCTTATGGCCCCGGGGGTTTGCTCCCAGCGAGACGGAGTAGGATCGAATCTTTTCCCCGTCCGGCCCGAGCAGATGGAGTTTATGCTTTTTCTTCTCCAGCAGCAGCTTCGAGACTTCCGCTCCTTCAGGAAGCGGGCGCATTGGAAAAAAAGTATACCCCACAGCAAGGAGGAATAGACCCAAAATCGTTAATAAAATCAATCGCCGCAGTGTCATCATTTATACTGGAATCATAAAACTGATTCCGTTCGAAGCCCATATTTTTCTTATTTCGTTTCGCGGAGTTGCTCGCTGATCTTGCGCAGCCACTCTTTTCTCCCGCAAACAACAAACCTTTCTGTTCCACTGTCATTCTGTAAAACCACTTCCAGGCCGTTGGGAATAATCCCCGCCGTGCGCACAGGCAAAGCTTCTGAAATTTCACTTAAATCGATATCAACCGGTTGATTTTGAAGATTTTTCCCGTGAGAACGAAATGATAATTTCCCTTTCGTCAAAGTGAGCCATCCGCCGCGGCCTTCACCGTGGCAAAAGTGATTCGCAACTCCCTGCAGGAGAATTTCCTCCTCACCGGATTCACGCCTCGAGCCGGCCATTTTCCGCCTTTGCCGCCAATTGAAACCGGCTATACAAATACCGAACAGCAATCCGCAGACTATCCCGCTAAGAATACCAGCCGACATACCATCCTGCAGGCCGAACGCAATTCCGGCCAGGATACCAAAGGGGACACCGGTAACAGTAGCATTCTTTATAAACCGGGTTTTCATACTTCAGTTGTTATCGTTTCAGGTTGAAATCTTTATACTTAACGATCATAGACAGTGTTTTGTCAGGAAATGTCACAACCTGGAGTAAAATAAATCCCTTTTCCCGGCAGCGATCTGCCGGTAATCTCGGAACAGATGATTGACGCTGCATTGATAGCCGGAGGCAAATCACGTCGTTTCGGGGAAGATAAAGCTTTTGTTGATTGGAGAGGCGAACCTCTTTGGCTTTTTCAACTAAAGAAACTCCTGCTTCTCGACGAAGTAGACCGCATATGGCTGTCTGCAAACTCCGACCAGAACTTCCCCGGTCATATCGACGGGGTGACCCGCCTCAATGACACGGTACCTGACGCAGGCCCCATCAGCGCCCTGAAAACCGTCATCGGAAAAAGTACCGCAGAGAGAATTCTCATTCTGGCAGTCGATATGCCTATGATGGATCGCAGTGAGCTTTCTCTACTTCTCCAATCCGATAAATGCCAGGTCCCCAGGCAGGGCGATTTATGGGAACCGCTCGCCGGAATCTACCCGGTTCAGCAAATGCGACCGCTCATCGATCAACAAATCAAATCCAGCGACTATTCCCTGCAATCTCTACTCAATATAGCCGAAGCAATCGGGCTCATTTCGGCCAAGCCGGTTTCCGAAGAGCAGTCACGGTTCTATACCAATCTCAATACCAAAGAGGAATTTGCAGCGATTCAACAGGGTACAGTGTCGGACTGTACCCTGTTACGTCGCTATAGAAAAAGCGAAGGATACCGGGAACCCGAAACCGACCACCTCGCAAGAGAGGAACCTCTCGAAGTGCGAATCAACGGCAAAAGTGTATCCGTCATGATGCGGACCCCGGGACACGATGACGAACTCGCCACCGGATTTTTGTTTACAGAGAGCATGATTCGCTCAGCTGACGAAATTCTTGATATAGAGCATTGTCCCGATGTCGATCCCGAAGGCATCGGCAACACTCTTAATGTAAAGCTGAGCGGAAACCCGAATCTCGACGAATTAACCCGCCACGTCTTTACTTCCAGCAGCTGCGGAGTTTGCGGAAAAGCCACTATCGATTCTGTATTTCAAAATTTCCCTCCCATAGAGAAAATACCTGCCATCGATCCGGAAGTGATCCTTTCCCTGCCAAAGAAACTCAGAGCCCGCCAGGAAACCTTTGATAAAACCGGGGGACTGCATGCGTCGGCCCTGTTCAGCCTCGACGGGAATATGCATTTTCTCCGCGAAGATGTAGGTCGTCACAACGCCCTCGACAAAGTTATCGGAAAAGCTCTTCAAGACCAACTTGATACCAGTGAATCAATTTTGTTAGTCAGCGGCAGAATCTCTTTTGAACTGATGCAAAAAGCACTCGCCGCAGGGATTCCCGTAGTAGCTGGAATCTCTGCACCCAGCAGCCTGGCGGTAGATCTTGCCAAAGACAGCAATCAGGTCCTGATTGGTTTCCTTCGCGAAAACGGCTTTAACCGGTACGACACAAAATAACCTATTGTGCACAATAATTATCGGGGACTGCAAAAATTTCACTTTGGAATTTACCTTTCTCTCCCGGTTTCATAATCTCGGTAAGAAGTAACCGGAGATTAACTATACAGGTAACTGCTTTGCCTCGAAAAACGGCACAGCAACCTCTGTCGCCGCCTTGAGAGTAAATAAACATAGTAGACGCGGGAACGAAGTGTCGAAACAGGGTGCCGTGCTTATCATTGTCCTTATGATGATGACCTTACTCACCCTGATGGTCGTCGCCATGTTTGTCACCGCGCGTTCCGAAATGCTCTCGGCAGAGGCTTACGTTTCCACTGTGCAATCCGACCAACTCGCTGAAATCGCAAAAAGCGCAGTGATCTCCCAAATCAAGAGAGGAACCCGGTTTGATCCCAAAGACGAAATCATCTGGGCATCGCAGCCCGGTGCCCTACGCTCCTATTCCAGCGACGGGGCATTTTACCGCGGATTCAAATTGTATTCCGATTCAGAAATGGAGGTGCATGAAAACGAAAGAGATTTGGCTACCGATGCCCCGCCAGCCGACTGGAATGAATTCCCCGATCACTACGTAGACCTCAACGCACCGGTAGTCCGGTCCGGAAGCGATGGACAACCCCATACGTACTTTCCGGTATTCGACCCACGGGCCGGATTCGATGATCCCGGCACAAAAGCGAACGAGCGGGTGGAGGGTTTTTCCTACCAAAAAGAAAACAAAGCCAATGGCGACATTATTTTCGGCATCGATGATGATATAGAGAATCCCGCAAAAAGACGACTGCCCATGCCGGTTGAATGGCTCTATGTGCTCCAGGACGGCACCGTGGGAATTCTCGACGAAGAGAATAACTTTCAACCATCGGAAAAAGCCACGGAGCAAAATCCGATAGTAGGAAGGATCGCTTTCTGGACCGATGACGAGACATCGAAAATCAATATTAATACCGCCTCCGAACCTACCTACTGGGCTACTCCCACCCTCGGCGACCGGGATGACTGGGGCTGGGCGAAAATCCAGCCCGGCAGTGGCGAATTTCAGCGATTTCCCGGCCACCCGGCTACGACCGCACTGAGCCCGGTTCTGTTCCCCAACCAAACTTTTGTCGATGCCGTGGCTCCGTCCGAAAATGGAAAAATGCCTCAAGCCGAGCTGCGCATCGCCCGGGCATCAGCCGCAGAAAAAGGCCGGATCTATGAATGGGCGCCGAAAGTGCAAAACATCGGTTCCAAATCGGGAACGGAATTTCTGACCTATTCGAGTCAGCGGACCCGCATCGGCTGGAAAAAGAACTATAGTTATAAAGACGCCTACGACCCGTTCGTCGCCGCACGGGAAAGACTCTACGCCAGTGTAGACGAATACCTGCTCGGAACAGAGCGCGATGAACGAAACTTCACGTTTACCGGTTTTTCAGATACCAATGACCTGGCTCGCAGAAAGATGAAGCGGGACGGCAAACTAAGGCGGAATGCCGAAGACACTATCCGGCGTTCCCGCGCCTTTTTAACCGCTCACAGCCGGGCCCCGGAAACGACACTTTTCGGAACGCCGCGAATTGCGATGTGGCCCCTCCATGCCAATGCCTCCGAAGCCGCCGGATACCGCTCCCACTACGACCGTCTGATCGCCCGCTGCGCCACCCTGGGCGATGTCAATACCGGTGGAACCGGCGATGACAACTCCTACTACTTCCGAAGGAAAGACAGCAGCCATTCGATGACCGATATAGAGATTCAGAGAAATCAAAAACTACTCGACTACCTCGATCGGCTAACGTCCCGGAAAGTCCCGGGTTACGGCGGGACCTTTTCCGAAAAATACAAGGAGGACCACCATCAAATTCTTGTCGAGATGTTTGACTATATCAGAATGACAAACACATTTGATCCGGTTCTTGCGGGTGAAGGAGTGGAAAACAATGGCGATTACAAGACCTTCACTCCGGGCAGGAAAACCGGAGTCAGACGCGGGCAGACCGAAATCGACTTCCGCGACGGGCCCGACCACTTCACCAACGGCCACGGCCATATCGTGCCCTCCTATTCCGCAAAATGGGAAGCGAAAGGTCTCGGTCGGACGGTGACTATTAATGAAGCCGCCATGCTGCTTATTTGCTGCGCTGACGGAACCCCCAACCAGTTTAATAAATATCGTAAAGATCCCGATATAGAAGATCCCTGGAAAGGAGGCGCAGCAGCGCAAGTTAAAGGAGCCAAACGCAACAATGGCAAAGGAGGCGAGGACCGCCCAACGAGCAACGAATTCGCCATGGAAAGAACGACAACGGTGGCATACTCCAATTTCCCACCGAGGCCGGTAGGAGAGCCCTACGGCCCCCGAAAAGATGACGAAGGCAATATCGCCCACCCGGGTTACAAACGGGTAAACTGGAACTTTGCACTCGACGAAAATAAACCTCTCAATCCGGGAAAGAAACGAATCCAGGGGATGATGCTCTTTGATTTTTTTAATCCCGCCCCCGGTTTCAATCCGATACGCACCCGAATTGGCCTGCGTATCAAAGGACTCAGTAACTTTGTAATTGATGGCAAACCCCTTTTTCCGATGGACGAAACAACCGTGTGGCGAACCGGAGGCAGCGCAGCGGCCCATTGGAGCGTCGGTTCGGGCATGGTAAACAAATGGAAAAACGGCAGAAGATGGATTACTACGGGAAACCGGGTCGAGGGCCGCGCTCCAATGCCGCAGGACTCCTTCGGACCTCCGCAAACCAATAAGCTGGTGTCCAACTTTATCGATGTAGACGAGGAAAGTATGTCATTTGGTGCCACCGGTCCTCTCGAAGTTGAGCTCGTGGCGCAACAACATGCCGGCGGCAACGTGGAACTGTTACAAACGATTGTTATTCGATTCCCTCCCCCTCAGACTATCCCGTCCCCCAATCTTGTCCTTGATGGCCGGCCCGGTCGAAGAGTCATTTACGATCCTGAAGATCACGGCGAAATGCCGCCTGGCTGGATCGAAACCGATCCGATAACCGGGGAAAAAGTCGACGGAACTTATGAGAGCTACACTGACTTCCACCCCCAGGCGCCTTACTTCTGGTCTTTCTACTCCAAAGGATACAACACGTCATCCTCCGGTCGAATGCGTTCCCCTCACGGGAAGCGCGGGGTTTGGTGGGCTCCCTATGAGGGCGACTATATCAATCCCCATCGGCAGAGAGATGTTATCTTCAGTATGGCCCCGTGGCATGGCGATTACCGAATCACCTCTGCGTCTCAGTGGGTCGAAGAAGACGAAGAAAGCCCTTACGAAGGGTATGTATTCGCTCCACTCCCGGGGGCCCCTTACTATGATGCATCGAATTCGCATTTCGGCAGCCACATGCTTGAGCATTCGATGACCAGCGGTAAACAAAGAGTAAAAGTAAGAGTGAACGGGAAATTGAAATGGATTTGGCGAATGCGCAACCCTAACAATGCACTCGGGCATGGCTGGCAATTCAAATCGGACAGTATATTTTCCGGTTTTCTGTTCAGTCAACACAGCCTGGCCGGACTTCCCTGGATGAAGGATGGATCCTCAATAACACCGCATTTTCCGCTCCACGAAAAAGCCAGTCAGTTGAGCAGGCGATACGGCGATTTTGATATTGGTTACGGATCACATCAGGGTGGCCCGTTCATAAACAAGCCGGATGAAGGCACCCTGCATAGCGCTGAAAAGGGGCAATCTCAGGGACAGGTTACCAATCTCGGCCAGTTTAAAAAAACGCCCTACTTCAACTCCAACTGGGGCGAAGAAACTCAGGATGGTTTCTTTTCCCCGAATCGCATGATCTCCTCGCCTGCCATGATGGGCTCCCTTCCCTCCGGGGTAAAAGCTCAAGATCCGTGGCGAACTCTGCTGTTTCGACCGGATGTGAACGCTATAGATCCCTCTGGACAACCAGCTGTTCACCCCGGAGCAAAAAATCCCCCCGATCATCTGCTACTCGATCTTTTCTGGATGCCGGTAGTTGAGCCCTATGCAATCAGCGAACCATTCTCTACCGCAGGAAAGGTTAATTTGAACTACCAGATACTTCCCTTTACCTATATCCGCCGGGCTACCGGATTACACGGTGTATTGAAACACGAAAAAATAACCGCTCTGCCCATCTTCCCGGCTGATCCATCGAAAGACGCAAACTTCGCCCGAATCCTGAATTGGAATCCATCGCGAGCCTACAACGTAAAGGATATAAAAAATCAATGGCGGGAAAAATTTCTATACCGGTCAATCGATGTGAATGAAACCCTCGAAGATTTCGACGCCAAATTTGAAAAGGAATGCACTCTGTTTCGCACAGCAAGCCAGATCTGCGAGATGCACCTCGTCCCGAATACCGTCAGCATGCCCCCGAAAGTAAAATTCAACGAGGGCCGGTTTCCCAATAAGAAGTTAGACAACGAAGAACGGATGAAAGACTTCTGGAAAACTCACCGCGGCACCTCCGATAACCTCAAAGAGCGCCCCTACGCAAATATTTACAGCCGACTTACCACACAGACAAACACGTGGCGCATTCACTACAGAGTACAACGCTTAAAAAAATCAAAAGGCAGCGAACCGGGTAAATTTGAATCTGACCAACTCGATACAGTTTCCGGTGAACAAAGGGGCTCTGTTTTGGTAGAGAGATATATCGATCCTAACGACCCGAACCTTCCTGATTTCACCAAACAAACCGGCGAAAGCCTTGACACGAAATACCTGTTCCGCGTACTCAGCACCCGTCGATTTGCAATGTAATGAAAAATAACGGCAACAGAGCCGAAGGGTTTTCACTCACGGAAACAGCCATAGCCATCGCATTGGTAGGTTTTGTTCTGGCTGGAATTCTCTCCGGGATCCCGGGGTCTCTGCAAATGATGACCGAAGCTGACACCCGGACAGTGAAAGCTCGCATCGCCCAAAGCATCATGAACGAAGTTCAATTGAACGAATGGAAAAGTGTCGATCAGTATCACAATACACACTGGTATTTTGACGGGGAAGGAATCCCTTTGCAATCGAAAGACGATAAACCACCGGAAATGCAGGCATTTCACGCCCTCGTTACTCTGGCTGACAAAACCATATCGCTACCCGGAGCACAAACCGTAGCTTTCAGTATCGACCCCGAAGACAATTCTGATATCAAAGTCATTACAATCAGAATCACTCACAGCAGCGAAGAAAATTATGATTTTGAAAAGGGATTTCTTCATAAGACGTTTTCATCCTGGATCACACGAATGGATCTGCCCTGATGTCGAAGTCGTTACTCCAGAACCCGAAGCGAAACGGTTTCTCCCTGATCGAATTGCTAATCTCCATGGCAATCCTGTCCGTCATCATCCTTTTGATGTCCTCCATGATGGATACCACTTCAAAAATTTGGATGGGCGCCAGGGACCGCACCACTCAGTTCAGAGAAACCCGGCTGTCCTTTGAATACTTCTCCCGTAACCTCCAGCAGGCTACGTTAAATACCTATTGGGATTATTATTACGATTCCACGAGGACCAATCTTCCTCCGCAAAACATGGACGAGACACCTTCCCGCCATGCCCCTAACTCAGAGCTTCATTTTCTTACCGGCCAAACTGACAAGTTACTTGGTGATACGGAAAGATATCGAACTCACGCTGTATTTTTTCAAGCCCCGCTTGGCTACGCACGCAACTATACTGACATGGGGAACCTGCTCAACGCGCGGGGGTTCTTCGTGGAATTCGGCGACGACCAGAATACACTTCCTGATTTCCTGAAAGACAGGATCACTCCCAGATACCGGTACCGCCTCAAAGAGTTCCGGCCACCGGGAGAAGACAATATGATCTATCTCGACGCTAATGCTTCGGACAAAAAAAAGCCTGTCGTGCTGGATCAATGGTATCAACCCGGGTCAGATTTATATCGCGGCCGGGCCCCGTATCACGAGTTGGTTCGAACGGTTGCAGACAATGTGGTCGCTCTCATCATCTCACCGCGCTGGTCAGAGAAAGAAGCAAAGTCGAGAAAGCTCAATCCCGAAGATCTCGCACCGGAATACCGCTACGACAGCAACCCCTCCCCGCCTACCGATTGGACGGACCCGGCAAAACATCAACTACCCCCATTGATCAAAGTGGTGTTTGTCACGATTTCAGAAAAATCCGCCCGCTACCTTCAGGACCGGCACGGAAGTAAACCGCCCCCTGAACTCGAAATCGAAGCAGGGCTTTTTGAGCAGGCTGGCAAACTGGAGAAAGATCTCGCCCGGTTCGAAAAGCACCTTCAGGAAAGCAAAATGGAATACCGCATCTTTCAGAGTATTCTAAAGCTACAGGGCGCAAAATGGACCGATGTTCAAAGATAGTTTTGTCAGGTATGAAGAAGCACCGCTCACCGTACAGTTCCGCGTTCTCGCTCTTAGAATTACTCACGGTACTAACCATCGTGTCAATTGTTCTGGCTTTCAGTATTGCAGCAGTTCCAAAGCTCAGCATCACCTACTCACTTACCCATACCGGTGACCAAATTACAGATTTCCTGACGAATGCCCGTCAGCAGGCGGTCGCCAAAAACCGCTCGGTTGAAGTCCGGTTCTACAACCTGAAAGAAGAGACGGATGACGACCTTATTGTCACCCTGGTTCAATCCGTTCAGCATATTGACAACGGTAACTACGTCGAAAATTCTGCACACATCGGCGAACTGGAAGTCGAAGATGAGAAAACGGTATACCTGCCTTCCGGAATTGGCATAAGCAGAAATCCCGTCTATACCAGCTTCTTTCGAACCGGACGGACGACCAAAGGACTCATTCGGGGCAAAGCCGCAAACTCGTTACCTGATCACCCCGATGCCACTTTCACCGGATTCCGATTTAATCCGGACGGCTCTACAGAATTACCGGCCGGAAAATGGTTTCTGACAATCATTCCGGAAGTAGCGTCGCGAAGGGATGAGCCACCGCCGAATTTCTATACGATTCAAATCGATCCTGCAGTAGGCAGGGTCAGAGTATTCCGTCCGTAGTGCCTAGTCTTTGATCACCACCATATCCCCCAGGGAACAGGTTGAGAAGTAGTGACGGGCTGCCGCAGACGGAAGGCGAATACAGCCGTGAGAAGCGGCGTAACCCGGACAATGCCCGATGTGAAACCCGAAGTCACTACAACTTAGCCGCATAAAATACGGCATCGACGCATCATAAATGCTGGAGGTGTGATGTCTGTTCTTCTGGGTAATCACAAAGGTGCCGGTTTTCGTCCTGTATCCGGACATTCCGGTCGAACAGACCGATGAATAGGTAACGGCTCCATTTTGATAGAGCTTCACAGTCTGACTGGACAAATCCACAACGAGTTTCCTCGGCTGGACGTCGGGGTCCCGGCCATAGATAATTTGCATCATCCGCACATCTGCGTACCACGAAGCGATTGAGATCGGATAGTAATACTTTGATGAAACATGGTTCTGCGCCCCGGCATTCACCATAGCTTGTGCCACCTCGTGATTTCTCAATACCGAAGTCATCATCAACGGACGAATCTTTTTGTCGTTTTTCAGGAGCTTTCGGAAAGTGGCACTCTCTTCAAATTTAGCGATAAAATCGTCGTGCGCCGGACTTGGCTCAATGACATTTACATCCGCTCCGGCCTCTATCAGCGCCAGAGAAACATCGTCCATATCATTTGCGATCGACCACCCCAGTAAAGAATGCCCGTCAGCTGCCCGCTCATCACCGAGATCGATTCCGGCTTTGATCAGCGCCAATGCGATTTCCGAATTGCCGTTTCGAACGGTTCGGGATAGCCACGATTCATTATCACTATACATCGGGCTGGAATGGCCTCCCGCATCAAGGATGGGCCGCACCATATGGAAACGCTTGTCCGAAAGTATATATTCCAGAGGTGTTTTCCCATCCGGCCCCGGTGCGGCAGCATCAACACCGCGTTCCAAAAACATCGCTACCAATTCATCCTGCCCGGTAGTCAGAGCAACCCAGAAGCTCTCACCAATATCCGCTTTGGCTTCCAGCAGGGTACGGGCGGTTTCGAAAGCTTGATCGGCAACAGCCATGTCAAAAACCCGCTGCCCGGTTCCCTGCAATTCAATGTTCGGATCCACCCCGGCATTCATCAGCAAATTCATGGTAGGATTGTCGCGGTTTTTATATACAGTCGCCATCATGGGTAGCGGATGAATTTGAGCACCTTTTTCAACCAGAGTTCTCACCATAGCCGTATCACCCCTCGTCACTGCATCCTGAAGAGGAGTGATTCCGTCCCGGTCCGGGAGATTGGTATCGGCTTTTCTGTCGATCAGAAAATCCACCATCTCGTAATCGTGATTGCGGATCGATTGCAGGAGAAGCGTGTCTCTTTGTTGTTTCGATTTCAGATCCACTGAAATTCCCGCATCAAGAAGATACGTAAGCCATTCGCGGTCGCCATTTTCGTATGCCTCAAAAAGAAAGTGTTTCCCCGAGGGGCCGGCCCGGTCAATTGTCGCATCGTGTTTCAGGAGGAGATCTTTCATCGTCCGGTCTTCCCGTTTCATGGCGATCAACAGCGGGTCTTCGTTCGATTCCGAAACATCCGGATTTGCACCGTGTTCCAGAAGGAATGCCATTTCGTCGTATTCACTTTGCAGCGCTGACTCAATCAGAAGTGGTTTTCCGCCAGTGCCGGGAACATTGATTTTCGCCCCCAGGGAAACGAGACGCTCCATCAACGCCAGATCGTCGTCACGAGCCGCCATCGCAAAAGGATGATACGGCTGATCTCCTTTGTCGTTTACGTCCACCCCTTTGCTCAACAGGTAATCCCGCATTTCAATATCACCCTGGTTCATCGCATCAACCAACCACGGAAGCCCAGGCGATTTTTCATTGCCCAATTCCGCTCCCAGTTCCTGCATCAGGCGATCCGCCAGTTCAAAATCGCGCTGCGCCAGAGCCCGTTTCAGCGGGGTAATCCCATCCTTTGCGGGGAGATCCACGGATGGCTTCACCTCTGTTTTTCGTAGAAAGAGGAGATCAAGAGCTTCACTGTTGTCGGCGAGAATGGCGGTGTTCAAGGGCGTCATCCCTTCTTCGCCACTTCCTCCAAAATCGATCCCGGCCGTTTCGTAGTGCGCAAAAAGATCCAACTTCTCTTCCCGGATCGCTTTATTGATTCCGTTTACGTTGACTTCAAGCCCCTCTTTGTGAAGCTCCCGGCGAGCCTGACGCTCAACCTCGTGTCGAAAAATAAAATCGGTCGCTACCGATGCCCCCAGAAAAGAAACGGCCATCGTTGCGAGAATTAAGCCCCGGAGCTTTGCCAAAAAAGACGATACCTGCATAGGTTTTCCCAATCGTTAAAAATTTAAAATTACAGCCTCAAACCCATCCAATTCTAGCACAAAAGTCTGAAATCAATAACTGCGAATAGCCGTTATTTTAAAAATACCTGACGTATTAAAGCCGACTATCCCTGGACTTGTCGGCAGCTTTTCGATCAAACCTCTATGGAAATTTTACTACGCCACCAGTTCTGTAATGACGCTGCCGCCAAATTGCGACAACTGCTTGTGGCGCCCTGCGTGGTAGTAAGTGAGTTTGTTATCATCCAGGCCGAGGAGATGAAGCAGGGTAACGTGAACATCACGAATGTGGTGAACGCATTCGACAGCTTCCGCGCCGGTTTCATCGGTAGCACCGATGGTGTGACCGGCCCTGGTTCCACCTCCGGCGAACCAAATTGTCATCGCCTTGGCGTTGTGATCCCGACCGTAACTTTCTCCGCCTCCACGCAGTCCGTTATCCGGGGTTCGTCCAAATTCCCCGCACCAGACTACCAGAGTATCGTCCAGCATGCCGCGCTGTTTCAGGTCTTTCAGTAAAGCGGCAATCGGTTTATCCACCGACCGAATCAGAGAACCGTGCGCTCTTTGAATGTAATCGTGACTGTCCCAGTTCCCGGCATAAGCCTGAACAAAGCGAACTCCCTTTTCCACGAGTCGACGCGCCATGAGACATTTCCTGCCAAAACCGTCGGTCTTTGCCTGACCGATTCCATACGCTTCGAGAGTGGACCGTTTTTCCCCGTCGATATCGAGAATCTCCGGCACTTCCATCTGCATACGATAGGCCAGTTCGTAGGATGACATACGGGCACTCAGCTCAGTGCGCCCGGGGCGGGCTTCGATATGTTTCCGGTTCAGTTGCGCCAACAAGTCCAGATTCTTCCTCTGCCCGTCCCGGGTAATTCCCTTTGGCGGGTTTAAATCGAGAATCGGACTGCCCTGCGGTCGCAGCGGTGTTCCCTGAAAATCGGCGGGCAAAAATCCATTCGACCAGTTTCCCGCCCCTCCCTGGGGATAAGCCGTTCTCGGCAGGACTACAAAACCGGGCAGATTCTCATTTTCCGTTCCCAAACCATAGGTCACCCAGGAACCAACAGCCGGATCTCCCCCAAATCGATTGCCGGTGTTTACCTGATAGCAAGCCGTGGGATGATTGACCGACTCCACCTGACAGCCACGATAGAAACACATATCATCCACCATTTCCCGGAGATGCTCCCACTCGGTAGAGATATCCGCCCCGCACTTGCCGGCTTTCACAAAGTCAAACGGGCTCTTTACGTAATAGCGATCACCGGACGACATCGCACTCTCCATATCTCCGCTACGTTTAAATTTCCTGAGATGGAGTTTCGCCAGTTCCGGCTTGGGATCAAAGGTGTCGATATGGGAAGGTCCACCTTCCATCATCAGGAAAATGCAACGCTTCGCCCTCGCCGGGTGATGAACCGCTGCCTCTGTCGAACCCTGCAGCAAAGAGGAAAATGCCACCGAACCGAGACCGGCTCCGAGACCAAACAGAGCTTCCCGCCGCGTGGGGCTGGCCAACTGGTGATTCAAAATAGGTTTCATTAGTCGAGGTAGGCAAATTCGTTCAGGTTAAAAATCACCACGCAGATATGGGAGAGCCCTCTGGTCCGGGCATCCACATCCGCTTTCTGCAGATCCGGCACATAGTTTTCAAACGCCGGCAGGTATTCGGTAAAAGTATAGAATTCCCCGGTTTTCTCGGCCCGAACCGTTCGTTCAATGCTCGTCGGATACACGGGATTCTGATAGGTCATGGCGCGCTCCTCTTCCGTCGCTGAGTTCCACCGCTCCAGGCAAACGGCTATTTCCTGCGCCGACGCCTTTCGTCCCAGAGCCAGTTCGAAGGCCTTTGAAATAACGTCGCTGTCGCTTTTCAACCCAAGCTTCAGCAGGCGGTCGGCGAAAGCCACGGCCCGGTCCTGCACTTCCTCTGCATTCATCAAAGTCAGAGCCTGAGGAGCCACAGTCGAAGTTTCCCGAAGCTCACAGGAGTTATCCGGTTGCGGTTGATTAAAAGTTTCGAAAAAGGGATCGCGCAACCCCCGAATTTTTTCCGTATAGATACTTCGCCGGTTTCTCTGTTCCGGCAGCGGGTCCGGTTCATATACGGATGCTGTGCCACCCATGATTTGCCTGGGCTGAATGGCTACCTCCGGATTGATGTCCGGCCGGACCGGAACGCCTCCGACACGGTCCACCAACTCGCCGCTCACTTGTAACATCGCATCGCGAAATTCCTCCGCCGTGAGCCGACGCGGAGCAAAAGTAGCATAGAGATCGTTTTTCGGATCAAGCCTCTGTTGCACTTCCGGATCGGGGTGCCGGGAACTGCGCCGATAAGCTTCCGAGCTGATGAGTAATTGATTGAGCTTCTTTACCGACCAGCCGTTTTGGCAAAACCAGTCAGCCAGATAATCGAGTACATCCGGATGAGTCGGCAGGGCTCCGGTACCGCCAAAATTGTTTGGATTACCGGCAATCCCTTTGCCAAAATGCCATGACCAAACCCGGTTCACCATAACCCGGGCTGTGAGGGGATTCTTCGGATCGACAATCCATTCCGCCAGCGCGAGCCTCCGTTTGCCCATTCCCGCGGGAAACGGATCGGTATTCATTTCCCCCAGTGATTCAGCAGCGCTCAGGGCGGCAGGGCTCACTTCGTCACCAGGTGCGTATACACTGCCGCCAGTGAGGATTGCATCCGTATCAAAGTTACCTTTCGCCCACGGTTTCTTCGGCATCACGAGCCTGCCCTGGATGTTTTTCTTCGGTATGGTTTTACCGGTGTAAACAGATAGAGCAATCGGCAGAATCTTATCTTTTTCAATCCGGTGCCGCGTAGAGTTTTTGGTAATTCTGGCCAGAGAATTTTCATCGCCCGGGTCCAGACCATTGTTGCCTACTTTGGCTTCACCCTGCTCCTTTTGCTGTAATCTTTTTACCTTTTCCTCCAGCTCGTTTCTCTGCATGGAATACTTCTCCAGTTTCGCGCTGTTCCATTTGGAAGCCTCCGCAAAACCCTGCTGCGATTCGACCGGCAAAAACGGGGCGTTGCGATCACCAAACTGGGTAGTCGAAAAGACAGCCATCATGCTGTAGTAGTCGCGAGTCGGGACGGGATCGAATTTGTGGTCGTGGCACTTCGCACACTGGAGCGCATGAGCGAGAAATGTCTGCCCCACCGAATCAGTCACATCGTCCAGCCACAGTTGCCGGGTTTCCTTGAATACACTCATCCCGGTTTGCTCCCACGGCCCCATCCGCAGAAAACCAGTTGCGATGAGATTTTCCGGATCGGCAGGATCCATCTCGTCGCCGGCGATCTGTTCTTTTACAAATTCGTCGTAAGGCTTGTCACTGTTAAAAAAACGAACGACATAGTCGCGATAGCGCCACGCATTGGGCCTGGCGTAGTCGTTGGCAAACCCCGCACTGTCTGCGTAGCGCGAAACATCCAGCCAGTGCTGCGCGAAATGTTCACCATAGTGATGGGATGCCATCAATTTTTCGCTGTATTTACCTACCGCAGCCGAAGGGTCATTTCTATAGTTTTCAATAAATAGAGAAACATCCTCCGGTTGCGGAGGCAGACCGGTAAGACCGAAGCTGATTCGCCGCACCATTTCCACCGGGCCGGCAGCGGTTGCGGCCTTTAAGCCGGCTGCAGTCAGCTTGCGGTTCAGCAACCAGTCAACCGGGTTTTCGCCAGGCGGCACAGTTACGCTCTTCAGCGGCCGGTAGGACCAGAGTTTTTCCGCATCGTAGCGGCGGTTCTGCCAGTCATCCGACAGGGCTTTTGATGTCGCTACCTGGACTCCCTGTGCATACTTCTCCTGAATCAGGGTTACTGTTTTGTCATCGGGCCACGGTGCCCCTTCGTCGACCCAGTCCCGAATCCACCAGGTTTGCTCCTGACTCAGTTGATCCGCTTCTTTGGGCGGCATTTCATAATCCTCCTCTTCACGGGTCGAAAGAATATAGAGAAAACTTTCCTCACCTTTGCCGGGGATCAGGACTTCTTCACCGAATGTATCACCTCCGGAGAGAATCGATTCGCGTGTGCGCATATCAAGACCACCTTTGATTTTATCGGGCTCGTCGCCATGGCAGGCATTGCACTTCTCAGCGAAGAGGGGTTTTACTTTCAGTGCGAAAAGCTTTTCGCCTTGCGTAGGTTCCCCGGCGGACAGGAGCGAATTGAACAGGATGATTAAACAGGGTACAATGCCAAACTGTACCCTGTACAGTCCGTGACTGTACCCTGTTGAATGGTATTTTCTCATGGTTTACCTATCTCAAATCGTTGTTTGATTTCGTCAGCCGACAGGGCGGCCCGGTAGATCGCGAATTCATCAATTCTACCGTTCAGCGTTCTCATACTTCTACTCCATAGCGGATCCGTCCAGTTGCCTAAGTCCGCCTTTCCGATGCGGAGAGATGAAAGCGGTTTTTCCTGATTTGCCCCACCGGAATAGCCGACTTTATGCCCGTTGATGTAGTGCACCGGCTTTTCCCCGGCGGAAGTTTTCACTACCGTCGCCAACATGAACCACTCACCACTTAGGGCGGGCGACCAAAACCGATCCGAATAGAAGCGGCGATTGTGTTTGAGCAAATCGACCGCGCCATGCGGACTGCTCGCGAAATGCAGGGCGCCCTCCCGCGAAAGTTGCCAGTGAAACTCATTTTCATTGTAGTTATCAGTCAGGAACAGAGAATTGAGAACCCGGTCGAGAGCGTCGATCCGAACCCATGCGTAGATGGTCAGATCTTCAAATGTGCCCGGCATATTGAACCGAACTCTGTCCCCTTCCCTGCGGAAATCGAGGGCTGTCTTTGAGGGCCAGCGCCCTTCGGCAACGCGGGCACTGACAATGCCGCCGTCCAGCTCTTTTCCCCGACCTGTTTCAGCCCGATTTTTCAGGCGGCGGCTGGTAGTTGTCAGGTCTTCGAAATCGTAATAGGCATACAAACGGGGATCACTGCGCTGTGCCATACTGTATTCCTTCCAAGATGTGTAGCGGGTGTGTTCATTCTCGCCGGCGGATGAAACGATCGAATTGATATCGGGATACCCCGAAAACCCGGCTTTTTCATTTGCGACAAAACCACCGTTTTCGAGCAAACCCCGATCACCGGTTACCAACAGATCCCCCGAACGACTTTTGCCGAAAGCACGGACTTCGCCGTCGAAAACTACCAATTCGGGTGCATTCACCCCGTCGGCCGTGACACCGAACTTGGTTCCGAGGTCTTCGATCCGGTACTCGCCGACAAAGACTTCAAACCCGCGGGCTGCCGGGGGCACATCCGCCCGCAGCTGCCCGTGATGCAGGATCGCTTTTTCATTGGAAACAATTTCCAATTTCGCCGGAGCCGCCAAACTGACCGTCGCCCCGCCGAAAAAATCAATCTGGGCGAGACCCTTCTCAAGCGTAACGATACCGGGGGTAAGGTTCGTTCCCGAATTGATTTCTTTTTCCCGCCATACCGCGCCCGCTTCGGCGGAGATCACGGCTACGCCACTTTTTATCACTGCGGCAGAGAGGTTCGCTTGTTCGTCACTACCGCGAAACACAAGAGCGCACAGCAGAGCTATCGTGGCAACGGCTGCCCAACTGTAGGAAATGACCGGGGAACGGAATTTAGACGGGGTGGACGGTATGGGCTCAGCCGCGTCCTCCACGCCCAGATCACGGATTTCCGAGTCGAGTCGGGCCAGCTCAGCAAACCGGAGCCGGGCGCCGTGATCCTTTTCCAGAATTTTTTCCAACTCCCGCTTTCCGTCACTCCCGATCGTCCGATCGAGGTAGGAAAATATCAGCGCGTCCAGGTCGTCCGTCTTCATTTACCGTGCCTCCCTTTCCTGTTGCAGGCGCTGCTCAATACACCCGGCCAGTTGAATCCGAATCCGGTTGAGAGCTTTATACACAGCAGTCGCTGATTTCCCGACAGAACCGGCGATTTCTTTGATCGTGCGCTCACCCTCATAAGCCGCATCGATTAAAATCCGCGACTTATCCGGCAATGTTTCCATGCATATCCGCAGCGCATTTCTATAAGACTCCGGAGAAACTGTGGTCTCCGACTCGTCAGCCACATCAGCAAGAAGTTCCATCAAATCGCCATGAAACGTGTGCCGGTCGCGGGCCATGGTACGGCGAAATTTCAGTGCTTCAAATCTGGCGATCACTCTCAACCAGGCACCAAAACTGGTACCCTTTTCAAATTGATCCCATTTTTTCCAGGCAATCAGACTCACGGTTTGGACAACATCGTCAGCATCCGCCCAGGACAATCCCATCGACCGAAGATAGGAACGCAGTCCCCGTTCATGCTGGATAAAAAGCTGAACAAATCCGACTTCGTCATCGCCTTCAGAATCTGATAATTGCACCTCCACACTGAAACACTCCCTCCGTAACTGAAAATGCCCGAACTTTCGCAAAAAAACCTTCTGATCCTCAAAAAAAGCGCAATGAAACCTACAAACTCCCCCGCTTTACCTATTTTCCATATATTTCGCTCACATTAATTTTATAATACCTACATGAATTATGTGTAACTACTCACTTTCCAGGCATTTATATAATTTTTGCAGTTGAAATATTATCAATACCGGTATTAGATTGATTCAAATCTCAATAATGACAATCATAATTGAAATCCACCAACAAACTCATCATTCGAAACCGAAATGAAAATATCTACTCTTACTGCCACTGTAATTACCGCCATCGGAATCATATTTACTGCTGATACCGTTGAGGCTCAGACACCCTTCGAAATCGAAGGTCCTATTACCCGCATTCAGGGACAGCGAAACCTGTATGTAATGGGTGTCCACATCAGAGTTCCGAATGGAACTCCAATCAGCTCGCCTTCTGCTACGGGGTTGAGCCTTAAGGATGATCTAAAAGGTGATCCGTTACCGGGTCGGCCCCAGAAAGGTTTTCTCAAAGGAACCGCTATCGTTATTGGAACGATTGACGATGTCACCGGCGTCCTGACAGCAGACGATGTCTTCACTGAACCTGCGGAGAATGTACTGGTAGGCACAGTTTCCGACGTTACCGGAGGAGTTATTTCGGTCAATGGTCTGCCTACAGTTGCCTTGCAGGATGTACGAATCCCCTTTGCCGGTTACATGAACAACTTTGGCACTCCTGCACCCGTGGAACTGATTACCGTGGGAACTCCTGTAGGTGTTGAAGGATACTACTCTACATCTGATAAAGCTCTTTATATGTTTCTTATGGAAGTGGAAGGAGTGTTTGATCCAAATGTCCCGGCTGTTGGTATTACCCGCGCACAGGGACGGACTGATCAGGGTAAACTCGAGGTCCGCGGAGGAGTCACCGGTATTACCGGACCACAAACGCTTGAATTGCGCGACGCCGCGAACCCCAACGGTCCTGTTATAGACACTCTCACAGTGGCTGAAGATCCTGCCATTCCAGGCACAGCGGAATTTCGCTTCCGCCCTGAAGGCGTCGTAATTCCCGAAGAAGTTCTAGTTACTAATACAACAACGCCTTCCACAGCTACATTCCCCGTCGTTATCCAGTAACGATGCAGGGAAACAATACCAACCGGTATTGCTCCTGAAAACAAGACCTGGCGGATTTTTCTGCCGGGTCATTTTCGCTCAATGAAAGGCCCGCGCTTCCATTCGAAGTTTACTGCAATCTTCCTGTCAGCTGTTTGTCTGTCAGGAGGATTCGGGCTTTCCAATACAGAACGTGGACCCGGCGGAGCCCCCTCCCCTTTTTCTGTGGAGCGGTATACCTGCCTGTGGAAGGCAAGCTGTTTCCCCAAACCGGTCCGACCAAAACCAGCTCCTGCAAAGATCAAGGAGAAACCCAAAAAGTGCGTCTACCAACTCACCGGTATCGCATCGCTGAATGATAAACAGTATGTCTATCTCAGAGAGAAATCCGGAACGATTCACGAATTAACTACCGGGGTGACCCACGGTGACCTCGAAGTCATAAACATCGTAAAAGGAAAACAAACCTCTGATCATCGCGTTATGATTTCAACTCCCCAGGGTAAATACGAACTCAAATTCGACCCGGCGACTGCCTCCAAACCGAAAGCCGAAGCTCCCACATCCCCGGAGCCCAAAAAAGTTGCCGCCCGGTCCCGACCAGTGATATCCCGGAAAGCGAAACAAAAGGTTGCCGGCTGGATCGATAATCCCTGGCTCCACGGAGACGGAGAAAAGTAGCGAAAGCCCGCTACCTTTTGAATTCCACCACAGTTTGCTCCGAGAGAATTCCTGTCGCAGAGACATTTCGCATCGCAATTTCGTGAGGCAGCGCTTTCAACCGCATCGCCGGCTGCGTAGCCGGAATCATCCGCAAAGTAATCCAGTCTCCGCCCGGTTTTTCACGAATCTGAACGAGACGCCATCTCGCGTTGGTGGTGGCCCGAAAATAGAGAACGACCGAATTTGATTCCACCTTCGGAACGACCCACAAATCTTCCGGAGAATGGGCACCCAGCCACGGGGTCGCCGGGATAATCGGAGTGATCGCATAGCTGCGACCGAGCAGTTTTCGGACCCCTCCCCGATCACTTCCGAGAGCGCTAAAGTTCCAGTGTATGTGCCCGGAACCCATCCGGTTGGCAGCCACGGTTCGGGCGATGTCGATCTGTTTGATACTTTCCGAAGCCGGTCGCCCCCGGTCTTCGGAACTCAAAATCCGGCTGGAGGCCACTCCGGGCCAGAGGTGGCGACCCTTTACATTCTCTCCCGCCCACCATTTGGCGAGTGTCATGAAGCTGTGCGGTTTGTCATCAATTCTCCAGTACAGCTGAGGAGACAAATAGTCGACCCACCCGGAACGAAACCACTTCCGGGAATCCGCGGAGATATGGTCGAAGGAATCCAAACTCGCCTGAATGGAGAAAGGCACCCCCGGTCGCCAAATCCCGAACGGGCTGATCCCGAATTTCACTGTCGGCCGGATCGATTTGATCGAGCCGTAGAGGGTTTGCACAAAATTATCGATATTGGACCGTCGCCAGTCCCGCAACCCCAATCGTCCTCCTTTGCTGCGATAGGCCGCATAGGACTTTGAGTCATCAAATTGATCGCGCATCGTGCCGCCGACATTTCTCGGATAAGGATAAAAGTAATCGTCCATATGGATGCCATCGACATTGTAGCGGCGCACCACATCGGTCATTACGCTTATCGCCCGTTGCCGAACATAATCGGAAGCCGGGTTGGCCCATACCTGAGTGCCCGCTTTGAGCATCAGACTGGAATGGGTCCTCGTGATATGATCGGACCCTTTCGAGGAACTCGTCGTCGCACTGGCACGGAAAGGATTAAACCACGCATGCAGTTCCATGCCCCTCTTGTGGCATTCGTCGATAGTGAATTGCAATGGGTCATAACCCGGATTTCTACCCTGAACTCCAGTCAACCAATGCGACCAGGGCTCGAGTTTTGATTCGTAGAGAGCATCACACTCTGTACGAACCTGGAAAATAATGGCATTGATCCCCACAGAAGCGGCGGAATCCAGAAGCTTCACCATCTCGGCCTTTTGGGCGGAGGCGCTGAGCCCTTTTCGCGACGGCCAGTCGATATTATGGACTGTGGCGACCCAGGCCCCGCGAAACTCCCTGGCAGGCTCCGGAGCACGGGTTTTCGTGGGAACATATTCTCCGGCGGGGGAATAGTGAGTGGCGATCAGAATCGCAATCAGACTCATCAAAATTGTCTTCATAAAAAATTCAGGGTACGTTAAATATCCACGGCCCGATGGCAAAGAGCAAGCGGATCTCCCGGGTTCCACATAAAAGGACGATTGAGATCAGTATTTCTGCAGTTGAATCTCCAGAAGGCTTGCGTTTTTCAAGCCTGAGTCGTTAGTCGCTCAAAAGAATGAGCAAGTTCGATTTCAAATCCCAAAAACCCTTTGCGGTAAGTGACATTCTCGATGCACTGCAAAGCGGTTCTACCGAGCGGGTTGCCGAAATTTATCGCGATGTCCATCCCGGTGACATCGAAAGAGCTTTTGAACGTCTCGATGAGGATGACAGGGTATCGATCCTCGAAGAACTCCCCGACGACGTTCTTGCAGAATGGTCAGACTACCTGACTCCCGCCGAACTGACCGCTTTTCTCCACCGGGTAGCCAAACCAAAGCAGAAGGAAACTCTCGATTCCCTCTCCGACGACGAATTGGTCGACTTTCTTCAGGAGGTCGACGACATCAACGAACGCGACGAGTATATCCAGCTCCTCGAGGACGAAAAACGCATCGTTTCCGAGGAACTCCTGCAATACCCCGATGAAAGCGCCGGCGGCCGGATGACCACCATGATGGCATCGGTCAATGAATCGGTGACGGTCAAAGAAGCTCTCGACCAGCTCAAAGCCCTCAGTGAAGAAGCCGAGATGCTGAGCCGAATCTATGTCATCAACAATGACGACCAACTGGTAGGAAGAATCCGGCTCCGTGACCTCGCTTTTGCCAAATGGGAAACCCCGATCTCTGAGGTGATGTCTTACGATCAGATCTCGATCTCCGCTCATTCCGACCAGGAGGAGGCCGCCCAGATGATTTCCCGATATGACCTGCTGGCCCTGCCCGTCGTCGATGAAGATAAGCGGCTTCTCGGCGTCATTACCTACGATGACGCAATGGAGATCATTGAGGAGGAATCGACCGAGGATATCGAAAGACAGTCCGGTATCGGTGGGGAAAGGGGCGATCTAGCCTATTTGCAGACTCCTGTGCTCGCACATTTCAGAAGGCGTTTTGTCTGGGTCGTAGTTCTCGCTTTTCTCGCTCTTCTTTCAGGTCTCGTACTTATGAAATACGAGGATATTATGAAAAATTTCTACATCCTCGCCCTGTATCTTCCCATGGTGGTCGCAGCGGGCGGCAACACCGGTGCCCAGTCCGCCACAATGGTAATCCGGGCGATGGCGCTGGGCGAACTGGGGCCGGCGCAGTTTGTCAAAGTGATCTGGAAAGAACTCCGCGTCGGAGCCATCCTCGGGACGCTGTTGGGAATAATTGTCGCACTGCAGATCAATTTCCTTCTTCCTGCATCCGCCACCGCAGGCGTTGGGATTTATGAAACGGCCATGGTTGTGGGATTTGCTCTCACGGCGCAGATTTTCACCTCAACCCTGATCGGAGCAGCATTACCGCTTCTCGCCCGGATGGCAAAGCTGGATCCAGCTGTGGTCGCCTCCCCTGCGATTACCACGTTGGTTGATGTCAGCGGCTCAGTGATCTACTTCACCCTGGCGCGGATCATTTTTTCGTAGACCGGCAACTTTCCAATCACCTCACCCGGGGACCAGCAGTGTCCGATTCGGAAAAAGCTGTTTCGCGGAGATAAAGAGTGCTGACTTTCCGGTTTTTTTACTCCATACTCCTTCCGCTTCAATTCTTACCTTTTATGAGCGCAAAACCAGCTGCCAAGCCTCCTGCTTCCACCACCGCCATCTCCGCCGGAGACCTCGAAATCAAAGACGCCCGCCTGATTTTCGATGCTATATGGGAACAACTCGAAACGGATAAGGGTCATGAAAACCTGCGCTTCCCCAAAGAGATCATTCTTCTGGGAGGTGCTCCAGGATCCGGCAAAGGCACCAATACAGGATTTATCATGGAAGCCCGGGGGTTCACCTGTCCTCCGGTAGTAGTGAGTTCCCTGCTGAACACTCCCGAGATGAAAGCTCTAATCGATCAGGGCCGAATGGTCGGTGATCGCGAAGTCGTCAGCCTGCTTTTCAACGAAATGCTGAAAGAGGATTACCGGGACGGAGCGATTCTCGATGGTTTTCCACGGACAAAAGTTCAGGTGGAGTGCCTGCGCCTTCTGGTTAATAAAATCAATGCTCTGCACCGCGAATTCAAAGACACGCCGTTGGCAACCCAGTTTCGGAAACCCACAATCCACGCCATGGTGCTTTTTGTCGAAGAAGCAACCAGTATCGAAAGACAACTCCGCCGGGGCCGCGAAGTAGCCGAACATAACAAAAAGGTCGCTGAAACCGGAGTGGGCCGAATCCGTCAACTACGGGCCACGGATCTGGACGTGGAAGCAGCCAAACAGCGCTATCGTGTCTTCAAGGAAAAAACCTGGGACGCTCTGCAGTCACTTCGCTCCCAGTTTTTCTACCACTTCATCAATGCCGAGGGTGATATCAAAGAAGTAGAGAAGAACATCTACGAAGAGTTGCAATATCAAAGCTCACTGGAACTGGATCCGAGGACTTTTGACCGCCTGCGCGACATCCCGCTCGCCAGCGAAATTGTTATTCATGCCCGGCAGCAACTCGTCAAGCGGCTCGACGAATACGAACTAAATCACAAAGAAATGTTCTCCCGCGTCGTC
>JARGOZ010000244.1 GCA_029213025.1 Verrucomicrobiales bacterium
GCGGAGGCACGCCGGAACCGGGACAGGCACCGGCCGAAATGGTGTTGGACGAAGTAACATACGGATAAGTTCCCTGGTCGACATCCAGATAGGTCCCCTGAGCACCTTCAAAAAGCAGGGATTTGCCGGCCTTCATCTGGGCGTGCACAATTTCGACAGTATCCGCCACAAACGGCCTCAAACGCTCCGCCGCTTCCAGAAGAACTTTTCCAGTCGCCTCGGCATCGATCGGCTCGATGTCCGCTGTGGCGAAAATATCGTTACATGCCTTCACTTTCGCTGAGTACAGCTCGGCAAACTGCACGGGATCGCCAACTAAATCGTGGAGACGAAATCCGGTCCGGTCAATTTTGTCGCCGTAAGTCGGACCGATGCCGCGCTTGGTTGTTCCGATTTTGCCACTGCCGCGCATCGCTTCGCGGTACCCGTCCATCTCGCGGTGGTAAGGCATCACAAGGTGGGCTCGATTGGAAATTTTCAGAGCTTCCGGCAAAACTTCGATGCCTTTGTCTTTTAACCCGTCCAACTCCACCAGCAAAGCAACCGGGTCCATCACAACTCCATTGCCGATAATGCACAGTTTGCCGGGCCAGAGAATTCCGGATGGAATCAGATGGAGAATATATTCTTTGCCTTCGCAAATTACGGTATGACCGGCATTGTTCCCGCCTTGAGCACGTACCACAACGTCAGCTGACTCGGTGAGCCAATCGACAATTTTTCCTTTTCCTTCATCGCCCCACTGGGCACCAATCACGATGGTATTTGACATAATTCGTCCTTAGAAATTTTGAAAAACACGAACAGAATCTGAGAACCGGAACGCACCGGTTTGTTGTTCGACAATTAAAGTAACCTAAATTTTTGCAACGCCGGATCAGGCGATATTCATCATCACGGTGAGGAGGACCAAAGCAATGGCCGCCAGAAACGCCACACCTCCGAGAATCATAGCAACCTGCCCGAGAACGTCTTTTTTCTCTACTTTTTCCACAGGAGACATATCTTTAAATCCCGCAGGGCGGGTAGAAGTTTCAGCAATCGGAGCCTTGATCGATCCGTAACCGCCAACAATCCCGGATGAACCTGATGATGCAGCAGCCGCATCGGCAGCTTGCTCAGGTGCAGCAGAAGGTGCCGGTTCCGGAGCAGCCGCACCGGCTTCATCACCTTCGTAGTCAGCAGGCACTGATCCAATCGTAAAGCTGGCACCATTGCCAAGAGGAGCTTCGGAAACCTGCTCTCCTTCCAGAAAAATTCCGTTCGTGGAGCTGTTATCCACCAAAACGTGTAATCCGGCTCCAATCCGGCGGATCGAAGCATGATGACCGGAGACCGATGAGTGGTCGAGAATGATATCACAATCAGGGGCGCGACCGATAGTGACTTCGGCTTCGTCGCTCAAATCGTACTTCGCTGCGCTTTGATCAGGAATATAAAAAGTAATTTTCGCCATGACTGTGTCGTTCAGATTACCGTGGTTTACCTTGTTTGATCAATCAGATTAGCAAATTCTTTGAAAAAATATTCGGCATCATGCGGTCCGGGTGCCGCTTCTGGGTGATACTGAACGGAAAAAACCGGGTAATCCCTGTGTTTCATCCCTTCCACGGTGTTATCATTTAAGTTAACGTGCGTCACTTCGATGTTATCAGGAAGATCTTCCGCATCCACTGCAAAACCGTGATTTTGCGAAGTAATGGAGATTTTCCCGGTCCGCAAATCTTTCACCGGCTGATTACCGCCTCTGTGACCGAACTTCAATTTAAAGGTTTTCCCGCCAAAAGCGTGAGCCAGAATCTGGTGGCCGAGACAAATTCCAAACACCGGCCTTTTATCGATCAACTCGCGGATTTCACTGTGAATGTAGTCCAGAGCCGCAGGATCCCCGGGACCGTTGGACAGGAAAACCCCATCGGGATTCAGTTTCAGAACCTCCTCTGCCGGAGTCCGGCTGTTCACCACAGTCACTTCAAAGCCATTGCGCCTCAGACAGCGGAGAATGTTCTTTTTCACTCCGAAATCGTAAGCCACAATCCGGTATTTCGGATCTTCCAGCGGGCGATACATGTCGCCATTGTGCTCGATCAACTCTTCATCCACAGAGTCATTTACAATCGTCCACTCCCGGCTCTCGATTCCTTCCGGATCCCACTGGTACGTTTCCGGAGTGGTCACTTCTTTGACAAAATCAGCCCCGAGCATTGGTTCGGAAGCCTGCGCCCTGGCGACACATTCATCGGCAGAAAGGCTTCCATCCGTGCACAGACAGCCTCTCATCGCTCCGCTGACCCGCAGTTTCTTCGTCAAAGCACGGGTATCGACTCCCTCAATTCCGGGGACGCCCGCTTTTTCCAGATAATCGCTGAGCGATTGCTCACTGCGCCAGTTGCTCGGTATTTCACAAAGTTCCTCAATCACAAAACCGCGCACCTGAACTTCGCGACTTTCCGCATCGGCTTCGCTGACCCCGTAATTTCCAATCAGAGGACAAGTCATCGTAACGAACTGCCCCCGGTAGGAGGGGTCGGTCAGGATCTCCTGATACCCGGTCATCGAGGTGTTGAAGCAAATTTCACCGGTTTTCACCACTGCGGCTCCAAAGCTCTTGCCTTCGAATACGGTGCCGTCTTCGAGGGCCAGGATTGCGTTTTGTCTTTCGTCTGCCATGTCTTCGATACCCGTTTTCTCCGAACGAGCCGAAGGAGGATGCCAGAGTTTTAGAGGGTTTCAAGGTGAGTTGGTGAAAAAACCGATTGTTCTGCGGATCACCTCTTTCCGTCCTTTTCCAGTTACGATACCGGAATATGATTTTCCATGGACCAGAAGAAAACCGATCGGCGAACATTTATAGGAATTTCAGCAGGAGCGGCGGTGGCAGCGGGCCCCAACCTGCTACTGGGTCAGGCAAAAGGAGCCAACTCCCGCTTTCGGGTTGGTGTGATGGGCCTGAGCCGCGGCAAAGGCCACATCAAAGCTTACAAAGATGTCCCCAATACCGAGGTCGCCTACGTCTGTGATGTCGATGACAACCGCCTCGCCTCGGGAGTCAAATACACGCTCGACCAAACCGGCAAAGAGCCGAAAGGTGTCACCGATTTCCGCAAAATTCTCGAAGACCCGGAAATCGACGCCATCTCCATCGCGGCACCGAACTTCTGGCACGCTCCAGCTACGATTCTCGCCTGCAAAGCGGGCAAACATGTCTACGTGGAAAAACCGGGCAGCTACAATCCCGATGAATCACAAACCATGGTTCAGGTCGCCAAAGACCATCGCAAAATGGTTCAAATGGGAACCCAGCGCCGGTCCTATCCCGCTTTGATCGAAGCGGTCCAAAAACTGCGCGACGGCGTGATCGGCGATCTGCGCCTGGCAAAATGCTGGTACACCAGCACCCGTCCCTCCATTGGCAAAGGCACCATCGGTTCCCCGCCACCTGAATTGAACTGGGAACTGTGGCAGGGTCCCGTACCCGAACAACCCTACAAAGACAACCTCGTGCACTACAACTGGCACTGGCACTGGATGTACGGCGGCGGCGAAATGGCCAACAACGGCGTGCACTCGCTCGATATCGCACGCTGGGCAATGGGCGTGGATCTTCCCGGGCAAATCACCTACACCGGCGGTCGCTACCGCTACGATGACGATCAGGAAACGCCCGATACCTCGGCTGCCTACTTTGAATACGGCAATCTCGGAATGACCTGGGAAAACACGTCCTGTCACCGGAGAAAACCCGAGGATTCGAAATTTGTGCGCGTGTATGGAGACGGCGGCATGATGGATATCAGCAGTTCGAACTACACCATTTACGATGACAAAGGAGTCGAAACCCACCGGAATGTCGATAAACCCAGCGATGTGCCGCACTTCACCAACTTCGCGGATGCCGTGCGGGAAGGAACACCTCTGAACCAGCCCATCGAAGATGGTCAGGTCAGCTCGATGCTCTGCCACCTCGCCAACATCGCCTACCGGACCAGCGGCTCCGTTCAGGTCAATCCGGAGACCGGAAAATTCATCGACAATCCCGCTGCCGACAAACTGTGGGCGAGGGATGCCTACCGCTCCGGTTGGGAAATATCGTAAGCCCCGATCCAACAGGGTACAATCGTGGACTCAACAGGGTACAGTCCGCGACCTAACAGGGTACGATCATCGGAAAAAATCGAACCAGCCTTCGAAATAAGGCTTGTTCGGTGGTTTCGAAAGGTCGACACTCCGCTATGGAAATTTTCTTTTCGGATATCCCGGAAGAAGGCCTCCCGATTTCCGGGAAGCTGAATCCTGCCTGGTTCCAACTCCCCGAAGATGATCCGATCCGGATCAGCGGCGATGTGGAGTACGACCTTACCCTGTACGCTTTCGACGAAACCGTGGTGTTTTCCGGTCACGTCCGGGGACCTGTGGAGTTACAGTGCGTTACCTGCCTGGAGTATTTCCCCTGGGAAGCGGATTTTCCCGCCTGGCAGTCGGAATTGGATATTGAGCAGCGCCAGGTCAGCTTTGATCCCCGGGAAGGACTGCGCGATGAGTTTCTTCTCGAAATGCCCACGACCCCGCACTGCGACGAAATGATCGACGACCGGGTCTGCCCCAAAGTGGATTTGCTGGCGAAATTCGAACACGACGAAACCCCGCTCGAAGCAGGCCCGGAACCGGCCGGTGACGACGTTTGGGGGGCTCTTGACCAGTTGGAGAAAGATTAGGCCTCAACCGGACCGATATCGACCCTGCCGTTATTGACTCTCGGTTTCCCGTCGATATCAACCGCATTGCCGGGAAAAGCCATAGCCGGGTCGCCGGCATCAATCGCGGGTGACCCGGGCAAAACATGCCTGCCGTCTTCTGCGAGGCGGGGCGAGCCTTTGATCGAGTTTTGCGCGCATCCGGAACGGCCCCGAAAAGCCTCGAAGGAATCGAACTCTCTCCCGGACCATACGAAGCTGTATTTCCCGTCCGCGTGATACCACAAATTGTAGTTCAAATCGTTGGCTTGATTTTTGTTTTCACTATACAAAAGCGGTTTCGTTCTTCCGGCGGACCGGCCGATAATGATGTTGTTGCGGAATGAATTGTTTTCCGCCCACTGAATCCAGATTTCCGCCTCAGCCCGTTCGTGATTGGTGTTACCGTGAAACAGATTGTTGTAGATCCCGCAATTGGTCACGCGCCCTCTGGCTTTGTTGTAGCCGCCGATTACAATTCCCGCTTTGTCGTTCTTAAAAACGATATTGCCCACGACCCAGACTTTCTCTACCAGAACTCCGGGGTTTTCCGCGCCTACTTCGATCCCCAGATCACATTCACTCACCGAATTGCCTTCAATCACGATATTGCTCCCGCCATCTACATAGATCCCCGGCCCGTAGCCACCGCCGTAAGGTGCCCTGACGCGTTCAACCCGGTTTCCCCGGCACAGACCGTTTCGCGCCGTTTTGGTCTGATCCTTTACTATGCCCTTTTCTCCACCAATAAAATCTATACCTACACCACGGATGTCGTGGACATAGTTATTGGTCACCTGGAAATCGGTCACATTTCCGTTCAATGTGAGAGCCTCGCTGGGAGCGGCGTCACAGTTATAGATTTCATTTCCGTCGATGATCAGATTCGAGACCGGGCGGGTTCGATTTACGCCGTAAATGGTAATACCCATGGCACTTTTCCCGAGTATGCTGTGAATTTTGTTATTGCGAAACTCGTAGTGAGATCCGGCACCTTCGACCCGGATTCCCGAGCCGTCGTTGACCTGTAGATCCCTCAGTTCAAAACCGGTAATCCGGACATAACTTTTGTTCTCTATACAGAAAATATTGTGATCCCTTTTGGTGTTAAGGCCTTTTGCGGATACGACAGCCTTACCCGGCTCCTCCGATTGTATGGTCACGAACCCGGACTTTTCATTCCCGCCGTTCTCTACATAAATCTGTTCGTTATAGAGCCCGGCTTTAACTAAAACAGTATCGCCCGCCCCAACTTCGTCGCAGGCCTGCTGGATCGTCCGGAACGGTTTTGCTTCCGTACCGGGAAAGTTGTCATTTCCCTGCGTGGAAACATACAAAGTCCTCCCGGCCAGAGCTGTGCCGGAAAACATTACGAAAAATACCGGGATAAAGGGTAGAAACACTTTCATCATCATATCTGGAACGGGCGGAAGGTAACCTGCATGAAAATTTTTGCTCGCTAATCTACCGGCATTCGCTTCAATAACGCTTTATGAGCAGCGAAAAATCCACAGAAAAAGGCCATGGCAACCTGACGATTTACATTTTCGGAGCCATCGTCATCGCGTTTATCCTGGCTCTCGCCGCGCCGCTCATCGCCATGAAACTGGAAATCGGCGGCGAATTGTTTCTGCGAATTTTGAAGATGCTGGTCGTGCCTCTGGTCGTCACCTCGGTGATGAGTGGAATTCTCGGTCTCGGTGATGTCCGTAAACTGGGCAAACCCGGCGGAACCGCTGTCGCCTATTATCTCGTGACAACTGTGCTGGCGGTCGTGGTTGGACTGATGGTGGTAAATATCACCCGCCCCGGTGTGGGCTTCGATACCGGGGAATTTCATGCCCACAGTATCCAGAAATCGCCTAAAGAACGGATGCTTGAGGCTCTTTCAAAAATCACCGGAATGACCGAAGAGGAAGTCGGCGGGGTCTTCACTGATCTCCCTTCCGGGGAAGCGGAAAAGCCCAATTTGATGGCGATCGTAAAGAATCTCGCCCTGATGCTGGTCAGCGAAAACCTCTTCACCAGTGCCGCGGAAATGGATCTCCTGCCTTTGATTGTGTTCTCCATCCTTTTCGCGGCGATTCTCACGACTATGCAAAAACAGGCCGGAGTCCTGATCGATGTGATTCACCAGGCCAACGAAGCGCTTATGGCGGTAATTCTTGTCGTCATGAAAATTGCTCCCATAGGGATATTCTGTCTCGTTGCGGCGAGATTCGGAGAAGCCCAGGCAGAGGGAAAATTCATCGAAGAACTGGCACAGATCGGTAAATTTTTCGGGACTGTTCTGGTCGGCCTGTTCATTCATTTGTTAGTGACTCTGCCGGCGATACTATGGTTTATGACGAAGCGAAATCCCTACAAATTTCTGCTTCAAATGGGCCAGGCTCTTTTGACCGCTTTTTCTACAGCAAGCTCTACAGCAACCCTTCCGGTGACGATGAAATGTGCTACCGAAAGGGCCGGAATTTCGAAACGATCAGTCGAATTCGTCACCCCTCTCGGTGCGACCATAAACATGGACGGCACCGCGCTCTACGAGGCCACAGCAGCGATCTTTATCGCCCAGGTAGCGATGATTGATCTGAGTCTGGGGCAACAGGGGATCGTAGCCGTCACGGCGACGCTCGCAGCTATTGGTGCGGCGGGAATCCCGGAAGCCGGACTCTTTACCATGATTATTGTGCTTAACGCAGTGAATCTTCCGGTCGAGTACATCGGGTTGATTCTGTCGGTCGACTGGCTGCTCGACCGATTCCGGACAGCGGTCAATGTCTTCGGTGACTCCGTGGGAGCCGCAATTGTGGAAACGACCTTACCTCCGGAGGAGGAAGTTCAGGCATAAGCACCCACAAAAAAAGCACCGGCATAGCCGGTGCTTTCTAATGGAAAATACTGGGAAATTGACCGGCCTCAGGCAGCTTCTTTCTTCACCCGCGCTTTCTTGTCTTCGACAATTTTCGGTGGGCGATCCCCTTCGACGACCGGGCGGTCGATCTTTACGGTAGCGGGGCTGGATGACTCCGGTGCATCGTACATGGTATCGAGCATCAATTTCTCGAAAATCGAACGCAAAGCTCTCGCCCCGGTTCCTCTATGGATCGCTTCTTCAGCCATAGCTTCCAAACCATCGCGGGTTACGTTGAGGCTGACACCGTCCATGGAAAGCAATTTGGAGAACTGCTTAAGCAACGCATTTTTCGGCTCGGTCAGGACGCGAATCAATTCGTCTGCAGTCAACTTGCGAAGGCTGGCAATAACCGGCAGACGTCCGATGAATTCAGGAATCAAACCAAATCCCTGCAGATCTTCCGGACGGACATTGGTCATGTGAGTCCGGATATCGTCATCGGAAGCAACTTTGGTGATTTCATCACCGAAACCGAGAACTTTCTTACCGAGGCGCTTGGAAACAACTTCTTCCAATCCGGAAAAAGCGCCGCCACAGATGAAAAGGATCTTTTCTGTATTTACCTGAATGTATTCCTGGTGAGGATGCTTCCGGCCACCCTGCGGCGGCACATTGCAGACAGTGCCTTCCAGAATTTTCAGAAGCGCCTGCTGGACACCTTCGCCGGATACGTCGCGGGTGATGCTGACGTTCTCGGTTTTCCGGCCGATTTTATCGATCTCATCGATATAAATGATGCCTTGCTCGGCCTTTTTGACATCGTAGTCGGCGGCCTGCAGCAGACGCAGCACGATGTTTTCAACGTCATCCCCCACGTAACCGGCTTCGGTCAGGGTCGTGGCATCTGCGATACAAAAGGGAACGTTAAGCACTTTGGCGAGTGTTTTGGCGAGAAGTGTCTTTCCGGAACCGGTGGGTCCGATAAGGAGCACATTGCTTTTCTCGATTTCAACATCGCTGTGGTCGTCACTGGATCCAGTGAGCCGGCTGGGAGCGGTATGCTGATGGAGACGCTTGTAGTGGTTGTGAACAGAGACGGAGAGAACTTTCTTCGCATATTCCTGCCCGATGACGAATTGGTCCAGCTTTTCGCAAAGGCTGACCGGGCGTGGAACACTGAAATCTGAAGAAATTTCGCTCTCCATCTCACTCAGTTCCTTATCGAGAATACCGCGACAGACATTGATGCAGCCGTCGCAGATATACACACCGGGTCCAGCAATTAGTTTTTTGACTTCGGAGTGACTTTTCCCGCAGAAGGAACACATGGTAAGGTTGGATGGACGTGCCATAGAAGATTTGAGTCGGTAAGAGTGAAAGTGGCCAGCCTATTCTAACCACTATGTAAGCTATTTCCAGTGATAATTTAAATTTCCAGAATTATAAAACTTTCCTTAACAGTTTTGGGAGTTCAAAAACGGCCTGTAAAGTGTGATCGGCATCGATCGAAACGGGCTTATCCCCGTTGATTCTGATCGTTCCGCGAAGCTCCGCATTTCGACCCATCGCGATGTCCCGATCCGCGTCACCCACAAGCCACGAGCGGCTCAGATCGATTGGCAATTCTTTTGCCGCGGCGAAAATCATCGCCGGATCCGGCTTCGCTTTGTAGATACAGTCAGGTGTGCCGGTGAAGGAATAGATCGCATCAAATGCCACGTGATCCTTTGCTAAATCTTTCTGAAGATTATAGTGGATATGATTCAAATCAGCCGGACTCATGAGCTTTTTTCCGACACCTTTTTGGCTGGTTACCACCACGGTGAGGTACCCTTTTTCTCTCGCCGTTTGGAGGCTCTCGACAATTCCTTCGCTGAGATGAAAATCTTCTTTTTTCAAAACGTAGCCTTCCCCTGGAGATTCGTTTACCACCCCGTCGCGGTCGAAAAAGACGCAGGGGCGGAGACGAAGACGATCCTCGAACTGCCGGTATTCACCAATCGTGTCGATATCTGTTTTTTCTTCAAGAACTAAGCATTGTTTATGCCTGGCTGCCGCCCTTTCGAGGGTCTGTTGAAACACCTGCGCCGTGCTCCACGAAATGTCGTCGAAAAGTGCAGGCACCGGTTCGCAGAGACCCATCAGATAATAGCCGCCATCTTTCGCCGGACCGAGAACTACGTCCGTCTGTTCATTTTCCAGAGCCTGCCAGGCTGTTTGCAGCGATAACCGGTCAATTTCGAGGCAATCGGTGCCGATGATCAGAACCGCTGAATCCGGATCTTTTACGAAAATATCCTCCGCGGCTTTTTGCAGGCGGTTGCCGAGATCCCCGTCAGCTTGTGCGGCGAATGTCACTTCGCCGGGAAAATCACGAATCCATGGATCGAGCCAGTCTTTGATCTGCCGTTCTTTTTCTTCCGGGGAAAAGCATATGCAGATTCGATCCGGTCCGGCTTCGCGAGCTTTGAGAAGCACTTCGCAGACCATTCTACGGTATACCTCCGCCGCGCCCGAATCCCCCAGAGACTCCGCCAACCTCGTTTTGACACACCCGGGTTCCGGGTACTTCAAAAACACACATAAAATGCGCTTCATCACTATCCCT
>JARGOZ010000008.1:0-42624 GCA_029213025.1 Verrucomicrobiales bacterium
TTCGGAAACCGAATGAAAGAGAATCACATTTCCGATGGTTGATGAAATATTCGGGCTAAAGCGCTATTCCGCGAGCAGGTCGCAGCTTCGCCCTCCCGTCCTTGATTGACTTGCAATCCCTAACCCTCAGGCTCATCGCCTTTCTAAAATATTGGACTTTGAGACTTTTTATCAGTCCAATGAAACAATAAGCTGCAAGGCTGATAGTTGGAAAAGCCACCGCAAAACCGCTGAAACCTCTTACTCAAAGGACCTCGCGGTCTTTGAATGCTCCGGTATAGCAACTTGCACTGAATTCCTTTTCTATATCGACGGGCCAGTACCCGGCATCGCCGGGTTCCCACCATCTGGAATTATCTTCCATCGCCCACGCCATGCAATTGTAATCAATATCTTGCGGGCTGGTGATTTTGAAATGACCACCTTTCAGCCTCGGGAAATCATCCTCCAAACTCATCGTGGCTGATTAGGGTTGCGGAAAGAAATAGATGTCCCAAATCCCGCAGAGATTTTGTTCGTATCCCAGGCGGAATCGGGCGGAGTTTAGGGAGTGGGGCGGCCTTCCGCTAATTGAGCCGGATTCCAACAAAGGAGACGGGCAAAAGATCAAGGCAGTTGGGATAGTCATTTCTGTCTGCGGCCCTCAGATCACTCCGGCTTTTCGCCCCCAATCGAGCCAACTCTTAGTCATGGCGTTCATATCACCTCTGGCATCCTGCGGCACGGGATCTTCTCCGGAAATGGATCGCAATGCCCAAAACCAGTGATGAGGGTCTGCCTGAAGTTCCCGCAAAATCAACGGAAGGGCATCACGCCCCATCCCGATGATTCGCTGATAGGCCGGATGAAGTGCTATCTGCTGAGAAAAAGAGCGGTATTTCGTCTCATTTTGCCAAGTCTCTTTAAGCTTTTGGAATTCATTGGCCCGATCATGGGTTGCGCAATCTACGACAACCAATTGAGTTCCCTCCTCCCACTCGCTGGGCAAAGGATCAACCGGCTTCAGCTTGCCGTTCTCGACTCGCGCCTTCAATTCCATTGTGCCAAACTACTGCTTTCGGCGATGAAAATCAACCAGGGCGTTTTTCAGCGATTGGAAGGCGGCCGCACCCGAAGTCCGACTTCTTTTTTCACAATTAGCCTGGCTTGTTATTTTTCGATAACATTCTTCAATCGTTCCGGGCCATGTCCTCCGAATATCCCGCTGTGAAATGCAGTTGTGAGTTGTGATGCGGGGCAGCCAGAAATTCATCCCTGTTGGGATGAGGAACTTTCAGCCACTCAGCCACATCGAATTGTGTCCTTTGACGGGCACAAAATTCGAGCAGAGCTTGCTCTGTGTCACGGGTCATTGCCAGTGATTATAACCTGGCTTGTTATTTGGGCTCGTTATATTTGCCTGCAGCCAAACGAGAATTGAGATATGCCAGAGTTGCTGCGGAGAAAGTCGTTTTCCGCTACCAGGGGAAGGACTGCCGAACTTCGAATTTCAGACCGCATACCCTTCTTGAGCTTGGCGGTTTAGTGTTTCTAAAAAACGACCGTATTATGGGACTCCTTCGGGAATGTTAAGGATTGGAGAGGCGAATTTTCTTATTCAAGGATTTTTATTGGTGCGTCGCGGTCCGACCGAGATTGAGGTGGGGGCAAACTGACTGACCACAAGCGAAATTGAAATGCGCTACGTTCGCTCTTCAAAAACTTAGGTCATTTCACCTCGTCTTTTATCGAAATGTTTTTGCGCTGTTGAAGCGACCAATTTTGTGGATCCAAAATTCCACCCACCTCCGATAGCGATCGATACTGCCGGGACGGCGTATTTGATGATGGTGCGTTGAAGAATCTTGACCCCGATCTTAGCGGCGACCCTTTGGACGGCCTTCAAAGTTTCTTTCGAAATATGTTTCCGTATCAAAGTTTTTGCGGCGTGCCCGCCAATCTTCATACCCACCGTTCCGGCAGCGTCAGCCGCGGCTCCGCCAACTGCGAACGCCATAACCGTGAGAATATCTTCAGGATCATCGGGATCGAGGGGGATATTCATCGCCCGTCCGATTCTTGCCACAAGTTTAAGCTGAAGTCGGGTGAGCAAAAGAGCTTCCGCAGTCACCACAGTCCCGGCTACGGCAAGCGCAGTTGGAAGGCTGACTCCCCCCGTTAAAGGGATCCCGGCGAGCCCGGCGATTTGATCTGCGGAAATGGCCGCTCCAGCAGCCGCCCCCAGAGCCATCGCATTTCGAGACGCCGTCTTGGTAAGCTTCCTAATTAAAAACTGCTCGTCGGTATTTCCGTATTTTGCTGAAAAATATTCAGGAGTGGCGCGGTCCCAATAGTTACGGAAGGATTTCTGGACGAGCCTCAGAAACCAATCACCACTGATGAATGCATTTTTTCCTCCGAGGGCTTCTACTTCCTCGCTGACGTTCTTCAAATCGTCTCCCCAACTGACTTCAAGTGAGTCGCCCCCGTCAGTTCGCTCATATTCAATCCTCGGCTTTTCCGTTTTTGCCTCTTTGTTCAGGGATCTTTTTTTCGGTTTGTTGTTGGGAATCAATTCGCTCATTTTCGATAGGATCTATTGTCTCTGGGTTACCGGGCCCTTGATTGGTCTGAACCGAAGGAGATTTCGGGGGACGAAATCGTTCATTCACCAACTTACATGCCTTCATAAATAGAGAAGTAACGAGGAACATTCCGCAAAGAATCACGAACACGCACGACCCTAGAAGTTTTGAATTCCAAGACTTTGGAAAAACCGGTATACGACCGCGCCAAGAAGAAGGGGGACTAGGCTCACCCGAATTAAAATCTGCTCCTCCCGTATTTACCTCAACCTGCGGTGGTAAAGAGAGTAACGGCGGTGGTTCAGAAAACTTGGTCACCTTGCTTTCTCCATTCATTCCCCAGTGACCTGCCTTCCGGTTGCCAAGCCAGTGACGATGAAGATCCCTAAGGACTGTTCCTGCCACTGCCGTAGGTAAGGCATTCTCAAGTGGTAGGGTATTCAAAGGCAGGCTGCGTTCGTTCACAAAATAGTCAAAAACTCCCGCCACTTCCGGTCGGAGAAGTTGATCCGGAGCTTCAAGTTGAAAAAGGACGAAAAAATAACGACCCGGACGGTTATTTTTGTCACGGCCACCAGGATAGATCCGATATAGCCATTGACCCATTTTCTCGTTGTCTACAACTCCGAAGAGGATTGCTTCCTGATCTGAGAAATCTCCAGATATTTTGGGCCATCCTCTATGGACCAGACCCGCCGCGTCCCTCCAATTTTCATCTATCTGAACATTAGACCACTGCCAGTACTCATTTGAAGTCCGGTTTGAGGGATCGTAAACGGCGGTGGAGAGCTTTATATATAATTCCGGGATGTTAAATTCGCTCATACTTTATCATCCGAATATTTCTACGCAACCCGGAACCGCGCCGAGCCAAAAGAGAATCCAGAGTATAAGGAAGATTATAGTCCAGAACCAACCTACGCATCCAAGATCTGAATCTTCCTCAGTTTGGCTGGATGGCGTTAGTGGAACGTTTTGCATAGCGTTTACCAGAGTGTTCCCAAAATTTATCAACCCCGAAGGATTAAGCGGCATCTCCGGAATTCGCTTGGGATTACCGTCTCCGTCCAAGATGGTTTCAGTTACCACACTAGTAACGGCCAAGTAAACGACTTCCGAATTTTCATCAATCAGGTGATCTAGCGAATAGTTTGTTGGTAGCGCATTCTTAATCACCTTGACCGTATCCCCTCCGACTGCATTGAAATTTTCCTGGTAAGCATCATATTTTGTTGCCACAACGATGCGTTGCTTTGTTTGCCACGAAGGCCGAGTAAGAAAAGTCTTGAAAAGCCATGCGTTCTCATTCAATTCGGCAAGATTGGTTGTCTCATAAAATATGGCAAGATCGAATAGAAAAACAAGAATATCTGAAGAATCGATTTCCATGCGGATTCTTTGGTTCTCCGAACTCAATAAGGCCGGATCGTCTTCTAACAGGATGGCCCTGTGATCCTGACCGGCTGAGTCATACATTTCCATGAAATGTAACGGGTGACCAGTCTGTCCGAATTTCCATTTCAGTTGTTTCAGTTCCCCCTGCCTGGTTGAGGATGGCCAATCCCCCTCCTCCAGTTTACTCTGCGCTTCTATGACGTATTGCGAGGATGCATAATCGACAGGCTCCAAAATAAAGGAGCCCTGGCTGTTAGCCGCGCATCGACTTAGCATAGCAAGCAATACTGTCTTACCCGACCCTTCGGAACCTAAAATAAAAATGTTCATTTAGTCGATTAATTAAATATTTAATTCCGAAACGACATGCCGAAAATGAATCAAAAAATCATTTCGGCACGGAATATAATTGAGTTTGTGCCTTCCGAATAATATTGCGAGATAGTATATTGGGGCGTTGCCTCCGATTCTCGTTGTCTATCACTCCGAAGCAAATTGCGCCCAGATCAGAGAAAATAGCAAATATCTTGTCCTCCGCTCCTTGGGCCAGACTCGCCGCATCCCGCCAATTTTCACCTATCTCAAAATTAGACCACTGCTAGGACTCATTCGACGTTCCGTTAGAAGTGCCGTATATCCCGATTGAAATTCTGGGAAGAGAGTCTTTGCGGTTCGTATCATTCATCTCAAATTCCGAGAACACATCCACCAATCTGTAACACTCCGTAGATAATCAAAATCCCCAAAAAGGCCATCGAAAGAATATCACCTATTGACATTTTCTCCTGAGGATCATCGGAATGTTCCACGTTTTGCTCCGTTTCAGTTTGGGTTTTTGCTTTCGAAAGGGGAGGGGGCAAATCTCTTAGTGCGGCCACCAAAGTATTCACAAAATAGAACAATCCACCTGGGTTGAGAGTTTTTTGTGGGACTCTTCTTGGCTTGCCAGTGTCGTCCAATATGGTTTCCGTTTCCACACTGGTCACGGCAAGGTAATCAATCGACGGATTCTCTTCGATCAGGTGCGCGATTGAATAATTCTTTGGCAATGCCTCTCTGATCACGTCGACTGTCACTCCGTCAAATGCATCAAAGTTTTCGCGGTAGATGGCATATTTTGTCGCTACAACGATGCGTTTTTTTCCCTTCCACGCCGGTCGCGTGAGAAAGGTCTTGAAGAGCCAGGCGTTTTCGTTCAGTTCCGACTGGTTAGTGGTCTCATAAAAAGTTCCGAGGTCGAATAGGAAGACCAGAACGTCAGAAGAATCTATTTCCCGGCGGACTCGTTGATTTTCAACGCTCAGCTTTTCGGGAAAATCCTCCAGCAGTATGGTCCTTTGGTCCTGCCCGGCTGAGTCATACATTTCAATTTCATGCAACGGACTTCCTGACTCTCCGAATCTCCACTTTAACTGCGTAAGTTCCCCCTGCCGCGTCGAAGTCGGCCATTCCCCTTCCGCTAATGTACTCTGAGCCTCAATAACATATTGGGAGGACCGGTAATCTAAGGGTTCCATTACAATGGAACCGCCACTATTCGCTGCGTAACGGCTCAACATCGCTAGCAAAACGGTTTTTCCCGATCCTTCGGAGCCTATAATAAAAATTTTCAAGTTAGTCGATTAATTGAATATTCGATTCAGAAACGACACGCCGAAAACGAATCAACGAATCTTCCCGCCAAGGAATCGAATTAAGTTGTGCCTTGCGGATCAGGTCCCGAGATAGCTCATTGAGATCGTTCCAGGCATCGATTACGTGAGTGTGAAACATTTCCAATCGAAGCTCCGATGAAACCCGATCGCGAATGAAGGCGCTCAATTCTTCAACCCGTGAAGCCGCACGCTTTTCGGGGTCATTATCTGCCTGTGCTGCGATTGCCCATTTGGCTTCTACGAACATCAAGCTGCACATCGGGAAAAGATGGGAATATCGTGATTTGTATTCCGAGATATCCCGATCCCTTTCATCCAACTCGCTGTCCCACTTTGTGACCACTACTGTTGAACAAATGTCCTGGATCTCGCGGAAAAACTCGACCTCTTCGGTCCTCAATGTGCTATTTGCCCCGCTGACACAGAAAAATACTTCGTCAACATTATCGCGAATGTAGTTGACCAGTCTATCCTGATGACTTTCCTGTCCGTCAAGCTGCGCGGCACCAAAACCGGGAGTGTCCGCGAAAATGATACCACCATCCAGCAGTTCCATGGGACCTTCCACGATCACCCTTTCGATATCTGCATTCCGTTCGTTCGAACCATCGAGCACTTGGCGTTCAAGAGCTGCCCCAAGAAGCACTGAATCAGCGAATGTTTGCGTTTGTATCGATCTGCTTGAGCGTATATAGGAGTTCATGATCCAAGTCGGGCCACAGACATATTCAACCGGGACAGCCGTTGCAGGGCGATTGCGTCGGGGAGCAACGGGGTGCCCCAACAATGCGTGAGCCAAGGTTGACTTCCCTACATTCGTTAAACCCACCATTGAAAGCACATATCGGTCTGAACCCAAGGGCTTGAGACGGTGATACAGTGGATTAACCCGTATTTTCCGGTAGCTGCATAAAAAATCTGCGAGTTCTTCCCGCCCCTTACCAGATCTGCGGATTAATTGCTCCGTCTCGTCAAGAAGGAGCAGGAATGAAGTTACGACATTTTTCAACCCATTCGAATCAAGTCCGTTCATTATGAGAAGATTGGCCGTTCATTATGAGAAGATTGGCCTCTCTTCATGAGTAGGGTCCTCTGATGCCAGTGTTTTCGGTGCCGCTGCATTTTCGATCAAAAAGATTGAACCCTTAAGTTGCTCAATCCGCTGCGGATCCGGACGAGTTTCAATGAGTTCGTTCATTTGTTTCCGGGATTCGCTGATTTGTCCCTGGATTTCCCCACCAAAACCAGAAAGGATTTCCTCGTCCTGTGATTGAAGCCGTTTCGCATTTTCCTTCATTTCAATAAAAACGGAATTGATTAAGCTTTTCACGTCCATCGAAAGCTGGTTCTTGTTTTGAGAAACTTTGAATCTCCAGGCGGAAAAGGCTTTGTAACCTGCATAGGTGAACAAGAGAGGAGCCCCAATGGCCGCTACGGGCGCAAGGGTTGTAGCGACGACCCCTGAAGTAACTCCCGTAGCAAGCGCCCCCGGCGCAGCGCCTACAGCCACCAGCCATGTCAGAGGGTTCCAGGTGATCGCAGCAACCGGGGCCGCTGCAACAATTGCGGAGCCGACAACCCCGGGAAGGGCCGAAACAACGATCGCCCCTATTGCGGATGGCGCGCCAGCTGCTGCAATATCCAAAGCGGACCCAATCGATTTCCTATGGGTCACGATGGCGTCTGCATCCTGTGGAGCAATTCCCCAAATTCCTCCGTAATCAACTTCCAAACTCCGGACGGTTTCATCGAGTCGTGTTGTCAACCTTTCTGCTTCCGTCTCCACTAATTCCTCAACCCGCTTGAGTACGTCGGTGTGAATCGTCTTTCCAAGTGCGTCGAGACGTCGGCCCGGCGTGTTTTCGACAAGGTGCTGATACTCGGAAATCATCTGTTTTTCGATCGGGCGGAGGCCGTCTTCGAAATCAAAAAAGGCGGACCGCCAACTTTCCCGGAAACGCCTCTCGAATTCGGGCCGTTTTTGCTCGAGGTTCGCGCAAATCGTTGTTATTTCCTCCAATTCAGCACGAATTTGGTCCTCGCTCATCTGAGATAACTCAAGTTCCGATGTTAACTCGACTTTTGCTTTGTCAAGAACCCTGACGGCCTCTTCAGTTAAAGAATCAGCAATAATCTTGATCCGGTCTTTATTAATCAACTCAGATATCGCGTGGACGAGTCGTTCTGTTCCTACGTCGCCTTTTCCCTGAAAATAAGCTTTCGCTGAGATCGTAAATATTTCAACATCTCCAAAGCCTACACTTTGTAATCCTTGCAGATTGTGATTAATCGCGTCGTTCAATTCATCCGGATCGACCCGATCCGCCTTGTTGATCACAAACAGAACCTTTCTTGCGTCTCGTTTTCTCACATGCTTGAGTAATTCAAGTTCCGGCGGGGTTAGCGGCTCATCTGCTTCAACCAGGAAAACCACGGCATCGAGTCGAGGGAGGTAATCCAATAAGACGGTGTCATGAACAGAGGTCAGGGCATTGTCGGCTCCGGGCGTATCGACCAGAATCGTGTTCCCGCCAAGTCCGGGGAATCTACCCACAACCTCGATGGTTTTTGCATTCTTTTGATTCCCGGGGTTAAATTCTTCACACGCATAATGCTTAATGTCTGCGGTATTGATTTCTTTCGGGCTACCGTCGGAGGTATCGAAAAAGACCCGAACCCGTTCCCGTTCTCCTCCCGCAAAGCAGGATACGACATTTGTGGCGGGAAATTTGCCAATGGGTGCCAAAACGTCGTCTCGACGACCCAACAAAGCGTTCACCAATGTCGATTTCCCTCTTTTTGCCAAGCCCACCACACCAATGGCAAATCGCATCTCCTTTGCTGAAGTGATAGCCGTTAGAAGATGTTCTGCTTCGTCATTTAACCGAGCTTCATCCAAGGTGGCCTTTATACGAACAGCGAAATCGATCGCTTCGGTTAGTATTTTTTCATCAACTATCGGATTTTGAACATACATAGCTAAATAAAAGATTGGAATTGTTTAATCACTACTCATTAATCGCATGGAGTTATTGTGAGGCGGGGACAAAGCCTGTAATCTGACAATCTGTGAGAAATAAATCAATCGAAAATACTAAATAACACCCTGTGAAACAGCAAACCACGAGGTTCGTGACTGCGGGGACGGCATACAAAAATACAAAAGGACTTTGTCAGGAGGTTAGTCGAACCGATTTCTTCGCAAAGCAACCGCCAAGATAACGAAGCCTTCCGTAAACCTGTCTCAGTGGAAGGCTTCGGAGACTGTAAGTGATTCTTTTCGCCCTGTCGGTCAGTGAGTTGCCCCTTAATCCACGATGAATACGGGAAACTCATCCGGTGCCAGGGGTTCCGACGCATCGAGAACCAGCGTGTTTCCGTCATCGAGGGCCAGTTCCGGAGCCTATCGTTAGGGGACGCTCGATTACCACCATTCTTCGGGAGGAGGCGGATTTCCTCGCCCAAGGGCATCGGGCAGAAGTGTTGAGAGTGATATGATACGGATAACCTGAATATAAGCGGAAATGTAGAGGGTGCCAAATAACCTTCAATTTATGACCTAGCCCACTTTCTACCCAGCTTCCAGCGGCTCCCGCGGTCCAGGTTCAATACATAGGTAACACATCCAGGTCAAAACATAGGTAACAGATCGTGGCGAGATTGATTAAGAGTTCTTAATCGTTTTGATGCCATGGAAAGAGACCAATAAAATGGACCAAAGAATTGAATTCGCTATGAAGGCCCTATCATGCAGCAACTTTAGAGAGTTGTGCAAAGAGTATGGGATTAGCACCAAAACCGGCTACAAGTGGCGAGAGCGTTTTGTAGAAAGTGGAGTGGCTGGGATGACCGAGCAAAGCCGCCGGCCGCGTAGTCATGCCAGGGAATTACCTGAGGATGTCGTGTGTGAGATTGTTCGGCTTAAACAAGCCCACCCGCACTGGGGACCGCGTAAAATCAGGGCGCTTTACCAACGTAAACATCCCGGAGAGATCCCCTCAGAAAGCAGTTTCAAACGGGTGTTGGAACGAGCGGGATTAACCCAAACCCGGAAAAGGCGCAGGGCCAAAGACGGCGGGCGCTTAGCCAGCGGACGGAAGGCCGAGACACCCAATGATGTTTGGACAGTGGACTTCAAGGGGTGGTGGTTAAGCGCCACTGGCGATCGAGTCGAACCCCTGACGGTGCGTGATGAATACAGCCGAATGCTTCTGGAAATGCGAGCCGTAGATAGCTGCAGCATCAAAACGATTCAGCCTTGTTTTGAAAGGTTGTTTCAAAGGCACGGCTTGCCCGGCGCGATCCGAAGTGACAATGGCCCACCGTTTGCGAGCACCTATGGATTACTGGGATTGACTCGGCTTTCGGCCTGGTGGCTGGCGTTGGGAATCGACCTGGAACGAGGCAGACCCGGCTGTCCACAGGACAATGGAGGGCATGAACGGATGCACCTCGATGTGAGGCGCGAATTGCAGGCGGGCAAAATCGGCCGAGATCAGGAAGCTTTTGATCTGTGGCGCCACGAATACAACAACGAACGCCCTCATGAGGCACTGGAGATGGCAACACCAGCAGAGTTCTACGAACCATCGAAACGACAGTATGAAGGGACACCGGATGATCTTGATTACAAGGGCCTGGAGACCCGCAGAGTGAATATTCAATCTGGCCATATCCGCCACGAGGGAATGTTGATTCGAATCTCATGTGCCCTGGCAGGCTGGAGTGTAGGACTAATCCCACTCAACGATGGAAGAATTGAAGTGTGGTTTGCCAGCTTGCTGATAGGCCATATTGAACCTGAAACCGAAAGTTTTACTGTCATCCCACCGGATGGCGTAAAAAGAGTATTACCAAACCAAAAAGTGTAACCCTAAACCAAAATAAGTGTTACCTATGTTCTGAACCAAAAGTGTTACCGATGTATTGACTGCGCCCCGCCTGCAACCGTGTCAAAAACGCGTTCCGGAAATCAAAGTGCCAAAAATTTCCAGGGAGATGAGTTTGTGGCACAGATATACAGCGAGCAACTTTGTTCAGAAAAGGGTTCCGACCGTTCAGAGTCGCGGTGGAGTGTGACCTGGTCTGTGCACCTAAACCGGCGATCCCCGGGTGAACCCAACCGACTGATAGCAAAGTTTCAATAGCGGTACAACCATGAGTCGTGTACCCCTCCGCAAACCGACTTGTGTCATGCGTTGATCCCATGGTATTCTGCATGATGAAAGAGATCAGCAATCCACCGCCGGGACAAAATAATGTATCACCCTATCTCGTCGTAAAAAACGCTTCGGGGCTGCTCGATTTTATCAAAGAGGTCTTCAACGGCGAGGAAGGCGTCGTCATGCGCGGCCCGGACAATATCGTCATGCACGGCGAAGCCCGTATCGGCGAAAGCGTCATCATGCTGGCCGATGCCTGTGAAAGAGTGACTGTCCAACCGGCCCGCCTCCACGTCTACGTCGCCGATGTCGACGCTACCTACCAACGCGCACTCGCTGCCGGAGCCACTTCCGAAAATGAACCGGCTGATCAATTCTACGGCGACCGCTCCGCCGGAGTTCACGATCCGTTTGGCATCACCTGGTTCATGGCAACCCACGTCGAAGATGTGCCACCCGAAGAGCTGGAGAAAAGACACAATGAGATGACCAAAGGTTCGGAGTAAAACGTTATTCTGCGAGCAGGGTGAACAGATCTGCGTTCTTGAGAAAGATTTCGAGACGAACGGCTTTCCCCGCGAAATCCTGCATCGTCCGCGTGCCGTTTTTCCACGACACTTTCTGCCGGGTGGATGGCAAATCCATCAACGGATCGCAGTCCTCATGGTTGTATCCTTCGTGAACATTCCGAATCGCATCGCTCACCCGAACCGAAACGGCGCTTTCGGTATCCCCTCCTCCAGGACCGACATTAATATATAAATCCCCGCCCGGCCACTGCAACATCCGGGTCACAACAATACCTCCGCCGTTTGCAGGGCCATGCAGCCCGATAAGACGCTCTCTTTTGCATGTCGCCAGACCAACCGCCGCTTTGCGATCTTTTGATTCATGAGGGCCGTCGTGCCCGGCGTAGTAGAAACGCCATTCGTCATCGACCTCCACCCAGTGCGGCCCGCCGAAAGTCATCCCGTCGTCCCAGGCACCGTCTTCGCCCAGCGGAATCAACGGAGTCCGAAAAGGCGAGCGCTTCCAGTGAACGCCATCGCGACTTGTTACCAATTCGGTATGGATCGGGTCATTAAGCCTGAATACCCAGAGAAATCCCCAGTAAATTCCGGCGTGGTGATGCATCGGCATGCCGTAGAAAAAGTTATTGTCGTTATCGGCGTCGATTTCATCAGGAATCAGCACGGGCTGAGGCTGGCCGGGCCACTCCTGCCATAGTTTACGACTCTGCAGAATCGAGACCCGGCGGGACGCACCGGTATCAACGACTTCGCCTTGAAATCGCAGGTAACGATCTTTGGCCCGACAGGTCATCAAATAGCGATCCCTGCCTTTGTCATACACTATAGAATTCAAGGTATCGGAATGAAGATGTTTGATCATCATTTCACTGTCGCGATGCCAGTGAATCCCGTCATTAGAACCAACCAGTCGAATCCCGTCGTTACCTTTGCCCGCGCCCCCGGTACGGTAGGTCATGATATAGGTAAATCCGCGCCGGACTTTTTCCGGAATGGTTAGCAGGATCTGATGCCCGCTGGCTCTGGCATCGTTCGGCCCCATGTGAACAATGTTATTCCCACGCGAACCCAGCCATTCATATAGATCAAGTTCAGGCGCGATCCATGAAATACCATCATCGGATTCCGCATAGGCAATCGCATAGTTGGTCCCTTTTCGGGGCGGCGCCAGTCTTTCATGAACCTGAGTCCAGAGTTGATAGCGGCCTGTCTCCGGATGCCGGGCTACATTTACATATCCGGATGCACCGGAATAAACTGGATTGAAAGGATGCTTCACCGGCGGATGTACCCGGTGAACCACAGCGTGTGATTTCTTCTTCAATGCCACCCGGTCATCGACCAGCCAGTCATCGATAAAAAACTGAGGAACTCCGGATTCAATCAGCACAGGCTCTACCGGTATCTCAGCCCGGAGCCCGGCGATTGACAGGAAAAGGCAAAACACCAGAAGCTTCCCACTCATCAAACAGTAACGATTTTCATTGTGGGATTATAAAACTACATAGGTTCCAGACCTGTCAGCGTGCCATTGCTACTACCAAAACGGTCGGTTTCGATCCCGGCATGTTGCAGCATGGAAAGGAACAGATTACACATCGGCATTTGGTTAATTCCTATCTCCGGCCGATGCACAGTGGATTGCGAGGTTTTCGCATTGGCAATCTGGTCACCGGTAGCCAGCTCATTCAGCCAGACAGGATTGAATCCTATATGGCTGCCATGCCGGAATCCACCGCCCGCCAGAATCGCAGGAGCATCCCAGCACTTGTGCGAATTGCCGTCGCGCATATTGCTGGTGAGCAAAACCATCGTATTATCGAGCAGACGGTCACCGCTACTTTCCCGGCTGGTTTTCAATTGATCCAACAAGGTGGAAAAATGCGTCAGCAGATCCGTCTCGACGCGATGCAATTCTTTGAGCTTCTCCGGCTCCTGGCCGTGGTGAGTCAAAGAGTGATGATCCCCGAAGGTGCGCAGACAAATCGAACGGGTCGAATCCGTAACCAGAGCCAACCGGATCATATCCAGCATGATTTTCAGCTTCTCACCCTGCTGACCCGGGCCGCCTATATCTTTAGGAGATTTCATCCCGCCGGGAACGGCCGGTTTGGGACGCCCCACCCACTCGCGTGACAGCTGCAGTTGTTTCTCTACATCGCGAACCGAATCGTAGTATTCCTCGAGTCGCTCCTGATCGTGAGAACTGACCTTTTTGCTGAGTTGCTTCGCCCGCTCACCGACGAAGTCAAGCAGGCTTCGCCCTTCCCGAATCCGGTGCAGTTCCTGCTCCTTTTCTTTTGCACTGCCGCCGAGAAACAGATTGGCGAACACTTTCTCCGGACTGTCCTCCGGCGGCACCGGCACCCCGTTGGATGTGATCGAAATACCGGGCACCGGTGAGTGGCCTCCGGTGCTGAGGACGAAACTTCCATACCTGGTTTGACCGCGGAAACGGGAAGCGAATTCCTGATCAATCGAAATCGTGTTTTTCAGATTAAAGGACGCGTCGGGATACGCTGCGCCGGTCAACATCACGACTTCGGACTGGTGGGCACCGCCGGTATCAGGGTGACTGGTTCCGGTGATCAAAGTATAGTCATCGCGATGGGTGGCCAGGTGCTTTAAGTAAGGCGTTTCTTCATAGTCACGCCCCGTGGTTACCGGCACAAAAGACGGCGGGTCAAAACCAAACGGAGTTCCGATCACAAGCAGGCGCTTCGGAGGCCGGGTAGTTGAAGAGGCCGCCACGGCCCGGTTCATCGATTCCAGAAAAGGCAGCCCCAGACTGACTCCGGAAGCCCGCAAAAAGGTTCGGCGATGGATTGGATTATGCATAGTTCATGTGAGTACTGATTGTACAGGGTACAATGACAAACCGTACCCTGTACGGTCCGGGACTGTACCCTGTACAATTTCGTTTTTATTCATATCGTACAGGTTCACCTGGCCAGGAAAAGGTTACTTTGCACTACCTCGTGCAACAGGGTTTGCATACCATAGTCATTCTGTTCAGCTACAGAAACGATACGGTCCAGCTCAAGGGTATCCCCCGGTTCGGGAGCACGTCCGGTAGCATAGGTAATCAGCTTCGCAGCGAGGGCGCGGGCCACGACTTGTGGCTCCTCCAGCAGTAAGGCTTTAAAATCCGAAGGCCCGGTGAATTTTTTCCCGTTTACGATTTCTCCCCCGGCATCGACCGGTGCACCGGCCAGATAGGTTGGCGCTCCGAGTATATCCCGGCCGCGAAGCTCCTCCCCCGGAGCCGGAGGAGCCTGGGGCCGCCGCTTTTTCAAGTTCTCCACGCCGTCGAGCGTCCGGTATACTTCACGCAGTGTTCCGGCGGGATCAAAACACTCCAGCGCAAAACCGGGCGGATCAATCTGCCGGTGGCAGGAGGCACAGGACTGGTTACTCTGGTGTTTTGCCAACTGCTCACGAATGGTGGCAGTCCCCCGGGTGTCGGGATCTATACTACCGGCATCGGGCGGCGGCGGCAGGGGTTTGCGATTGAGAATACTTTCCATCACCCATACGCCGCGAACTACCGGGGAAGTCCGGGTTCCATTGGCAGTTACTTTCAGTATCGCAGCCTGGGTCAGCACACCGCCCCGCACGCTGTCGGCGGGCAGCGAAACCCTCTGCAACGCGGAACCCGACACCGGCGGGAGATGATAAAAGCGGGCCAACCGGTTGTTTGCATAGATGTAGTCCGAATCGATGATCCGTAGCAGACTGCCGTCATTCTGTAGTAGATCAGCAAAGAAACGGCGGGTCTCGCCCAACATCGAATCTACCAGCAGATCGTCTTTGAGAAAATTTTTCCCTCCCTCTTCCACGTAAAATTCAGGATAGAGATGTTTATCCGGTTGCGTAGCGTGAATCTCGCGCAAATCCAGCCACTGATCAGTGAAGTCCTCGACAAATGCTTCTGACAGAGGGGAATCGATCAACCGTTTTACCTGCCGCCTCAATTCATCCGGTTCAGTCAGGTTGCCTTTACCGGCAGCCTCCCTGAGTTGATCATCGGGTGGACGGCGGTGAAGAAAATAGGAGAGCCGCGCCGCCAAAGTATAGTTATCCAAAGGACCGTCGGTGCCGGGCAGAAACAGAAAATCCGGAGAACAGAGCGCCGCCCGGTAGGCCGAGCGCATCGCGGATTCAAAACACTCGGAGGCATCCAGGCGCTGTCTGACGAGATCATGATATACATCGACTTCCTGTTTCTCTACCGGTCTCCTGAATGCCCGGGGAAGAAAGGTTGTGAGCAATTGTCTGGATGTCGCCAGCGGATCATCCGGATGCGGAGTGAGTTGATTGCCCTTTCTCAGATCGTTGAGTTTTCCGGGAGTCAGAAGATTTTCCGGCAGGGAGCGAAACCGTATCATTTTGGTATCACCGAACAGCAATTTGTGTCCGGGAGGAGGCCATTCACCGGTGAGAGGACCTTCCACTTCAATCCAGCCGATTCCGAGAGCGAGACCCTTTGGATCGGGTAGGGTTTCGGGCTGCTCCTTTCTGTTTTTGAGAACCGGAGAATCTCCGGGAGCATACTGGCTGAACCCCCGCTGCCTGCGCATGTCGTTGAGACGATAGGGAGAAATAATGATTGTATGCCCTGCGGCAAGCCGGGTTTCGACTTGAAACACTTCATGGCTTTGACCACCCGGCGCATCCCACCATGCCAGAGTTTCGATGCCGAGACGTTGCTTCGGAGCCGCCGACCGGATCGAAAAAGTGATCTTATCACCGCGATCATCCAGAGTCCGCGCCGCGATCCGAATTCGATATCGCCCGGGTTGCTTGCGGGTGATCTTTTCCAACTGCTCAAGGTAGGCCGGTTTATCCACCCCCGGTTCGCAGAAAAATAAAAGTTCGTTGTCATCAGTCAGGACAAACATTCTGCCTTTGCTTTTTTGACCGAAAAACCGCCGCTCCGATTTCCGGGCGAACTGCAAACGGCGGATTTGCGCTTCCGGTTGTTCGCCGCGAACGATCGCCGCATCGAGGGCGAGTTCGACCGCTTCGAGATATCGTTGAATATGCACCGGTGAAATTCGCAAACCTTCGGCGGAAGTATTAAAACCGTGGACGTAGTCGTCCTCCGGGAGCAGCTCACGCAGCGGAACCTCGATGGCTAGCAAATCGTGAACCGTATTTTCGTATTCCAGGCGGTTGAGCCGCCGGGCCACAGCCCCGCCCGCACCCCGACGCCCATTGACTTCGGCAGCAAGCTCGCTTTTCACCCATTTCAGAGTGCCTTTTATCTCTTCCGCTGCAGGCCGGGGCTTTTTCGGGGGCGGCATATCGCCCGCTTCAAGCCGTGCGAGAATCCTCGACCATGAGTCAACGGAACCGGTTTCGATTTTTGAGGTGTCGAGATTATCGAGGCGAAAATCTCCTTTTTCCGTATCAGCATCGTGACAATCAAAACAGTGGGTGGCAAGAAACCCATCCACCGAATCACTGCCGAATGCCCCGCAAATCAACAGTCCCCCGGCCAACAAACCGGCCAAAAGACGTTGCGGAATCTTCGTGGACATCAGGGGAGCTTATTCCCTGACCGATAATACGAAAACTGGCCTCTATGCGTTTTCAATCCCTGTAACGAATGCTACTTTTTCCGAATCCACAAACTGGTCTGGGATGTGCTCAACTGAAACTTTCTCCGGTGCTCGCGAATGAGAAAAGGAATTTCTGTTACCTCCTGAAGATCAAATTCTGCTGAGAGATGTTCCTGTAAATAGTCCAGCGTGCTTCCGGTCGGCAAATGGCACTGGGGCGTGAACTCCGCCATCCAGGTGGCCGGGGTTGCCAGCAAAAGTTTCCCGCCGGGCTTAACGAGCTCCGACAAGCGGCTGAGAAAGCGCGTCGGTTCGTGAAGGCGACAAAGGAGATTGGCTGCGTGAACAAGATCAAAAGAACCGATGTCGGAGCGCAGGTTCATCGCATCGCCCTGCTCAAAGGACACACATTCCCGGCGGCAACCGGGCGGCAAAGCGACAGTGATATTTTCCCTGAGATGGGCTTCCGAATAGATGTGACATGGATATGGCTCACCCGTCTGCATCGCCTTCGCGGCTTCCACGAACTTCAGAGAATAGTCGATCCCGATTACCTCATCCGCCGTTCTCGACAACTCAAAGCAGGACCGCCCGACCGCGCACCCCAGATCCAGAGCGCGGGCAACCTTTTCGTCCTGTCGCAAAGCTTTGACCGTCGCGACAGGAAACTCGAGCGCCCCGACCGGTAGACGGTCCGCAGAAAAGGCGGAATCCCGCAGGATGTCGTCCTCCAATCCGTAGTGAAACAGCATATACCAGTCGTAAAGAAGGTCACTCTCGTAAGTCATCGCCCGCAACTATGGGACGTATTCTGAGAATTTGCCAACTTAATTCATAACACTTCACCCAAAACGCCGCTTGAGCGCATGGGGAGAAGTCAACCTCTCGCTACCCGAAGAGCTGCCCCCAATGACTCCCCTCACTTCTATACCAATGGTCTGTCTTTCCCAAATACAATAAAAGATGAACAAACCTATAGTTACAGCCACAGAACCGGACAGAGCAATATCAGCGATTACTTGCGCCAATTGGTCGCTGGTTGCGAATCCGGCCACAATCACTTTGGCCATACATGTCATGCCGATCAGGATAGTGAAAAACATTGGCACCAGCAAAAGCGGCGCTACAAAACCGGACATGATTGCTTTGATCCAGCTGCCTTTGGCAAATCTCATTCCCAAAATGATCAATATCATTCCGCCGACTACCCACTTCCACGGTTCATCCATGGAAGAGATGATGCAGTAATATTGTCGAAGCGCCTTTTACAACCCGGAAGATATTTTGTAACTTATGGAACTGCAATGCCTAACGCGGTAGTGTACAATCCCAGCTTTACAGAAAACGACCGGTCATACCCGATTCCTTTCCGGGCCATTAACAGGGATTCGCTCACGTCTTCCCAACGACTCGCAGAACCTTTCGTCATAGCCACATCTCCGGATTTATTTCGCAATATGATTAGATAACCTTCGTAGTCATACCCGGCGTAGTCCGGATCATAGCGGCATTCGAACTCCCTGCCCTCCCAGGTAACTCGCTGGTCCGGCTCAATGCGGGCGAGAGTAAATTTTTGCCGGTTGAGTATGACCCACCGGTCTTTCCTGACCACTTCCTTGCCTATTACGATGACTTCTCCGATAACTTTTTGATAGACCTTTTCCCGCTCGTCGCTGTCAATGGACACTTTGGGCTGAATCTTAATAATGCGATCATCGATATCGCCATAGTTGTTATTGTTACTCGCCTTCTGGCGCTGAAACGAAATTGCCAGACGCGACTCTTTAGTAATTTCGGCATCGCCCATTTGCTTACGGGCCTTTTCCAGCTCTTTGATGATAAGAGTTTGTGATTCGGCAGAGAAACTGGCCAGAGGGACATTGCGGTAAACTTTCCCGTTTCCTCTTGCTACATTCACGGTTTTCGGAACGCTGCCTTCTTCCACTGAGCCTTTGATTATCCCGCCGTTTTTGCCTTTCAGCGATAGCAGCGGCTCCGCTGTAAATCCTGTTGAAGTAGAAAGAAGGATGAACAAGACAATCAGACAATTCTTCATAGGATTCGCAGTGGATTGACTATGAACATGCAACAATTTTCAAAACCCGCAATTATAAAAAAATCTCAGCCACTCTGACTGTTTTCGAGAGACGATTTCAGGAGTTGTTTGGCTCGATAGATTCGGGTCTCCACCGATTTGCGGGAACACTTCAATATCCTTGCGATTTCCGGCTGGGACAAATCGTCGAAGTAGAAAAGAACTGTAGGAATACGCAACTTGTCGGGAATCTCCAGGAGAGCCTGCCGAAGTTGCTCGCCTTCCTCTGATTTCTCCAACGTCAGCCGGGGATTCCCTTCGGAACCGGTTTCGTTTGCGTCTATATCAAGCACGGATTCAGGATGCCTGCTCTTCCAGCGAAAGTGATTTTTCGCGAGATTGGAAGCAATCATATAGAGATAGGAGGAAAACTTGTGCCCCTGCTTGTAGGCCTTCCGATTGCGGTAGAGACGAACAAATACTTCCTGAGAAAGGTCCAAGGCTGTCTCGTAGTCACCGACAGTTCGATACAGAAACGCCGTGATCGGTGCCTGCCATCGCTGAATGATTTGGGTCAGGGCGTCATCATCCCCGCCGGCCAAAGCAATCATGGCAAGATTGTCTTCATCTTGCGATGATTGTTTCTGCAGATTCATCCGGTATTTACCTCTTCAGATGCAGAATGAATTCAGAATTGTAATCGCCGTTCGAATCGATGTGAGGCGTTCTTCCGGACAGAATCAAATTCCGGTATACATTGGACCGGTAGCGTGCCCCCTGCCCCGGCTCCATATACCGACTGACTTCCTCCATATGTTTCAGTATCGAATTCTGTGAAACCACCTGTTGCTCCCGCCATGCAGCAAGCGCACCCTGAACTACTTCACTTTCCAAAGGCTCGCCGACGATCACTTCTTCAAGCTGCTTACGACTTTCGGAAAGCTCCCGGCATATTTCCCGGCACTTCACGTCGTGAACATTGTGTAGTTCCTGTATTTTCGTAAATTGATCATCATTCAGGGAGTATTCCCGCTTCAGCCAGATCAATTCCGGGTGATCCGACGATAAAGCAGCCCGGGCTTCGACGGTTATGACACTGTGGATCGTGAAATAGGTAACTATCGAAAGAACTACGACCCCGAGAACAACCAATCCTTTACTCATCATACCTAGTTGTCGTGATTTATCGGGTTGATAATCTGATTGTAGCTGAGCGCTAACTCATTCCAGGTCTCATTCCTGCTTTCCACACCGTTGTGAACGGCCAGCCAGGCGGAACACGCCACCGCAGCTACCGCCAGGGGAATCCCCAGGGCAGGACGAGTCAAAAAATCGCCAGTCGTTTTCAATAAAAACGGCAGTGACAAAATTTCGTTTCGTCGTCCAATCTTCTGCCAGACTTCCCGCTGAAACCCCCGTTCGACGGGCAGTTCCGGCGGGTTTCGCTTAAAGAGCCGCCTCAAATCTTCATCTTTCATTCGATAATATTACCCCGAATAAACCCGCCTCCCTCAACATTTAGAAAAATTTCCTTTTTCGCCAAAGTCGAGCTATCTCATATGCCCGGCCGGCGACGGTGAAATTTTAGGCAGGATATTCAATGCAAATCCGATCGCCGGAGCCGGAGAGAATTGAAAATCACCGAGACCGAGCTGAAACTCATCGCGGCACCGGCAATCACCGGGCTGAGCAGCAAACCGAATACCGGATAAAGAATCCCTGCCGCAACAGGCACGCCCAGGGTATTATAGCCAAAAGCAAAGACGAGATTCTGGCGAATATTCTTCATCACCAATCGGCCCACTTTGATGGCATTGGCAATTCCGTTGAGATCGCCTTTTACCAGAGTAACCGAAGCACTCTCGATAGCGATATCAGTTCCGGTGCCCATCGCAATCCCTACATCTGCTTCCGCCAGCGCCGGGGCGTCATTGATTCCGTCACCAGCCATGGCTACGACATGTCCCTTTGCCTTCAGATCTTTGACCAGGGTAATCTTGTCTTCGGGAGACAGCCCGGCGTGAACTTCATCAATGCCCAGCTCGCCGGCCACCGCACGAGCGGTTGCCTCATTGTCACCCGTTGCCATAATCAGGCGAATTCCAGCTTCATGCAGCCGCTTCACCGCGTCCGGAGTCGATTCTTTGATCGCATCGGAAATTCCCAGCAAACCGATGACCTCAGTTCCGACGGAAACCCACACTACAGTTTTCGCCCGGTTCTGGAGTTGATCCGCCTTTGAGCGCAAATCGTCAGGCAGGCTGACACCGCGCGATTCGATAAACCCGGCTTTCCCTACAGCGACTTTTCTGCCGTCGACCACCCCGCTGATGCCACCTCCGGTGTGGGATTCAAATTCGCCCGCTTCAGCTATTTTAAGGGAACGCTGTTTGGCATCACTAACGATCGCTCTGGCGAGGGGATGCTCACTGCGTTCCTCCAAAGCCGCAGCTATACGAAGCAGATCATCTTCCCCTGTTCCGGTCGTGACAACACGATCCGTTACGCTTGGCTTACCGGCCGTCAATGTCCCGGTTTTATCGGTGATTAAGACATCGACTTTTTCGACCCGCTCAATTGCCTCCGCGTTCCTGATAAGGATTCCTGCCTGAGCGGCCCGACCGATTCCCACCATAATAGACATCGGAGTGGCTAAGCCTATCGCGCAGGGACAGGCAATAATCAAAACAGAAACGGCATTTACTATAGCAAACGCGAGAGCCGGGGGCGGCCCGAAAATGGCCCAGATTATAAAGGTACCTACTGCTATCAAAAGAACCGCTGGAACAAACCAGCCGGATACCGTGTCGGCGAGTTTTTGTATAGGTGCTCGACTCCGCTGCGCCTCGGCCACCATATGAACGATCTGTGACAGCAGCGTGTCACTACCTACTTTTTCCGCCTTCATCGTGAAGGCACCGGTTTGATTGAGGGTGGCACCGATCACCTGATCGCCCACACCCCGTTTTACCGGCACCGGCTCCCCGGTGATCATTGATTCGTCGACATGACTTTCGCCCTCCGTGACCAATCCGTCGAGCGGGATCTTTTCGCCCGGTTTCACTCTCAGTAAATCACCGGGTTGCACCTGATCTACCGGCACATCCTTTTCCACCCCGCCCACCAGAAGGTGTGCGGTATTGGCGGCCAGCCCGAGCAGAGCCTGAATCGCTTCCCCGGTTTGCCCGCGGGCTTTCGCTTCGAGCAACTGTCCGAGCAGAACCAGAACTGTAATCATCGCAGCGGCTTCAAAGTAAAGACCCACCTCCCCGTTCATCCGAAAAGAATCAGGGAACAGTTCCGGGGCCAGAGTCGCTACAGCACTGTAGAGCCACGCAGCACCTACACCCACCATTATCAAAGTAAACATATTCAGATGGCGATTCACGATCGAGCGCCAGCCTTTTTGGAAAAAAATACCACCCGCCCAGAACACCACCGGAGTGGAAAGGATCAACTCAATCCATTTAGTAATTCCGCCAGGAAGCAAACCGCCCGCCCCGCCACCGGGCATCATTTTTGACATGGAAAAAAACAGAACCGGGACCGTTAAAGCCGCAGCAATCCAGAAACGGCGAGCCAGAAACCGGATCTCTGCATCCGCATGATCCGTTGCGTGTGCGCCACCGTTTTTGGGTTCCAGCGGCATACCGCATTTGGGACAGTCCCCGGGATGGTCCTGCTCAATTTCGGGGTGCATCGGGCAGGTGTACACAGTCGTACCAGTCGGTTGAATCGAGGTCACCGGCTCCAGAGCCATGCCGCATTTGGGACAGTCTCCAGGTGCGTTTTCCATGATTTCCGGATGCATCGGACAGGTATACTTCCCATCCGGTCCGCTCGTGGAGGATAGCGGCGGTGTTTTCTGACTGCCACCGCAACAGTTTGTTTCTTCCGGTAGTTCTTTCATCATGGTTTCAAAAGTAAAATTGCTCCCGGCATACAGACGTTGAGGCAATGCTTTCTGTTTATTTCGCCCACCTCAAATTTCAGTATTAACCGTTCGTCACTCTCGAATAATACCCCGCTTATCCGTTCCCCCCTGAATTAAAGAATGCCATTAGACGAAAAAATGGACATACGCTTTCATCATGCACAGCTGAAACCGGCCAAACAGGCAAAATGCAATATCCAGGATCACCCTTGCACTACCGAAACCGCCCCAAACCGCTGATCACAGATAACTTACAGCCACTACACCCATTCCTTGCATGATTCCTGCGGTTTCTAAGAAATAAATGAAAAAATCAGCAACTCTCTATCGAATGGTCACACCGGATCATCTCTGTCCCTGGGGCCTGAAAGCGAAGGATCAACTGGAGCGTGCCGGTTACGAGGTGGACGACAACCAACTCAAAACCATGGAGGAAAACGATGCCTTTAAAGAAGAGCACGGTTACGGGGAAACTCCGCAGATTTTTATTGAAGGGGAACGCCTGGGTGGGTACGACGAAATGCGCAGCTTCCTCGGTAAACCACCGGAACCAAAACAAGGCAAGTCGTACCAGCCGGTCGTGGCAGTATTTGCGACGACTTTTCTAATGGCGCTTTCCGCTACCTACGCTATGACCGGCGGCCTGCCGGTAATCCGGTTTTTGGAATTGTTTATCGCCTTCAGCATGTGTGTGCTCGCCGTTCTGAAATTGCGGGATCTCTCTTCGTTTTCCAATATGTTTTTGTCTTATGACATGTTAGCGAGACGTGTAGTGAGATATGCCTATGTCTACCCTTTCGTAGAAGTCGGTGCGGGTATCCTGATGATCGCGGGCCTTCTCACCTGGGTAGCCGCCCCTGCCGCTCTATTCATCGGAATGATCGGCGGAATCTCTGTATTCAAAGCTGTCTACATAGACAAGCGGGATCTCAAGTGCGCCTGCATGGGCGGAGGCAGCGATGTCCCGCTTGGCTTCATCTCCTTGACCGAAAACATTATGATGGTTCTCATGGCCATATGGATGATGGTCAAAGCGGGACTCGGCCTGTAGAGATCTATTCTTAGTAACATTACATCACGTTATCACCGGCTGTGCATCTACTCACTTTTTCTGGTTGCAAGAGCCGGGGAACATCGGATGAATGTAGTAAAGCGAGTTGGCGGGGAAATCTATAGTTTTACCCGGAAGGGTAAATAGAAAAGCCGGTTCCGAGAGCCAACAATTCACTTCTTCTTCTTCTTCTTTGAGTCGCCAGGCTTCGGTTGCTCCTTGCTGTCACTGTCGCTTTTCTTCTTTTTCGCGTCGGCTGCAGTTTTGCTGGCTTTCTGATTTTTGTCCTTCTGTTTCGATTTTGGTGATTTGTCGCCCATAGTATTATAATAGTTTAGTGTGACTGGATACCGGCACCTGGATAAACCATCGGCAGACCGGAAATCTGGTATGAGTAGAACTGATCTGCTGAGTGTTATTAAGAGCAAAAACTCCTGGTCGGTCACATTCTGGCTTCCGCGGATCGCTTCGATCGCATCATTCAGAGTGTTTTCCGAGATGTTTCCGGCCTTGAGTATGGATTTTATATCGGAAGATCCCTCCGCGATAATCCCCGGAAATATATGTTCCACACTGGTGTATTCATCACCCATTTTTGAGCGCTTTTTCTCAGCAACATTTACGACTGCCTTTAGTTCAGTGCTCAGGTAAAGCTCCTGTCCGGACGATCCCTGAACCGAAGGTAGCTTGTTGATTAAATCATCCACCTGCCGGGAGATCGCATCCGGGTCGGCTCCGATCTTCGAAAAGACGGGCCGGGTTTACCCCTCCCTGATCGCTGAGCATGGCGCTCAGTAAGTGCGCCGACTGGAATTCCGAATTATCTTTAGCGGTAGCGAGAGATCGAGCGGCCTGGAAGGCTTCCTGCAATTTGAGAGTGAATTGATTTGGATTCATATACTTCTTCTTTCGATGTGGAGCCGGTCCTGCAATCAGGAAATCGTCAATTATCCCGGCGTCGAAGATGCCTCACTTCGGTTTCGGCCCGATCGAGTTGATCCATCATATGACAAAACACCCGCATCATCCGAAGACTCAGCTTTTCCCTCTCCCGTAAATCCGAGATGATTCTGAGACGGCAAATGCCACTGTCGTTAAACAGTGGCATTCCGTTTTTATCAGTATCACACCGATTGACTAAATGGGCTCTCTCAAACTCAACAATCAAGTCGGGATGGATTTCCGTGAACTCCGAAGCCTGCCAGGCGTTAAATACGAGTTGTCTCGCAGGAACGAACGTAATAGCTAGTGTTTCGGAATTCATATGACAGTTTTGGTTGAGTTCTGCGTTTATGTGGTTACTTGACCTTCACCTCAATGTGCTTCGGTTTCAGATCTTCTCGCTTCGGTAGGTGAACGGCCAGAACGCCTTCGCTAAAGTCTGCGGTCAGCGCTTCGGCATCGACGATTTCCGGGAGTCGGAAACTTCTTTGGAAGCTCCCGAAGGTTCTTTCGATCCGATGATATTTCCGCTTATCATCTTCTTCCACCTGCTCAAAATGACGCTCTCCGGAGATGGTAAGCATTCCATGATCAAAGATGACCTTTACTTCGTCTTTGCCTACTTCCGGGAGATCCGCTTTAATGAGAAACTCCTTCTCGTCCTCAATGATGTCAACAGCTGGCATCCATTTGGAAGGAGCCAATGAAGCTTCATTTTCGCTCATATCCCTCAGTTTAAGGAGCCTGTTCAGCCCCGTTAAGTTATCCAGCTCGTGGAATGGAGTAAATGTATTTAATTCAGATTTCATTGTCATATTGATCGCTATTGTGTGGTTCGATGGCGGTCTGCCCGTTTTGGAAATCAGCTTAGCTCGAACTGTTATTCCCTATGCTAGCCAGTCTCCTCAATGTTTGCTATGGGGTGTTCACCTACTTTTCTTTCTTTTTCGGCTTCGAATCTTCGATGGGCAGTACCGGAATGCTCTTCGCAGCCGGCTTGATTTCCGGTTGACTTGGTCTCCCACGTGGCTCTGACTTCCCCCGTCCAGGATCTCCCTTTTGTTGCGAGGTCTTCCGCGGTTCCGATTGAGGCCTGGGCGATTCCTGTTTCGATCTATTACCGGGCACCGTTTGTGGCCTCGGGTCCCTTTTCGGCTCAACCACGCCGGGCACCGTTTTGGGGACGGGGATTTTGGTCTGCGGTCTGCTAGCAGGGTTTCCTCTTTTTGGCTCAACCGCGCGGGGCCCAGTTCGGGGGATCGGGATTTTGGTCTGCGGTCTGTTACCGGGTGTCTGCTCCGGTCTTGGGTCTCCTCTTTTCGGCTCAACCTCGCGGGGCCCTGTTTGGGGGACCGGGATTTTGGTCTGCGGTCTGGTACCGGGTGTCTGCTGCGGTCCTGGGCTCCCTTTTTGCGGCTCAACCATACGAGGCACCGTTTGAGTTCCGGGGACTTTTGTCCGAGGTCTGTTACCGGGCACCTGTCCGGATCCGGGCCTGACTAACTCGTTAGGGTCCGGTCCACTCCGTGATGCGGGAGGCAGCCCATGCGCTTTCAGCAATTGGTTGGATTGCTTGCCTACAATGGGTGACCCGGGGCGTTCGACTTTAGTTGGCTTCGTTTGGGAAGCCAGTTTTCCGGCTTGCGGGTCTTTACTTCTGACCTCCAACTCCCTTCGATTTTCGAGGAATTTCTGAACTTCATGACCACGCTGGGCAAGGCGCTGCCTTTCATCCGCGACGACGGTCTGGAGTTTCACGGGTGTGCCTTTTCCTCTGGCCAATTGGTCGAGAGGGGTGGCCATGACCAGCGTGTCCGATTTCGGAGCGTCCGAGCGAGACGCGAGGTCCCTTTGGGTAGACCATGTGCGCGGCGGCCGCGCGGATTTATTATCACGGCGATACTGATGGGACGCCTCAAAGCGACGCTCCCATTGAGCGTCATTACGATGCTCCCACCGTTGATGGGAGTAAACCGGATCGTAGCCATTCCGGGAAGACTGGAATGCAAATGATGAGTAGAACCCGCGGTTTCTATAACTTGAGGCATAGTAGTCCCCGAAGTAATAATGGGAGTAGCGGGGGCGTAGAAAAAGATGCTCTACAAATGCACCGAGACTGATCACAATTGTCGGCGAGTAGCGGTAGTCTCGTCGGGAATAAACCCTCGAGTCAAAAAATACCGGGGCAAAAAGGATCCCGCGCCGCGCAACGGAGTAATCCCAGAAACCATCGACGAAAATATATCCTCGTGGTGTCCACACATAATGGGCAGGATTCCATTCCCAATCCGATCTACCCTCGTTCCAATAACCGGCTCTCCACGCATAACTTTCCTGATGCCAGACCCAGCAACCCGGCGTCCAACCGTAATCCGACGATGGCGCCACGACGTTGGGGCCTGTTTCCAGAGTCTCGGGAGGCCGTGGCAGATAGGTTGTCTCGCGGAGGGTGGAGTCAGCCCAGTATCCGGATGTCCACTGGTAGCCTTGTGTCGTTGGCGACCAATATCCGGAGATCCATTCGCGCCCGGGAGGCAAAGCTCGCCAGGTGCCGCTGATCCACAAAAAGTCGTTACGTTCGTCATCCCACGCCCAATAGCCCGGAATCCACGTGATATTGTCGCCTTCCGGCCTCATCTCCGGTGGGAGTTCGTTGATGGCTTCGGGCGGGGCGCTCTCCACTAAGAGACCCGGCTCGGGGTTATAATTGATGATACCAGCAAATGCCTCATGCACGGGTCCGCGGGTGAGTACTTGCTCCCCCTGGACATCGCTTGTTTGACCGGTCGCAATGCCTGCGCTTACGCCGACAATAATGGCGACCCAGGCAATAACTATGCGCGGCGAAAGACGGCGAACGTTCTCTGTTCCCGGATTGTTTATATGTTTATCAATTGGTTTCATTTTTATGACTCGATAGACTTTGTATGTCGGGAACCATCTCCGAAAGGCTTGAGGGAAACAATGGGGTGTAACCCTACTTTTTTGTTGGCGGCCGGCCGACTGAGGGTCCGTGAGAGAAATATCGACCATTCCGGAGAAATGTGACCTTCCCTATCGTGTCTGCGACAGGTATACACCCCATAGCAATGGAGGGACCGACAGACGATACTCATGCTCAAATCTGAAGGTTTGACATCAAATTTTCAGAATCAAATAAATCGCAATGAAGATCCGTGCCTAAGTCTTCGACTCGATCTTTTTCAATTCGCGCACTTCATCATAGACCCGCTGAGGCACCGGTTTCAAATCATAGATCAAACCGAGTCTTTCCATTAATTTCAACAGGTAATAGGAGACATCGAGTTCGAACCAGAAGAATCCCTGTCTGGCTGAGTGCTGGTAGCGATGGTGATTGTTGTGCCATCCTTCTCCCAATGTCAGTACCGCGATAAGCCAATTGTTTCGGCTGTGGTCACCGGTATCGAACCGGCGCTTTCCCCAGACATGCGCCAGCGAATTCACGAGCAGAGTTACGTGTAGCAGGGCGACTGTGCTGATAAAGAATCCCCAAACCACAAGTTGGCCGGCATTGGTACCCAGTCCAGGGGCAAACGTTTCGAGAAGCCACCCGGTGGCGGCCAGTCCTGCTACGTATAGTGCGGGCACAATGAGGTTGTATCGGTTGAGAAAGACCAGTTCGGGAAACCTCGCAAAATCTTTGATCTTCTTATAGTCGGTTGACAAATTTTCTGTATCGGTCAGCCAGCCGAGGTGAGACCAGAAGAAACCGAATTGCTTTGGCGAATGCTTGTCATCGACATGGTCTGAGTGCTTATGGTGATGGCGGTGGTTCAACGCCCACCAAAGGGGGCCTCTCTGGAAAGCGGTATTGCCGAGAGCAGCAAAAACAAACTGCATAAAGCGAGATGTTTTGAACGCTCGATGAGAGAAGTACCGGTGATAAAATGCGGTAATCGCAAACATACGGACCAGATACAGAAACACGGCGGCTCCTATGGCAAACCAGCTCCACCCTGTGAAGTAAACAGCAAGACAACCGCCATGTAGAATGAGGTAGGGAGGGATGCCCCGGAGATCGATTCTTTTAGGTTCTGCAAATGGAATATCATCGGGCGATGAATCAGTTTCTGAGCCAGTGTTGGTGTTTTTGCCCGGGACAAAAGTGGGGAGATCCAATGGAGCGTATGCTTCCCCGGAAATTCCAGCTAAACCAACGCCACGCGTCGAAAAAGAGCGCGCTATGGTGTCTGAGCCTTGGTTATTTAAAAGTTTTTCGTCAGGGTTCTTTTTCATCACTCGAATGGAATTTGTGTGGCTCGTTATCTGGCGACCGACTTTTCCACCCGATCTGATTCGTTTGCTTGAGGCTTGCATCTTCACCTATGGACCCAGGGGTGAGATCTTTCATGATTTAGTGATCAACTTAGTCAATTCCCGGCACTTTGGTATGGGGTGTAACCCTACCCAAACAAAGGTAGGGTAACACCCCATTGCACGTAAGAGGAGACTGGAAGAAAATGACTTGTATGCGAAACGAAAAAGACAGTATGGGCGAGGTCTCTGTCCCCGACAAAGCTCTTGCAGCTTCCCGCAAAGGGATACTCTCGGTAATAAACCGACTTAGAGTGAGACGAACTGCCGCGGCTGATCCCGGGCTAAAAGCAAATGTCGATACCGCACTCCAGCTCGACACCGTAACCAATTCCCTTGATCTGGAAACTGAAGTTAAAGATACTTCAATCGACTTTTCGGTAGATCCGGTATTTTTTTGTGGCTGTGCCACTTCTTGTTTCGCCCGAATCTTTGGTTCATGAGCCGGAGAGTTTCCCTACACGGCGAGACTCCCAATTCTAACAACCAATTGAGGTTTCCTGAACCTAAAGTTCGCAATCCACATTATCGAAAAACAGTTGAGGCGCGGCTTTCACAGCGAGTTTCACTTTAGGTGAAAAAAGTGGGGGAAGTCACCGCGATACCGTCGCTACGAATGCCCTGGATAGGCAACTGACTCTTCGACCCGGGACAATACCGCGACGGCAATGGGGTGATCGCCCCATTGCGAGTGGAAGACTACTAATTTATGGTTCACTATGGAAAAAGATAAAATTGTTGACTGGTTGCATCAACAGATCGACGAGGCTTCGGGAAAAATTGATGGACTTAAACTGCAAACACATCTTGGCAAGGCAGAGCTAAAGGATTCGTTCGACGAGCGGATCGACAGTTTGGAGAGTCAGAAAGATAACTTGAGAAACAAAACTCAGCACCTGCAGCAAAGCACATCAAGTGCATGGGAGGATCTGGGCGAAGGATGCAAAAACTCATGGCTCGAGTTGAAAAGCGCGATTCAAAAAGCCGTCGATGATCTTAAGTCGTAGCGATCAGCACCCTGTTCCGGGTCTCTCTTGAGATCCTCCACTAAATCATCTCTATCTAATCGCCCGCCTTTCACGAACGATACAGAATACCGAATAATCAATAGAACAAATCTGAATTAACACATTGAGGGTACAGAACCAGGCCGTGTAAACTAAACTAGTACTCAAATGTTCTGCTGAATAGAGGAAACGTCCTGATTATTCACAAATAATGAAACATATCACCAAAACTACTCGCACTCCTCTTCTTACTCGAGAGTCCGAAATTCTTGGAGAGCTGAGGGGAACAATATTGACGCGAAAGCCCTGCAATTTGAGAATGGCTTCGTTACCCATGATTGGGTACAACACCCCATGGCAATTCATTGAAATCCTGACTATAGAATGAGTGGGATCATATTTCCCATTAACCGGCGAAACACGCCAAACACGATAACCAAACAAAAAATCAGATGACAATATCAGAAGAAACAACCAAACACATCGGCGAAACCAAATGTGCTGCAAATCACGATCATGATATGATCCATGAGTTGAGCAAGCGACTGGATGCCGTCTGGCGGTATGATCAGTATATCGCCAACGCAAGTGATGACAAGGAACTCAGAAAGCTGTGGTGCGATTTTAAGGAGCAGGAAAAAGACAACGTATCCCGCCTGAAAAAGCAAATTCAAAAGCATATTGAGGAGGACTGCTTCTAGGCGTATTGCAGGAAACGGAGAGCAAGGACGTACGAGAAACCGCCCTTGCTTAGCGTTTCTCAAAGCCCGAAACGAGCGTTTCCAATGAAAGTGGTTTTTATACTTCTCCTCATGGCTTTTGCGTTAGTCTCGTGCGGGAACCGTGGGGGTAATACTACCGTCAGCAGTCGACCTGCCTCCACCTCCGGGCTACCCCTGGTAACGTCCAGGGCGGTTGCTGAAGTCCCGACCAAAGTCGAGATTCCGTTCTGGGCTGGCGACGGTGTCTATGGTGACCCTTTGATCAAAATCAACCTTTCACAGCAAAAAGCCTTCTTCTACAAGAGTGGCACTCTGGTCGGCGTTTCGCCAATATCCACCGGCAAGCAAGGCTATAACACCTCCCCGGGAAATTACCGGGTTTTAGAGAAAAGCCCAAATCACCGATCGAGTCTCTACGGCGTCTATAAAGATGAGGTCACTAAAGAAATCGTCAAAGCCGACGTCGACACCAAAAGGGACAAGATCCCGCAAGGTTGTTACTACGAAGGCGCCCCTATGTTCAATTTCCTTCGCTTTAATGGTGGTGTTGGCATGCATACGGGTTATCTGCCCGGTTATTCAGCATCCCACGGATGCGTCCGAATGCCCGATACTATGGCTCGCAAGTTCTACCAAAACGCTCCATTGGGCACGCCGGTAATCGTAATATGAAAACTTTCGTCGACTGAACCCTGAACACTGAATGAGTGGCAGGGTACACTCGCGCCAACCGTTTTCACTCGGCTTCAAAAGGTAGGGTAACACCCCATGGAAAAGAGGCGCGGAATTGGCTAAGGTATTTCCAGTGTTCGAACTTCAGATCAATGGAGATGGGATCATTAAAGTAAAACTGACGGGGGGGAATCATGTGTTTTCCGAAGTCACCACCAACCAACAAAAATATCATGATAAATCAAATTCGCGAAGGAATCACTCAATGGCTAACCGCTCTGGGACCCGTAGGTCCATGGCTTGCCGCCCTTGTCATCCTGATTGTGGGCTGGCTCGTATGCCTGGGGATACGGTCAATTCTCAGTCATCTACTTCATAAAACCCACCTTGATGAGAAAATGGCGAAACATCTCGGCAAGGAAGAAGCGCACACCGAAAAGGGCATCAGTCAATTCGTCTTTTATTTCCTGCTGCTTTTTGTCTTTGTTATCGCGTTGGACGCAGCGAAACTATCGGGTGAGGCGACGCAACCACTTAGGGAAATGCTCGGCGAAATGCTGGCATTCCTGCCCAACCTGATCGGAGCAGCTCTGCTTACGTTTGCTGCCTTCGCCCTGGCAGGCATTGTTCGCAAATTGCTGCAGGGAGTGCTAACTGCCTCCCGCATCGACGAGCGACTTGGAATGGGTGAGGAAAAACCTTTGAGTTCCGCGATCACCACGGTCGCTTACTTCCTCGTGATCCTGTTGATCCTGCCGGGAATACTTTCGGTCCTAGGGATAGAGTCGGTGCGTAACGCCGTGGATCCCATTATTTCCGGGATCATCGGATATATACCGAACGCAATCGGCGGAGGTCTCATTTTGGCGATCGGTCTATTTCTGGCCTATATTGTTCAGAAAACGGTGTATTCAGTTTTGACCGCAGCAGACTTTGACCATATGCCGCAGAAACTGGGGCACAACGGCGGCATTAAGTTTCTCGGCAACGGCATTTCGAAAGTAGTCAGCTACCTGGCCATGGTAACCGTTATTATCTTTGTTGCCGCTCAGGCGATCCAGGTGATGGAACTTGAGATGCTGGCTGGTCTCGCCGGTTTGATGACCCGTGTCTGGGGTGGAGTGATTCTGTTTCTCGCCGGCCTGTTAATTGCCGGTATGGCGAGAGACGCCATCAAACCGCACAACGCAAGTTGGGCAAAGATTGCCTACTTCGCCGTCGCTATATTTGTGGGAGGCATGGCACTTCAGGTCGCTCAGCTTACCCCGATGAGTTCTCAGATGATGCAGGTAGTTCTCTATGCAATAGTCGGGACATTAGCGGTAGCCATCGGTGTTGGCGGTGCAGTAGCCATTGGAAGTGGAGCCAAGCCCTTTGTCGGGGATTTCCTGAAAAAACGAGCAGAAATCATCGCGCAAAAATCTGCTGACCATAATGTATCTGCGCGCGAAACCCGCCCCGCTGATACATCGAAAATCTAAACATTACCGGTGATTTATGAAATTTATTATCCGATTTTTGTATGTCCTAACCCGGGTGGTTCTGTTGCTTCTCAGTTTTGCGTTTCTCAGTTTTTATCTCGTGACCTTATCCGGGTTGCGGGAAAAAGTGACTCCTGTCGTTGAGTCAGCGACTCGATATCTTCCGGCTCTTCTGGTTCCCGTGACGGTGTTAATGTTGGTAATTCTGATGCTTCGATATATCGCGAAAAAACGGGATGAAGCGGTCTCTTTTGGAGATATACTGGCCGGCACTCTTGCAGTCGCCGGTCAAATTGGAGTGATTGCAATGTATCGATCTCAGGGCCATGAAGTTTTGAATTCATCTCTCCTGTCCAACATTCCCAACGTAACGATGCTTGCGGATAAAGCGGCCCCTTTGGGTATGGTAGGGGTAAGTATTCTTCAGTTTGTGGTGTTCATTCTATATTGGGTGGCAGATCCCGATAAAAGGAAACTCAAATCAAAGCACTCTTAACTAAACATATATCCCGATCTCTTAAAACGAATGCCGCTAAGATTCTCTTGAATTATCGAGTTCTTAACGGCATTCTGCGGGACGGGCACTTCGTTAATTCTTTAAGATTAAAGAAAAGGACGCTGCCGCGGACAGACAAGATTCCGGAGCAGCGGCGACTACATGCAAAAAGTGGTCAATTTACCCTTTCTTTTTATCAGCTATTGCCTGTTTTTTGGCCTTGGTTGCAGCCTTTTCTCTAACTTGCTTTTGATCCTTGTCTTTTGTCTTCGATTTTGGTGATTTGTCGCTCATATTTTTGTTGGTTGGTTTTGTTTTGGTTGTTGTCCCCTTCGTAAAGGTGAGGGAACGAAAATTTAATTTGGGGAGCCTTTTTACGAAACTATGGTGATCTCGTTGCATACCGCAATGGGGTGTTGCCCTACCTGTAAATAGCCGTTCTTCGATAAACAGGATTGCGGTCGTTATGCTCGACGACCGACACTCGATCGCGAGATTTGTGAACCCTTTCGTCCTGATCTGCATTCCTGCTTGTGTGCCACAAATTCATATCAACCCCAAGCGAGACCTTGGTAAAGAGGCGTTCAGTCACATTATCGCTAAGTTTGGCGGAACGTGAGATGGCATTACGAATCAATTCGTTATAACAGGCGATGGAATAGGCGAGATCCGACAGGTCACCTTCACAGTTTGAGGTGCCCAGCGGATAATCAGTTAATCCTGATTTCACTACGGATTGGATCGTTCCCGGCGAGTAGCCTTCCAGTTGTTCTATCCTTGCGGCGATGAGGTCGATATACCCGTCGGCATCAGAGTAGACTTTTCCAAAGAGTTTCTCCATCATTAAGTTTTTATTTTTGGCCACATTCAAATGGGCCTGCCGTGCCTGCATCATCAGGTCGATTGAATCCTCAAGTCTGTCCTGTAGGAGTTCTATGATTTCGGTTCGTTTCTCCGCTAAATCGATCATATGCTATTTTGGTATCTGTTAGTTGGAAGTTGACGGTTTGTTACACAGGCAGCGCTACCGGGACTCTTCCATGTGGCGCACCGATTTGGGTTCCAGCATCATGCTGTTAAAAACTTCTTCTATGATCGTAATCATCATTTCTTCGGTTTGTTTACCTGCCACCCTCTGCTTTGCAGAGTCGGCGATTGACAAGAGGGCAGGTGGTTTGGTGGCGGATATAACGGTCTTGCCGTCTTCACGACAAAGAGATATTACATATGGCAGGGTGATTAGGTCCTTCATTTCAGGATCGAGCCCTTTGCCCACCTGTTCCGGTCGACAGATCGCAAAGGTCTGACAATCCCGAGCTACGGAGCTGCCGTTTTCCGGAACCAATTCTTTGAGGGAATTGACCAGCGTAAGTCCAAAACCTTTGGATTCGAATGCCACGCAAAGTGCCTTTGCGGTGTGGATGATTGACCCGGTTGTCGATAAAGTGATGCGTTTTTTCATATGATGGAGCTGTTCCCCTTCGAAGGACGTCCTTCAAGAATTTCAACGGCGCACATTAGAGAACGTAAAGGCACCGCTCAATGGGGTGAAACCCTACTAATTTATACGCATTAATTAACACTTAGGCTTTCGTTATTACATTGGTTAACCTCACCGAAGTAGGGGTACACCCCATTGCATGACTGCTCAGAACCTCTGAAATTCGCCCAATGAAATTGATAGAAAAGACCGCCCTGAATCATCCCATGGAGCCCCACCAATCCACTATCGAAATACATGACTCCTCAACCGATGCGGATGCCGCCATTAAAGGGATTAAGGCTCTCGGAGTTCATCAAAAGAAGCTCTCTATCGTGGCGTGTGCTTATGTAGAGGACCCCATCATATTTGAGCACGAAAACGATTCCGATACCATTAGCTGCAACGTTTCGAGGGGAGCATTCCGGGATTTATTTAGTAACGGGACAGTTGGTTCGGCACTGTTTATGATTCCCGGAATCGGGCTGTTGATGATGGCGGGGCCAGTGGTGGCAACGATGGCAGGTGCATTGGATGATGACTCTGCGCAGAGCGGCCTGGGATTACTCGGCGACAGTCTCTGCAACCTGGGCGTTTCGCTTGACTCTATGGAGCCATACGAAACCGCATTGAGGGCTGATAAATTTCTGTTGATCGAACACAGTTCGGAGCCGGTATCAGAAAATCACATTACGCGTAGATATAAAAATACCGATTGTTGTGACAGATACGGCCACCAGGACCCATTCATCCTGCGGAAAGATTGAGATCCCAAACCTTGCCGCTGTTTTTTAAACGGAGGGTATCGAGGCGAGGTAGGGTTATACCCCATCGACACCTTGCCTCATCGGGTGGATACTGGGCCAAAGCAACAAGGCATGAATCAACACGAAGACTCCGCCATTAAAAAATTGGCGGCTGAGTATCTGGTCGCTTTGCGATTGCATAATGAGGACGACGGGGATTCACACCTCGAAACTGCGAGGAAACTCGGCGAGACAGCCGGCGAGCTCGGGCTGGGGACTCTGAAACTGGCGAAGATGCACGTTGCTGCACTGTCTGATATATTGTCCGCACCCGATTCAGCAGCAGGAGAAGAGGCCATCACCGCTCAGGCGACGATATTTTTCAACGAAGCCCTTATGCAGGTCGAGAAAACCAATCGGATCGCCCTCGATGCGGCTCTGGAATTGCGAAAAGTCAAAACCGATCTGAATCAGGCCACTGAAGATTTGGCTACTTCCCGCCACGCCGTGAAGCGGGAGATCGAAGACCGGGAGTTGACCGAGAGTGCCCTGCTTTCCCGCAGGGACCTTGCCGACGAATTGCTGAGGGAATCCCGGCACCTCGAAGAAAAACTACGCGAAATGACACACCGAAGTCTCACCGCAAATGAAGCGGAAAGGCAGCAAATGAGCCTGTTTCTCCACAACGAAATCGCACAGACCCTACTCGGCATTCACATTAAACTTTTGGCACTCAAAGAAGCGGTCAGCATTAGCCATGAAGACATTGCTCAACAAATCGCCACCACCCAGAGCATAATGGCGAAGTCCGTCGAGACCATCAGTCACTTTGCCGATAGCCTCCACGGGGGCTCTAAATAAACCATCATGAAAACTGAAAAGCTGCCCGCTTTCACACGCAGTTACCGCCTCGCTTTAAGTAAATTCCTCAAAGATCCGGACGATCAGGAACCCGTTGCAGCATCGAAACTCGGTAGACGTGCACTCTCGATAGGCCTTGAAACTCTGGATTTAGCAAAAGTACACGAAGAAGTGAGGGGCACCATCATGTCACTTCCCAACAAAATGTCGCGCAAACCGGAGGTGCTGATCCACCTCGCCGGAAAATTTTTCGCCGAAGCGGTAAAACCGATCGAGCTGACCCATCAAAATGCACAGGAAGGCAACGAAAAGTTGAAATCAGCCGTCGAGACTCTGACCCAACGAACCAAAGAGTTGTCCGAGTCAAATCGAGAGCTGCAACAAGAGATCGACCACCGCAAATCGGTCGAGGAATCGCTACGAATAAGCGAGCGAACCTCCAGCGACTTGCTGGAGAAATCCCTTCAATTGCAGGAGGAACTGCGCCTGCTTTCACGGCGCTTGCTCACTGTCCAGGAGGAGGAGCGCAAGCGAATCAGCAGGGATTTACACGATTTAGTCGCCCAGACCCTGACAAACATTAACTTGCAATTGGCGACCCTGAAAACCACGACGGCAATCAACGCCGCAGAGTTCGAAAAAAAGATCGAGCACACCCGGCACCTGGTAGAGAAATCTGTAGAGTTGGTTCATCGATTTGCCCGTGAGCTGCGGCCGGCCCTGCTCGACGATCTCGGATTAATTTCGGTGCTTCAATCCTATTTGAAAAGCTTTTTGGAAAACACCGGGATCCGCACAAAGCTCACCGCCTTTGCCGATGTCGAAAATCTTGACAATGATAAGCGAACCGTGCTTTTTCGAGTCGCACAGGAAGCTCTCAGCAACGTCGCTCAGCACGCTAAAGCCAGCGAGGTAGAAGTGACAATCGAGCAGCGCGGCAAATTGGTGAGTATGGAAATCCACGACAACGGCGAAGGCTTCGAGGTCGGCAAAGATATGTTTTCAGGTAAACAAGGCCAGCGACTCGGCCTGCTCGGCATTAGGGAGCGGGTCGAGATGATCGACGGCAGTTTCTCAGTCAAGTCCACTCCGGGAAAAGAAACCACTGTCAGCGTCGAGATTCCGTCGTAATGTCAAAAGTTAACCAGGACCCTATGAATTCTATCACTATCATTCTGGCCGACGACCACACCATCGTCCGCGAAGGTCTGCGCTCTCTGCTCAAATCCGAGAGCGACATTAAAATCATCGGCGAAGCTGAAGACGGTCGATCAACCGTGGAAATGACCGCGAAGCTCCGCCCCGACGTCGTCGTTATGGATATAGCGATGCCGCAACTCAACGGCATCGAAGCCACACGGCAAATCCTGCAGAAACTACCGAAAACAAAAATCCTAATCCTCTCTGCCCACAGCGATGATGCCTATGTGGAAAAAATCATGGCGCTGGGCGCAAAAGGCTACCTCATCAAACAATCCGCCTCCCACGTGCTGGCCGATTCCATACGGGGAGTATACCGTGGAGAAGAGTGTTTCAGCCCCGCTATCTACCAGCGTCTAGATCATCACGATTCAAAGGTACCGAAGGGCGACCACCCCGCAAAGAAAGATGCCTCGCACCTGAGTCCGCGCGAAGCGGAAGTATTGCAATTGATCGCAGAAGGCAACGCCAACAAGCAAAGCGCAGACATTTTGCATATCAGTATTAAGACGATTGAAAAACATCGCCAGAGTTTGATGGATAAGCTCAACATCCACGATATCGCCGGGCTGACCCGGTACGCCATCGATGCCGGGATTATCGAAAGCAGTGTTCAGGTGACGATCATCTGATATTTTCTTTGATTCAATAGTATCAAGTCGGTCATTTGATACTATTGAACTGCCTTCATCCGGGCTGCCTGAAAGTCACATTCAGTCCTCGATTCAATAGGGTACAGTCCTGGATTCAACAGGGTACAATGCAGCATTAAATAGGGTACAGTCTTAGACCTAACAGGGTACAGTCGAATGGAGCGGGTTTTAGCACAGATCTCGGTGAGCTACAGTAAAATTCAAAAAGAAACTAGTAAACAAAAAGCCGAAACGCTCGTAGCATGGATTGCTAATCCGTGCTGGTGAATTCGAGGAACAAGAATTCAACTCCGAAGCCTATCAGCCAGTGCAATTACCTGTTCGGCGTCGCTCATAACCACAACGCAGGTAGGGTTTCACCCCATTGCAAGCGGGCATTCATAACGATAGCTTTGATCCATCAATAAATACACTTCACCTATCGCAGGCAGCAACAACCCGACAAGCGTTCAGGGCTCAGTTTTACGCTCAGTAAAACTGAGTTCTGGCGTTACGAGGCAGGCCAATTCTTAGTCGTATTCCCATCAGGGTGACGACTTCCACAACAAAAAAACACCACAACAAAAAAACACAATATGAAAAACACAGGTTTATGGACGTTTCTTTCCGTAGTTGTTCTCAGCCTTTCCGGCTGCTCAGAAACTACCGAAAAAGAAGCCAGCTCAAAAAAACAAACCATTGCAGCCAGTGAAGCGAAAGTCGTTTCACTGCAAGTCAGCGGGATGACCTGAGGCGTCAAATGCGTTAGCGCAGTGCGGTCCGCACTCACCAATGTAAAAGGAGTCAAAAGTGTCGAAGTGACGATGCCCGACAAGGCAGAAATCAAAGGCACTGCTACCGCCTCCGACCTGATCGCCGCGATTGCCGCAATCGAAGGTTCACAGTATAAGGCTACGGTTCGTTAGAAGTCGAAAGGCAGGGGCAATGCTCAGGTATTGCCCCTGAATCGACAGCTACGCTATTCACATGCCTGAAGATGATTCATCTTTTGCTTTCTGGCAGGGTAGGCACAAAGCGACCGAAGGCTTGGCGAGGAGTCGCGCCATAGGAATGACTCCTCCGCAACTGAGACAGGTTTCATAGGAGCCGTTTTCGAGCCTTTCCAGGGCCAAAGTTATTTTGTTCAACAAGTTGGCATCGTCATGCTCATGGCGGTGGACAAATGCCCGTTCGGCTTCGAGGAGGGCTCGCTCCGATACCTCGGAACTGGAATCAACCTTTGTGTCAGCATCCTCTTTCCGGAGCCCCGCCAGCTCTGCGGCCAGCTCTGATCGCTGGTTAACTAGCAGTTTCCGAAATTTTTGTTCCTGTTTTGGTGTCATTGACTTTCTTTGTGTTACGGAGTCTATATTTTGACCGAAACTATAGTTGGAGCGTGCCATTCCTCAATGGGGTGTAACCCTACCTATCCAATCTGGATTGGAGGAAGCTCAGATATTAGCGGTCTTCTCTGACGATTTTATCGTCTTGAATTCCTTTACCAACCAGCCAGTCGACTAGATCCGTTTCGAACCCTGGAGGACCACACAGGTAATAAAAATTGTCATCCGAAACTTTAACCTCTTCATCAAGATAGTCGGAGTCAAGTCGCTGAGGGTTGAAGTCATCCTTAGTGAGAACAAAGTGGGCATCATTGCCCAGAATCTGTCTGAACTCCTCTTCTTGAACTAAATCCATTCTGTTAGACTCGGTGTAGTGAAGTTGATTTCCTCCTGCAACGCCTTCAGCATCGAGTTGGCGGAGGATCGCCAGAAACGGGGTGATACCCGCTCCAGCAGCGAGAAAAACGCCTGTGTCCTGAAACTCAATATCTCCAAAAGGATCCGACATTGTGAGCGTATCACCTACCAGACAATTTTCGATCCGGTCGGTGAGCCCATCTCTTTCGCGATATATTTTGATGAAAAATTCGAGGCAGGCATCCGCAGGATCACTTGTCGGACAGAAAGGGCCGGGATCTTCACCCGAGTCCGGAACGCCGATCATCACGGCATTCCCCGGAACGAAAGAAAACCCATCGGGACGCTCAATTTCGAAACGTAAAATATTTGAAGCGGCTCGCTCGATTAATTCGATTTTTGGAGTGTGAACTATCCCTCCGCCTTTCGTTGTTGTTTTATTCATGGATTTCGATATTTGTCTATTAACTTGAGCGTTTCGAAGATACACTACCCGCACCTTCAGCCGTATCGAGACTGTTGAACACTCAAGCTCCTTTCACAATGGGGTCTACACCTACCAAATCTATGGTTGTACACCGGGGGCAATGCATCACCCCTTCAGCAGCTCCATCAGTGTTTTTTTTCAGTAAGCGGAGACTTCAAGGCGGAATTCGAAAAGACAATTATCCCGGCATTGAGGGCCAGTCTAACCATCCCTCCGGCACGGGGTTCGCTCCACGAGTCATAGAAGGACACAATGACTTCACCCAGCGTCATCTCCTCCGTGTTTTGCGCAGCTTTCAAGATACGCCCATTCCGTTTTTCAAGACAATTTAGTGTTTCCATCTCTCTAATCCAGCACTTTCCATTCGTGTTGACAATGGGGTGTTCACCCCAACTCCCGATGGATCGGATTGGGGTCAACGCCCCATAGCGAACGGAGTGCGATGGATATATAGTATGTGATGAAGTATGAGAAAGTGGTTACCTGTTTGGAACAACAGATCGATGAGACATCAGCAACAATCCAGGAGGCCAAACCGCAAACTCCACCCACCAGGGAAGAAGCTAAGAAGGGATCCATCGGGGGCATTGACTGTTTGGAAGAAGAGCGAAACAAATTGAGAGACGAAATTTATCAACGCGTAAAATCCCATCAAGTGCACGAGTTCACTTGTGCGAAAGACTAGGTGATCCCCATCGCCAACAACGACCCTGGAACGACCAAAAAAATAACCCGCAGGCCAGCATTTTTGAGGCTGACCGGCGGGCTTGTAGTGGGGCGATGCACGCCTACGATTCGTCTTCCACTTCTTTGTCTGACGGTGGCATCAGCACAGTGTCAATCACGTGGATGACGCCGTTGCTTGCGTCCACATCAGCGGTGACAACGGTGGCATCATTCACTGTGACAACGCCATCCTTTACTTTGATGTCGAGTTTGGCGCCATTCGCAGTTTCTGCCATCATGGTTTTCACGTCGGCGGCCATCACTTTTCCTTTCAAAACGTGATAGGCAAGCAGATTAGCGAGTTTTGCCTTGTTCTCCGGCTTCAGGAGATCCTCGACGGTTCCCTCAGGAAGTTTGGCAAAGGCATCATCGTTGGGTGCAAAAACGGTGAAGGGTCCGTCTTCTTTGAGCATTTGCGTTTTTCCACCAGCGTCAAGCGCCGCGACCAGTGTCTTGAAGATACCCGCACCTTTAGCCGTTTCGACGATATCGTCGGCGGCAAAAGCAGCGTTTGAGGCGAGGGCTAAGATGCAACTTAGAGCTATTTTTTTTATCATTGTATTAGGTTTATTTGTTTGGTTCGATGTTGTGGACAGATTTCTGATTCCACGAACCCACTATTGGATACCCCGACACCTTTCACAATGGGGTATACACCTACTTTTGCCTACTTCGGGTTATAGTTTTCTGAACGTTGCTTTCTATGATGCCGAAATCGATGGCATACCTCATTAGCCCGGCTGTGTGATGGATATTGACCCCTTAAAACAACCAACTTATGTTAGTTGGCCACTCTGGAACGAATTTCGTCGAAGTATGGCGTACACTCCCGCTCCACGCAGGTGGCGGCATAGAGATACATAGCGGCTGACCACGTCTGCCAGTCGCGACCGCTGGGCTGGCCGGTTTGCGCCTTGCTCCATTCATTGAATCCCCACTCCGCCTCGTTCTCATGCCAGGGCTTGACCAACTCCGTGAGACTCTCCAGTTTTTGTCTCGCCACCTCGTTTTGTTTTACCGCCACGCACGCGGCGATATGGAAACCACAGATGAAAGGCCATACTCCACCATTGTGATAGTTTCCCGGTAGGTTGAATTCAGCATAGCGCGGATGCCAGTCCGGGTGTTCGGGGCGGATAAAGGGAAACAGATTAGGAGCCAGATCAACGGCCAAATCTCCGATCTCGCGCATCGATTCGCACTCGGTCTCCACCCAGGAGATCAATTCGCGACTCCGGCTCGGTGAT
>JARGOZ010000008.1:42634-88708 GCA_029213025.1 Verrucomicrobiales bacterium
GACTCCCGTCAGGATGGCCAGACTATTGCCTAGCAGATCAAAGCGGTGGCTGTGAAACATTTTGTAGGAATACAGGGAAAAATATGGCTCGTCGGGCGATGCGAGGCCTTCGTGGACGTGGGGATTTTTTGATTTCCCGCTGACCTCCAGCCGGTTCATGAGCTCCCGCAAAGTCAGGGCGTCTTCTATTTCTCCGAACTCGACGAGATAGGCAAAGACAATCGCATTCACATAAAGACCGTAGCCCATCACATATTGTTCGTCGCGCCAGTCGCTGGTCGGGAGTTGCCCCACCATGATAAGATCATCAGGGCTCTGGTATTGCATCCAAACGAGGGCTTTCTGTGCGGCTTCGTCCAAAAAGTCCACGTCGCCGGTGGTTCGGCGGTAGTTGCCGAGACCAAAAAGGAACAGCGGCGTGGTGTCACTGGCACCACGGTCTTCGGAATCGTGCGCCAGTGAAGGGATGTGTCCGCGGGTGGTCTGATTCTTTGCGAGGGCTTCCAGTGTACTGCGCAAAGCATTCAAGAGTTTCGGTTCCCCACTGACACAATAACCCAGCGAGGCAATCATTAGATCGCGCGTGTAAGGTTCCGGGTAGCCCCACCCGGCAGTGCGCGGCAATCCATGGCATGGACCTGTGGCATTGTGTAGTAGTACTTCGAGCGCCGCCTGTTTGGCCTGGTCGATTGTTGGTTTGTTCTGAGCGGACATGGTTTCGTGATTTCTATAATCTGGATTTGGATTAGAAATAACCTTTTGCAATATATTTTTGGATCTGCTTTTTCAGCCGACGAATATTGTTTTTTTCTTCCTCCTTGAATTCCATCCACAGCATTTTGAGTTCCACATCATCAATGGCATTGGCAAAGTACTGATCGTATCTCCAAACGGAATCCAATCGTTTGCTCAATTCATGAATCATATCATAGGTATCCAATCGCTTACACAACTCTTTGATCATATCATAGCCCTGCCTGGCGTCCCCTTTGCACTCGTTGATTTGTTTCGTTGTTTCTTCTGTCATATCCATCCGGGTTTTGTCTATGTTTTGTTTGCGATATTCCACGCCTGTCGGGATACATTAGCCCTCCCACTATATAACAAATTTTTGATCCCATCGCCATGGGGTCTTGTACCCAATCGGTAGTTTCCTAACAGGATTCAGAAAAGTTCACTGCAGCGACGCCTGTGTTATGTTCCTGATAGATCACGTGCTCATTCAATGCCGAGGCGGGTGGACATCAGTTTGACGAAGCGCTTTGCGACCTTCTGGTAGTTGAACAGTTCAACTACGTGCTCGCGACCTGCCATGCCCATCCGGTCCCGGAGTGCCGGGTCCCGCATCAGGGTGAGCAAGTGTTCCCCGATGTCCGGCACGGAGGCGCGATAATCAAAAGTGCGTAGATAGGGCAGGATGATGTGGCGGGGCTCTGCAAAACCATGGCCCTCGCCGAGCACCGTCTCACTGATCTTGATTTCCTCAGCGACGCTGGCGAGCAGAGCGGTTTTGCCGTGAACCATCGTGTCCGAAAAGGCCATCGCGTCGATCGCAATTACCGGTTTGCCGCAAGCATTGGCTTCTACCTGGATCATGCCGAAACCCTCCAGTCGTGACGGAGCGGCATAAATATCACAGGCGGCCAAAAGATAGGGCATGAAATTCCGCGTCACCACGTTGGCGGTATAGGTTACTTTTTTATCGATCCCCAATTCCTGAGCGAGTTGGAGGTCGACCTGGTTCTGTAAAGTGGTCCGCGGCTGGGGCCAAACTTTGCATATATACTTCCAGTCCGGCGCTTCCTGATCGATCATCGCGAGGGCCTGCATGACTTCCCGGGCACCTTTGGAAGCCGCGTCACCACCCACGGTGAGGATCATCAACTGATCATCTGCTACGCCGAGAGCTTCGCGGATCGATTTCACTTTCGGATCGCTGCGATCGCGGGGGATAAAATTGCCGGTATCACAACCGACGGGAAGCACTTCGATAATGTCACCGTTGATACCGTCCCGGATGTAGGTTTCCTTTACCCAGTTCGAGGTCACCAGAATCAAATCCAAAGCATTCAAGGCATCGTTATAGGCGGCGACATAGCCATCAGCAACCAGCCAGGGGACCGGCTTCATGCCGCAGCGCAGGGGGTGCATCAGGAGGTGGGGGGCGTGTCCCCAAAATCCCACGCCGACAACGACATCGGGCTTGAACCAGTTGTAGTACCATTCCTTTTCCTGAGGCGACTCCAGGTTCGCGGAATGGACATCCACTCCCAATTCCTCCAGGCCCCGGCACAGGAGTTGCCCTTGAGTTGCTAAGCCGCCCGGTGAGGGTGGGTAATCGTAAATGGCAAGAACTTTCATAATCGTGGTTAATTAGTTAAGACAAATTCGATAGCAGATTGAGGCGATTGAAAGCACCAGAAACCTTCGTCGCGGGGGGTGGTGCGGGCTTCCCAGCTTTCCGGTGAGAAACCGTAAACTTCGGTGATCATATGGTATTTTTCCCGCCACTTTTCCCCGGTTAGATGCAGGCGTCGGTGGGCTCCCACACTGACCCGGGGCAAAAACTTCCGGTCCCCGTCCTCGTAGGCGAAAAGCCAGAGTTGTTCAGCATTAATCCGCCCTGCCTGCCACAACTCGACGACCGCCCGGCAACACTCCTCATGTCGTCGATGGCGGGTGTATTCCCCGCGCGGTCCATGAGTCAAAATAATATCGAAGTGCCTTTCCGGTAACAGACTTGCCACGGTATCCCTAACGGATTCGGGATCCAGCGGCAGTTGGTCCGGACCATCGTCCAGATCAGCCATCCCTCCCTCTGCACCCAGGCGTTTCAGCACCCGGCGGAACTTCGGGGCGCGACCGGGGTCCTCCGCTCGACAAAGCGTCACGATTTGACACCGCCACTCCGGGTGTGCCAGAAGCAAACCACCGCACCACAGAACCTCATCGTCCGGGTGGGCGACAACCACGGCGACATGAGAATTGGAGGACATTTGCTTAATGGTTTTCTGGATGGGCAACGTTAAAAAAAAAATTGGTGGCCAAATCTGTCGCAACAGCTTGATTCCCCGGGGTCGTTTTCCAATTCGTAAGAGCGCTCCTCGATCGCTCCATCGTCCTCCCAAAAGGAAGCCTTATGCGCTTCGGCATCAGATTTATCCTCAGCAACGGATTGAGGGATTGGGTTGCCAGTTTCAAAATCGGTATTCGAATCGAATTCGGATACAGGGTCGATATCTATGTGTATCATGCAACGACTGTCTTCGACGTGGCATTGGTCGGCAATGGGGTGTTACCCTACTTCACTCTTGTTTACTTTCTATAAAGCAGGAATAGTTCGGCATTCACATTAGCAGAACCGCTCCGAACGGCAAGACGGCCTGAGTCAGGCGGCGCAAACGTAGTGGGTTGCCTACTCCAACGCTTCTAAAGTGAATTGGTAAATCGCTTCTTTAAGGTTCGCCACCAATCTGGTACCTGTCTCAAACTGTTTTGTTAAAGCCTCATAGATTTCACCGTCTTGTCTGTTCTCTTTCCAATACTTTAGTTGGACACCAATATCGTCAATATGATCGTCTAACAGAGTGGCAGTTTTCCGGGATTCCGGTAAATAAATCCTACTGATATCACAGTGAATCTGAGATCTATTTGAAATGTCAGCACCATCAATGGCAATAGTCAATAATCGATCGGGTGTACCATTCCACTTCGAAGTTTCGACTTTTTTCAGAAGGGGTAGAATCAAATCGTTGGTTACTTGTTGGCACGACGTGAATTCCGCCGAAAGCTCGACTGTTTCGTTATCAATTTCGATCAAATTTGTATTCATTTTAAAAGGTAGAAATGTGAGTTAAAGTTCTTTGACCTCGCGGGAACACTTATGGAGTTCATGGGACAACTGTCTTAGACGTAGCGTTGGGTAGCAATGGGGTGTTAACCTACTTCACTCTTCTTTACTTTATTCAGAGCAATAATAGTTTCGGTATTGCCGAAAGGTAGCACAACACCCCATAGCAATTGCCCCGGGGATTAGCTAAGTTCTTTCACAAACCCATGACAGAAGACGTATCCATTCAAGCTGCTACTTCGATTGATTCCGAAGGCGATTTTTCCTATCCTGAGGAATACACTCATAATGCAGGAATCGGTCTGAGCGAAAAAACGATCGATTACATCTCGAATGTGAAAGGCGAGGCTGACTGGATTCGTGAGTTCAGGAAAAAGGCGCTCAAAACCTTTGAAAGCAAACCAAACCCTACCCACTGGGCGAGTCGGGATTTGGATAATATTAAGTTTGAGAACCTTCGCTATTACTTAGCGAAAGGGCAACGACCAACGCGCAGTTGGGATGAGGTTCCCGATGATGTAAAACGAACCTTCGAGCGTTTGGGAATACCGGAAAAAGAGCGGAAATTTCTTTCCGGCGTCGAAGCCCAGTTTGATAGCGAAGCCGCGTATTCAAACATCAAGGAAGAACTGGAGAAAGAGGGCGTAATCTTCGTTAATTCCACCGAAGGACTTCGGGAGCATCCTGAGATTTTTCGGAAATGGTTCGGAAAGGTCATCCCAACCGGTGATAACAAATATTCAGCCCTTAACAGTGCGGTTTTCTCCGGTGGTAGTTTTATCTACGTTCCTCCGGGTGTCAAAGTCACCCACCCTCTACAGGCATACTTCCGTATTAATGCGGAAAATTTCGGTCAATTCGAGCGAACCCTCATCATCGTGGACGAAGGTGCCGAAGTTACCTATATGGAAGGTTGCACCGCCCCGAAATTTGAGACCACCACTTTGCATAGCGCGGTCGTGGAACTGGTCGCCATGGAACACGCCAGGATTCAGTATATCACCGTGCAGAACTGGTCGAACAATGTTTTCAACCTTGTCACAAAACGCGGTGTTGCCCATGAAAATGCCGAGATCCGCTGGATTGACTGCAATATAGGTTCCCGCCTGACCATGAAGTACCCCAGTGTCATCATGAAAGGTCGCAAAGCCCGTGGTGAGGTTGTTTCCATCGCTTTGGCTAACGACGGACAACACCAGGATACCGGAGCAAAAATGATTCATGCGGCCGATGAAACCACATCTAACATTGTGGCAAAATCGATCTCCGTCGGGAAAGGACGTTCCACCTTTCGGGGTCTGGTTTATATACCAAAGCATCTTAAACTTTGTAAGAATAATACAGAATGTGATGCGCTCCTGGTAAACTCAGACAGTCAGACCGATACCTATCCAGCAATTTCAGTCCGCGGGAATCAGCATACCACCCAGCATGAGGCAAGCGTCAGTCAGGTCAGTAAAGATCAGATCTTTTACATGAAACAGCGAGGCTTGTCTGACGGAGCTGCGATGAGCCTGAGTGTGAATGGATTTGTTAATGACCTGGTCCGGGAATTCCCTATGGAATATAGCGTCGAACTGAAACGCCTCATTGACATGGAGATGGACGACAGCGTCGGATGAAATTTTCCCAACCTTTTTAGAACCTCACGGTTTTTTTATAAACAGATAATGAACTATTTAAATAAAGGAAATTCCTGATGGCTTCAAACCGCCCAAATCGCATCGCTTTTCTCGGCGACCATCTACCTCGATTATGTGGAATTGCGACCTTTACCCACGATATTTGTGAGGCGGTGTCAGCTGTAGAACCGGAGTTAGATTGCTACGTTGGCGCGGTAAACGATCGGGTAGAGGGATATAATTATCCGCCACGGGTACGGTTTGAACTCCATGAAAAGGAGTTGGATTCCTATCGTCGCGCTGCTGATTTCCTGAATCTGAATAACGCCGATGTTCTCTGTGTGCAGCACGAGTTCGGTATTTATGGCGGTCCAGCGGGAAGCCATCTTCTGGAGCTGTTGAAAGAGGTTCGAATGCCTGTGGTAACGACCTTACACACCGTTTTGCCGGAACCTAACACTGCTCAACGCAGGGTGATGGAGGAGTTAGCAAAACGGAGCGACCGCTTCATTGTGATGGCCCAAAAGGGAGCGGAAATTCTGCGTGATACCTACGGCATTCCTGGGTCAATGGTCGACATTATTCACCACGGGATTCCCGATGTAGACTTCGTTGACTCGAGCTTTTACAAAGAGCAATTTGGCGTCGAAGGGCAACAGGTGATGCTCACCTTCGGGTTGATTGGCCCCGGTAAAGGGATCGAACATGCTATAGAGGCATTGCCGGAGATCGTGCGTCGGCATCCGAATGTGGTTTACCTCATCCTTGGCGCGACCCATCCCCAGTTGCTGGCTAATGAAGGCGAACGCTACCGTCTCAGTCTGAAGCGACTGGCTGATCGTCTCGGGGTAAAAGAACATGTCATCTTTCATGATCGTTTTGTTTCGCTGGATGAATTGAAGGAATTCATTGGGGCGGCTGACATCTATGTAACGCCTTATTTAAACGAGGCGCAAGTCACTTCCGGCACGCTTGCCTATGTCTTTGGGGCGGGCAAGGCGGTGGTTTCCACGCCATACTGGCATGCTGCGGAACTGCTCGCTGACGATCGCGGTGTATTAGTGCCATTTCACGATCCGCAAGCACTCGCGGAGGGCGTCAGTGGCTTGCTCGACGATCCGGCGCGGATGGAGAGGATTCGAAAAGAAGCCTACGCCCTCGGACGTGAGATGATTTGGCCGGCAGTGGCGCAGAGGTATCTGGATTCTTTTCGTCTCGCATGTGCCGAGCACCAGACGCTGCCACGTGCGGCGTTCGCGGATTGGACGCTGAAAAGTCGCCCTCAAGCTTTACCTCCGAGTCGTCTCGATCATGTCGTGCGGATGAGTGATAGTACGGGTATTTTCCAGCACGCAATTTTCAATGTGCCGAACTTTCACGAAGGTTACTGCACCGATGATAACGCGCGCGCTTTTATTCTTTGCAACATGGTTAATGAACTAAGCGATCATCCGACGCCGGGAAGTCTCAATCACTTTGCTACGTCCTATTTGGCATTTCTCGCAGCGGCATTCGACTATGACACCGGTCGATTTCGCAATTTTATGAGCCACGGGAAACTATGGCTGGAGAATGTCGGCAGCGAGGACAGCCATGGTCGGGCCTTGTGGGCTGCAGGAACCGGAGCCGGACGATCGCTGGATGAAGGCCACTGTAAACTTTCCGCGCAATTATTCGAACGCGGGCTTGATGTCGTTGAATCATTTACCTCGCCGCGGGCCTGGGCATTTACCATCCTCGGTATCCATGAATACCTGAGACACTATCCTGGCGGGGCTAAAACCGATGCGATGCGCACCCTGCTGACAGAGAAACTCGTCAATAACTGGCACGAATTTTCCTCAGAGGACTGGCCCTGGTTCGAAGCCAGCCTTTCCTACGATAATGCCCGCCTCTGCCAGGCCTTGATTCTAAGTGGTCAGTGGATGCCGCATCACGAGGCTCTTGAAATTGGTTTAAAATCATTGCGCTGGCTGGCGTCGGTTCAAACAACGCAATCTGGTTGTTTCCGGCCGATAGGTAGTAACGGTTTTTACCAGCAGGGCGGTATCCGGGCGGATTACGATCAGCAACCGATCGAGGCGCAGGCGATGGTCGCCGCCTCTCACGAAGCATTCCGCGCTACGCAGGACGAAGACTGGACCGAAGAAGCCAAACGGGCCTTCGAGTGGTTTCTCGGTCGTAACGATCTCGGCGTTGGGCTCTACGAATTCACCACTGGTGGTTGCAGCGATGGTCTGCACGTCGATCGAGTCAGTGAAAATCAGGGAGCCGAGTCAACCCTGGCCTTTCACCTCGCTCTTACCGAAATGAACGGCGCCCAGCACCTCATCATTGATCCTTTGCCTACATCTACGAAAACACCGAATACATGAGTCACTCTATCCGCCTTCACCGCCATGAGGTAACATTGCTCCCCGAGAGCGCCCGCGTCATCATCCGTCCGTTTATTCCTGAGGAAGCACATTATATAGCCGCGATCATCGGACGTACCCTGGCGTTGAACGATAAAGAAGTCGCTTGCGAGCTGAAAGCAGTGCGCATGGAGTTCGATGATCGACATTACGATATTGAGTCGATCCTAATGAGTCATTTTAAGAAAATTCAACGACTCATCGTCGACCAAAATGATCTCTCCCGTGAACGGCAGCTCCTGATCGGTGCCGTGTTTTCGGGCGAGTACGCGCTGGAATCCGCCGCGCTATTCAATCCCTCGATCGTATTGCATCCGGATCAGGGCGATGCGCCCGACGGAGGCCTGCGTTTCATCATGAGTCTGCGGGCCACCGGCGAAGGCCACATCTCATCGATCGAGTTTCGCTCCGGAACAATCGACAGGAAAGGAAAAATCAAAATTGACCCGGTTTCGCGTTTTGTGACCGAGCCGGAGATCATTCCTGATCCGAGGTATAGAAAGAGTATATTTCAGCACAAGCTTCACGAAATGGGAGTCGACGACCTCCATCTGGAAGCCGTTATGGCTCCGCTTGGTGATCACTTCAACCGCAGTGATTTAAACAAAAGTGTGGGCACCGTTCGTCACGAAACGCAGGATGACTCCTACGAACTCAATCACACGCTCGAATGCATCCAGTGGTTAGCTGACTCAAATTACGAGTTACAGTTCCCGGCGAATCTCGCTATCAGCGAACGAATCATCTTTCCGGTGTCCCCTAACGAAAGTAACGGGATCGAAGACGCCCGCTTCGTGCGCTTTGTCGATGACGACGGTTCGATTATCTACTACGCAACCTACACCGCCTATAACGGCCACGACATCCTGCCCCAACTGATCGAGACAGAAGACTTTCTACATTTCCGCATCCTCACGCTCAATGGCGATGCGGTGCAAAACAAAGGCATGGCGCTGTTTCCCCGCCGAATCGGAGGCCGCTACGCGATGCTCTCCCGCCAGGACAATGAGAACCTCTTCATTATGTTCTCGGACAACCCGCATAACTGGAGGAATCCCGAAGTCATTATGCGTCCCGTCGCGATGTGGGAAACTGTGAAAATTGGTAACTGCGGTTCTCCGATCGAGACCGAAGCCGGGTGGCTGGTCATCACCCACGGGGTTGGTCCGATGCGCAAATATTGCATCGGTGCTGTGCTTCTCGATTTGGAAGATCCACGTAAAGTCATCGGTCGACTCCCCGATCCGCTGCTCTGTCCCGAAGGCAACGAACGTGAAGGCTATGTGCCAAATGTCGTCTACAGCTGCGGCTCGATGCTGCACGGAAAAGAACTCATCCTGCCCTTCGCTGTGAGCGACCAGGCCTCGGCGATTGCCACCGTGGACCTCGATGATTTGTTGGCGGCATTGCTGGAAAACAGGCAACCGGTTCCATGCTCAGCAGTATGAAATCGCCAGCGACACAGATTTTTCAGGGTAGGCAAATCTCACCCGGGATGGCGGAGGGAAAGATTCATATTCACCGGATTCTCTATGGGCTCTTGGATATGGATGAAAGCATCGAATCCCGGGAAGCGGATGACGAAGTTTCGCGCCTCGATAATGCGACATTGAAAATCTCGGATGACCTTTGTGCTCTGGCATCAAGGGTCGAAAAGGAGATTGACTCAAGGCTGGCCGAGGTCTTCAGCGTTCACCAACTCATCCTCGAAGATGACTCGCTCAAGGAGGAATTGAGAAAGGAGATCGTCAGCAATCTTGTCACGGCGGGCAGTGCGGTAAAAACCGTGTTTCTCCGCTGGGAAAAGCGATTCCTGCTGATGGAATCGCAAATCTCGAAGGACAAGGGTGATGACATGCGGGATCTTTCGATTCGACTTCGCAATGCACTTGCCGGTATCACGATCCACTCTTTGGAAGAGATCCCACCCGGCTGCGTGCTGGCAACAAAACGCCTTCTGCCTTCCGATACTATCTTTCTCCGCAGTCGGGATACGGCCGCAGTACTACTGGAATTCGGGACTTTCGGCTCACACGTGGCTTTGTTTACCCGGGAGATGGGCTTGCCCTGCATTTCAGGATTGCGCCATCTGATCACTACCGTTCCGGATGGATCAAACGCACTGGTAGACGCAGACGCCGCAACAGCCACCATCGATCCTGACGAGCAGCAAATAAACCGCTTTCGAAAAAAAGTTGAACGAAACGCGGCGGCTTTTCGCCTCGCACTGGACCACACGTTTACCCCGGCTCAAACCAAAGACGGTGTCGTTATCACGGTGCTTGCGAACATCGGATCCGATAGCGATACCCGGTTGGCCATGGAAAACGGTGCCGAAGGAGTCGGCTTATACCGGACTGAGAAAGCCTACATCGGACGACTGCATCCGCCCAACGACGAGGAACTCTATCAGGAAATGCTCCATACCTTAGCCCCTGCAAAGGGTAAACCGGTCTGTGTACGGCTTCTTGACATCGGCGCTGACAAGCCCCTGCCTTTCATGAAATTTATGGCAGAGTCAAACCCCTCGTTAGGATGCCGGGGCATTCGTCTCCTTCGGAGATATCCCGAACTACTAGACACCCAGTTGCGAACCGTCCTGAAACTGGCGAAGGAATTCGACATCCAGATCCTTGTTCCAATGGTCACGCTGCCCGATGACATGGCCATCGTGAAAGACCGCCTTTCCCAAATCAGCTCTGAAATGGATATAAACATGATACCCAAACTCGGAGCCATGATAGAGACTCCCGGAGCTGCCCTTTCCGCAAGCGAGATTGCTAAGTATTCCGATTTTCTCAGTTTCGGCACCAACGATTTAACGCAATATACTTTCGCCGCAGATCGCGAAAATGCCGAGGTCGAAGCCTATTTCAACCATGCCGCAGACGCCATTTTCAGACTAATGAAGATCGTCCATGACGACGTACCTGAGATGCCACTCTCTTTGTGCGGAGAGCTTGCCGGGCGATCTGAGCATATTTCCAAAATCCTGGAATGCGGAATAAAGACACTTAGTATAGCGCCGCCATTGATTCCGGGCATTAAAGAGTCGATCCGTGAATCCTATAGTACGGGAAGTCCCCGATAAGCTACCTGCACCGCCAGTGGAATCTGACCAGAGATGTTGCCGACGTCCTGAAGCGAGCGCCTCAATCTCCCAGTAATGGCCAATCAGAATGCAGACTGAATTGAGCCAACACTAAAAGAAAAAAGCGCTCGCAGCGGGACTCCCTAACAAAACATTTGGTAGAGTTACCTGGCTGTTGAAGTTGGGATTGGGAAACTCAAATTTGATATACTCAAGCGGCGCGGCGTCGACCTTTGATGATACGGTAGGCAAAGAGAAGTAGCAGAGCACCGCCAATTGCCAAAACCAGTCCCATAATATTAAAACCGGTAACACTGCCAAACCCCAATAACGTTCCTATCCAACCTCCCAGCATCGCTCCCAGGACACCTAAAATAGTTGTAATAATAAACCCTCCGGGATCCTTCCCGGGCATGATAAATTTGGCAAGCATGCCTGCAACGAGGCCCAATATGATCCAGCTAAGTATTCCCATAATATTTTTTGATTAGTTTAGTTTTTATATATTTCGATGTCAGATAAATCGAAACGTGCGCTCTCTACTTTGTCTGGTCAGCATCAGGGTAGAACTCCTGAAACTGGTTTCAGTCAGCGGAGGCGCTCGCGGTGGCAAACACTACCGTGTTTCAGGTCGTGCTGCCGGGTTGTTGTTGTCAACGTCAGTGAAAGTATCTTCATCGGACCGAAAGCTATCGTTTAATTGAGCTGTCCGCAATGGGGTGAAACCCTACCCACCCTTTCGGGCTGGGTACAAGACCCCATGGCAATCGTTTGAAATCTTGGTTATAGAATGAGTGGGGTAAATTGATTGCTCCATCAACTTGAAATACCATATGAATACCGAAGACCCTGGCGATGCCGTAAATTGGTCGTACCAACTATTGCTGAATGAGACAACCACCATCGACGTTTGCAAACAACTGGCTGAAGCTAAATCCGGCATTCCTGATCATATTCTCGCCAGTATAAGAGAAAGTCACGAAATTGCAGTCAGGCATCTTGCCACTCTTATCAAACAGCATAACATACTGGATATCCCGGAAGGCTTGACTAGCACAGCTCATGCTCAAGCGAAGACCGCTTGTGATCAATCCGGCCGGCCTGGCGACATAGTAAAGAAAGTGGAGATGAGCACCGCCAAAATTTGCGAATCTATTTTATCAAACAAGCAGCTTCCGGATATGTTAAGACTATTTTCACAACGCGCAGTCACCCCCGGATTGCGAGATCACTCAAGACCCTCCGTGATAAAGACCTGATTGATTCCGACTACGCTGATTTGTTACGGTCACCGATTAACTGAAAATTAGAGAAAGAGCTAACAGGTGATACCAAATTCAATTACCTAGGAATAAAGAGTTGCTTAATTTACGTCTTCTCGTAATGAATATCATCGTCTCGGGGGAGACTATGATTAAGGTCGGTTCGATAGTTAATCCGGTTTTTCAAGTTTCGGGGGTTTCTTGAAATACCCAACTATCGGGCCGTCTTACACTGGGTAAAGATAGACGGTTATGCAGCAGGCTTCGAGCGCATCGCAAGCTTGATAACGACCTCGTCCCGAATCAAATCATCTGGCTTGCCGGGATACTCAATGCCATAGTCCTTCCGGTTGATGGCAAACTCGGCATCCAGAGCCGGTTCGTTTCCATCGCGATAGATTTCAGCGGGAAAACTGATCTGTTTTGTCACGCCGTGAAGGGTGAATTTTCCTGCGAGGGTATATTTATTTTCACCTTCGGCCTTTTCCGCTCTGAGCAATTCAAAGGTCGAGGTCGGATAGGTTGCGACATCGAAAAAATCGGGAGATTTCAGGTGACCTGTCAGTTTTACATCATCAGCCCAGGTCGAAGCCATATCGATGACGATCTTGTTTTCCGTGCCGAACAGCTTGGTGCCGTCGGTTTCGAATTGACCGGTGAAAGCGGTAAAGCCCCCATTGTGACTGCGGGTAACTTTAGAAGCGACAAACCCGATTTTTGATTCAGGAGTAAAAGAATAGACTTTCCCTGATCCGGTGTTGGCCTCGATGGTTCCTTCAACATCCCGGGCTGCGACTACATTGTCAGCCGGGTTTTCGGCGCAGGAGACGAGGAGCATGGTGAACGTGATTAGCAAAATAGATTTAATTTTCATCGATTGAAACTATCGTTCGACAGGGCCGTCTGCAATGGGGTGAAACCCTACCTGCTCTCGATTTCCTTGGCTATATAACTGTTAGTTGTTGGTCGCAGGGCTGATGAAACGCCACCTTCTGCCGAAGGCGGCTACATATCAACCGTAGTCGAGTAGGCAAGGGCCTACCGGAAGACTCTCATCCCCCAGTTGAGCCCAAGCCCCTCACATCACCGGACAAGCGGATTTCCCAACATCCGGTTCTTCATATCAACATTCAAAACGCATGCGTCCTTTCTTTCCTACGACATGGACACAGGTCTTTCCGGACTCCACTCATCGGCCAGTTCAACTTTAGTAAAACTTGCTGATAACCCGACCATGTATAACTATTGCACTGGCTCTTGCGGTTGAGCCATCTGAACAGTGTGACGCGTGGCATGGTAGATGTATTCTCCGCATCTTGGGCTATTATCCGTTATTGCATAGTAATTGAGGTGCCCCACTATACGTCTGCGCGCACTGCGTAGCATCTCGCCTTTGATCATCCACCGGCGCGCCTTCTCGCACCATTCGGTGAACTTTCTCAGGCCCGCTTGGAGTTTGCGCAGGTTTGTCCGACGTTTGACCTTGAAGTGCCCTTCTTTGGTCTTCCCACAGTAGTGGTCAAAGCCTAGAAAGGTAAACCCTTTCGGCTTCTCGCCTCGTCCCTTTGCCATCCTCCTTGCAAATCGACCAAACTCTAATGTCTGAGTCTTTTCTTCGGCCACTTCCAGGTTAAATCCCTAACCGTTTCCGAAGCCGCCACTCGAAATTGCAGGCAGCTATTTTATATTGAAAGCAAGCTACAAAGGCATCAGCATATCTGAAGATATATGCCTCACCCCGACTGTATTTATTGACGTACATTCCCGCTCCACACAGGTGGCGGCATAGAGATACATGGCAGCTGACCAGGTCTGCCAGTCGCGACCGCTGGGCTCGCCGGTTTGTGCCTTGCTCCACTCGTTGAACCCCCATTCGGCCTGATTCTCATGCCAGGGTTTGACTAACTCTGTGAGACTTTCCAGTTTCTGTCTCGCCAGCTCGATCTGTCCCACCGCCACGCACGCGGCGATATGGAAACCACAGATGAAAGGCCAGACCCCACCATCGCGGGCCTTCTCACCTGGGTAGCCGCCCCTGCCGCTTTATTCATCGGAATGATCGGCGGAATCTCCGTATTCAAAGCCGTCTACATCGACAAGCGGGATCTCAAGTGCGCCTGCATGGGCGGAGGCAGCGATGTCCCGCTTGGCTTCATCTCCTTGACCGAAAACATTATGATGGTTCTCATGGCCATATGGATGATGGTCAAAGCGGGACTCGGCCTGTAAGGGGGTTTTAGTTTTTAGGACCGCCACAGTGGGGCATTTTTGATCCGAAATAGGGATTATTCACTTTGCCGTCGGAGCTAAGCCAGTCGCCGCTACCGCCTTTTACCATTGGGCAATGCATCACTATGAATTTACCTTTGGCATTTTGTTCCGCCAGTTGGATCGCCCTTGCACTGAGTTTTTTGAATGACTCCCTGGCGACTGCGAGATCATCAGCCTCCACTACTGCGGAAGCAGCTACAGCAAGTGCACTGTTTTTGTCATGAGTGATAATCGCTGAAGCCGCTGTTTTAGCCGCATCAAGATCACTCTTATACAGGGCGTCCGATACGCCGAAATAACCGCCGAGCAAATGAACGGCGTGAGCTTCAGCACTATGGTTTTTGTGATCATCCGCCTTGACGGAATGAAATGATGATACGGCGATTGCTGCCACGAATATGGCGATACTAAGGTGTTTCATATATCTGTTATTGATTGTTTAGAAGGGAAAGTTTCCCTACAGATATGACACCGGTTGGAGGAAACATCCCTCAAACTTTCGACGTTTTTTTGATAACATTACAGGGCCGAAATTCAATTGCTTTGAAGAAAGATTTTGCAGTGGGGAGTTTTTTAGGATTAATGACCCTGGATTTGATCAATTACGTTCGTCGATCTTTGCGGCATGTCCGAAACCAGGCGGAAAGCCAGGGAAGCCCCCTCCAGGCTCTCCTCTCTGCCGGAAAAGGAGATCATGATCTATACTCCCAACCTTACTGGACCGGAGCAAGGAGTCTCGCCAACCGAACCGCGAGCTTAAAAACAAAAGAGCGTTCTTTCAGCTCTTTGGCCAACGCTTTCCGGCTGTGGGAGAGGTCATTTTCCAGCATGGCAGCAACCTTCCCGGCAAAGTTCACATCGCGAATGATCGCGGTGAGTTCGAAGTTCAGGCGGAACGAACGGTTGTCGAAATTCGCGGATCCTATCGCCGCAAGGTCATCGTCGACGAGAACTACTTTCTGGTGCATAAATCCCCTGGTATACCTGTATATTTCGACTCCGGTCGCTTCCAGAGGTTCGAGGTAAGACCAGGACGAGAGTTGCACAAGCCGACTGTCGGTCGTTTCCGGTATCAGAATTTTGACTTCGACGCCCCGGAGAGCGGCCATTTGCAGGGCCGTTACGATTTTGTCATCGGGGACAAAATAGGGAGTCGCAATCCAGACCCGTTTCGTCGCATTATTGATGGCGGAGAGAAAAAACATCGAACAAGTCTCGACAGCATCAGCAGGGCCGGACGGAAGCACGATTGCCTCCATATTTCCGGTAAAATCCTCCCGGGTAATCTGCCATTCCAGGTCTTCGAGCAGCGTTTCGGTGGCCCAGTGCCAGTCTTCGACAAATGAGATCTGGGCGGCCCGTGCAACTGGCCCGGTCATAACCACGTGAGTGTCACGCCAGGGTGTCATCACCGGATCTTTCCCCAGGTATTCGTCACCCACATTATGCCCGCCGATAAATACCTTTTTGCCGTCGATAACCACCAGCTTGCGGTGATTTCGGAAATTAAGCTGAAACCGGTTCGCCTGTCCTGAAAAGTCCATAAAGAACCGGGCGTCAATCCCGGCAGCACGCAGTTCTTTGACGTAGCGATTGCCGAGATCAAGGCAACCCATATCGTCGAGTAATACATAGATGCGAACTCCCTGCGCGGCCTTTGCCGCGAGACGATTCTTCAGTTCAGTTCCGGTTCGGTCACTTCTGAGGATATAAAATTGAACCAGTATATATTTCTCCGCTTCGTCTATTGCTTGAAAAATCGAATCGAAGGTTTCTTTTCCATCGATCAGGAGCTCTGCGGCGTTGCCGTGCAGGGTAGGCATAGACGCAAACCTCTCGAGAGCTTTCATGGTGGGGCCGGCGGAAGGACGCGAAGCTTCCGCCGCCTCGATATTCTTGATTAACGACTGGGCCAGGGGTCGAACTTTCTCAAGCCCGGCCCGGCGAACCGTGGTGTAGGTATTGATTCTACTGTCACCAAAAACGATCCAGCCCGGGACTGCCACCACCGGTATCGTATTCAAAGAAATGGCCCAGGCCACCGCACCCTGTTCCGTCCGGGTTTGCATCACCGCCTGAACGGACATGAAGAATCCGATGATATGCATCAACAGGAAAAACAGGATGAGTAGAGGACGCCGTCGGCTTCTGACAATTCCGAGAAATTTCGCGGCGTGGGGAAAGCGCTTTGCCACACCGGCGAAAGCAGCAGCCGTAAGATCATTGGCTTTCGTGTAGATTTGTTTGAGCCTGGATAGCATAATGGTAACGGGAGGATTTCAGAACGGCACGAGGACCGGAGTCAAAGCTATTGCAAACCGATCTCTGAACAACCTGTTTTACAAACGATGCGAACATAGCCAATTCGCGCGTAGCCCGTATTTTGAGCCTACAGACTGTGTTTTCTTTGCGCCCAACTGTGTTTGATCTCTTCGATCCAGCAATATAAGGTGGGAACGACAAATACGGTCAGTATCGCTACTGTCATCCCCCCAAAGGTGGGAATCGCCATAGGAACCATGACGTCGGACCCGCGACCGTCGCTGGTAAGGACCGGTAATAAAGCGAGCAATGTGGTGGCTGTCGTCATCATCGCGGGACGGTTGCGTTTCACGGCGGCTTCCACAGTGGTATCGCGGATTTCCTCCTTTGTACGCGGAGTATTGTCGCGAAATTTTTGCTGCAGATAGGTTGCCATAATTACCCCGTCGTCTGTGGCAATTCCAAACAGAGCGAGGAATCCCACCCACACGGCGACACTGAGGTTTATGGGATTTATTTGGAACAGATCTCTGAAATCGATTCCCAATAAAGTGATATCAAGAAACCACGACTGGTTGTACAGCCAGATCATCATAAACCCACCGGACCAGGCGACGAAGATTCCGGAAAATACCAGTAATGACGTGCTCACAACCCGAAACTGAAGATAGATCAATATAAAGATCAAAAGCAGGGCCAGAGGAACTATCAGGGCAAGCCGCTTTTCGGCACGAATCTGGTTTTCATACGATCCCGTAAACTTGTAACTCACTCCGGCCGGAACTACGAAATCCCCTGTCTCGATGTGTTTTTCAATGAGTTTCCGCGCGTCATTCACGACATTGACTTCGGCATTGCCGGGTTGCTTATCAAAAATTACATAAGCAACCAGGAAGGTGTCCTCGCTTTTAATCGCCTGAGGCCCCCTGATAAATTCCAACTTACCCAGTTCGCCCAGCGGAATCTGACGACCATCCGGAGCAGGGATTAGAATTTCCTCCAACTCCTCTATAGAATCGCGCAGTTCACGCAGATAACGAACCCGGACCGGATAACGCTCCCGGCCTTCCACAGTTGTAGTGATGCGGCGACCTCCCACTGCGACTTCGATCACATTCTGAACATCTCTGACACTGATTCCATACCGGGATATCGCGGTTCGATCAATATTGATTTCGAGGTAGGGTTTGCCCACCACCCGGTCGGCAAACACGGTAGCCGGATTGACGGAAGAAACTCCTTTTAGAATCGCTTCAAGATCGAGGGCGACCTTTTCGATTGTCTCAAGATTTGGACCGTAGACCTTCAGTCCCATCGGGGCGCGCATCCCGGTCTGCAGCATCACAATCCTGGTTTCGATAGGTTGCAATTTCGGCGCGGATGTCACCCCGGGCAGTTCAGCAGCATCGACAATTTCTTTCCAGATGTCGTCCGGTTTCCTGATATGGACCCGCCACTGCCGGAACCGTTTACCATTCTCGTCTACAGCCCATTCCGGTTTATAGGTGATCACCGTCTCCACCATTGATACCGGGGCGGGATCAAGAGAGCTGTCAACCCTGCCGATTTTACCGACTACCAACTCCACTTCCGGAATCGCATTGATCGCTTTATCCTGAAGCTGCAGCACCCGTTTTGCCTCGCCGATCGAGGCATGAGGCATCGTCGTCGGCATAAGCAGGAATGAACCTTCATCGAGTGACGGCATAAACTCTTTGCCCAACCCTTTATATATGCCAAATCCGCTACCGATTACCGCTAACACAAGCAATATCAATATGACTTTGAATTTGAGAAAAAACCGCAGCACCGGCTCATAAATTCTCATAAAACCGTACACCGCGAACAACAGCGACCCAATTAAAATCAGAACAAACAATTGGTTCAACAGGCCGTAGTCGGGGCCGAGCGGCTGCCACCCGGCGCCGAGGTAATAAACCACAACCAGGCAAAGGACGACTATAAATCCATGATGGATTCGGGGCGAGCGATGAGAAAAAAAGTCGAACCGCTTTTTAAAAAGCATATGAATCAGCGGCGGCAGGACGGTGAGCGCAATCAATACCGAGGCAATCAGAGCAAACGTTTTGGTATAGGCCAGGGGTTTGAAGAGCTTCCCTTCAGCGCCCTCCATCGCAAACACAGGAAGGAAGCTGATCACCGTGGTCATGACCGCGGTCAGAACTGCGCCGCCCACTTCATTGCAGGCGCGAAAAATCACCTCCAAACGGGGTTCATCATCACCGGCTTCGTCCAGTTTTTTGAGTACGTTTTCGCTGAGTACAATCCCCATATCAACGATTGTTCCTATAGCGATGGCGATGCCGGACAACGCGACGATATTTGCCTCAACGCCAAACAACTTCATGCCGACGAAACAAAGTAGAACCGCTCCGGGAAGCATTAATGAAATAAGGATGGAACTGCGCAGATGAAAGACCAACAACAGCACTACGATAATCGTTACCAGAATCTCTTCCTTTAGTGCGGTATTCAGCGTTTCCAGCGTTTCATTGATCAATCCGGTCCGATCATAGAATGGCACTATAGTGACCTGGCTCACCGTGCCGTCTTCGAGAGTTTTGGAGGGCAGCCCGGTCGCAATCCGATCAATCGTTTCTTTTAGATTCTTAATCGTCGCCATCGGGTTGGCCCCATACCTGGCCACCACGGTTCCGCCGACCGCTTCGGCACCGGCTTTGTCGAGCACGCCCCGCCTCAATGCCGGACCGAAATTGATCTCCGCTACCTGATCGAGAGTAATCGGAATGTCACCCCGGGATACCACAGCCGTTTGACGCAGGTCGTCCAGCGATGTCAGGAAACCGCGACTTCGAATTACGTATTCGATTCGATTGATTTCTATAGTTCTGGCACCCACATCGAGGTTGGCATCTTTAACCGCTTTAAACACCTGTTCCAGGGTCACTCCGAAAGCCCGCATTGCATCGGGATCTACATCGATCTGATACTCCCTTAAAAAACCACCTACCGAGGCCACTTCCGCAACGCCATCGGTCGATTGGAGAGCATAACGCACGTAGAAATCCTGAATACTTCGTAATTCCTGAGGAGTCCAGCCTCCGGCGGGATTGCCATCTTTATCTCTACCTTCCAAAGTATACCAGTAGACCTGACCGAGTGCGGTCGCATCGGGCCCGAGGGCCGGACTGACCGATTCCGGCAACGTCCCCGCTGGAAGGCTGTTCAATTTCTCCAGAATCTTGGCCCGGGACCAGTCCCATTCGGCAGATTCTTTAAAGATGACATAGATGCTGGAAAATCCGAAATAGGAGTAACTGCGGATCGTTTTCACTTCCGGTATCCCAAGTAGAGATGCCGTCAGGGGAAAGGTGATCTGGTCCTCGACATCCTGAGGCGATCGACCCATCCATTCGGTAAAGATGATCTGTTGATTTTCGCCAATGTCAGGAATCGCATCCACCGGAACCGGGTCACGGGGAATACCTCGAAAATTCCAGTCAAAAGGAGCCACCAACGCCCCCCAGACCAATAACATAAAGGCGATGAGCAGGACGATCAGTTTGTTTTCGAGACAAAAACGGATCAGCCCACCGATCAATCCGGAGTTTGAATTATCGTCCTTCACCTGGCTTGTTCGTAAATGGTTTCTGTGATCTCCCCGCACTTGAGCATTTTCGCGCCGAAGTAGGGATTATTAATCTCTTCACTGTCGACCAGCCAGTCAGCTCCTTCGTCATTGAATGCCATCGGGCAGTGAGCCTGGTTTACTGTAAAAGGAAGGCCGCTGCCGAATTGCTCGACGACCGCTTTTATCATAGCGGTGAGTTTCTCAAAGTGGACCCGGTTGAGAGTGATCGAGTCCTCCCCGGCCATCTTCGTGAGTTGAGCACCCAGCGCTTCGGCGAGCTGCGTCCATGCAGCGGAACCGACCGGGTGATCAATATCCTTCGCCTCGAGTTGCTGAACCAAACCGATAAGTTCACCGGCATGCCCGTTTGCTGAGGAATTGTCATCGTTAGCCAAATCACCGGCGATAGAGAAATAGCTTCTCACTATTGCTTCGATCTTAGGAGCAGCTTTCGCCGGAACCGGAAAAGAACCACCTTTGCTCAAAGTGTCCTCGACAGTTCCGCACCTCAACATCTCCGCACCAAAGTAGGGATTAAGCAACTCACCGCCGGGCTGGAACCAGGACGCCCCGGTATCATTAAACGCCATCGGGCAGTGCATCTCAATAACCGGCAAAAAGGCGGTTCCGAAACGAAGCACCATCTCTTCGGTGATAGAAGTTAAGGTTTTGAATTCCGTGCGGGCCTTTTTGATATCTGCGGACTTACTGATTGAAGCGAAAGACTTTTCCAGCTTTGCACCCAAATCCATCCATACTTCGTGAGCTTGTTCCGGAATCGAATTGTGTTCCATTCCGGAGACCCGGTTACGCCCCTCTTCCGCTGACGTTTGCGCGGGAGTCAACGAATCCGCAGCGAGAGCCGATTGAACATCATAGTAACTCTGAAGGACCTGATCGATGTGTGTCAAAAAAGAATCGGGCACTGAAATCTTCGGATACAATGGCTTCTTATTGTCTCCGGGAAGCATCATACTGTCCTTCGCCTGAATTTGAAGGGCACTGTCGATCACAAACCCACCTTCTTTGACAACTTTTTCCCCTTCATTCAGTCCCGCTTCGACAATATAGAAACCTCCGGCTTTGGCCCCCAGAAGCATATCACGGCCTTCAAAGGTCGGTTCCTCCTTTTCCGGCAGCTCGACATATACAATAGACCGCTTCCCTGTATTGAGAACGGCACTGGCGGGTACCAGAAGCGGCGCACCGGCTTCGCCCGAGTCGAATGTTGAATAACCCAACTCTTCAGCCGGAACCAGATCCATACCACAAACATCGCACTTTCCGGGGCCGTCTTTCACTACTTCGGGATGCATGGGACTGATCCATTTACCACTCAACGATGGATCCACAATTTTGCCGGCTTGTGACACCTGAGCTTTCACAATTCCGCGGATAAACATACCCGGTTTGAGCAGTTCTTCCGGGTTCTGTACATTGACCCGAATCGAAACTGTTCTCGTCATGGGATCAAGATCCGGTGGGATAAATGATATCACTCCCTCGAAAGTCCGCCCGGGATAGGATTCCGCCGTAAACTTTACTGTCTGTCCGTAACGCAACCAGGACAAATCGGATTCATAAGCCTGGAGCATCACCCATACCTGGGATAGGTCGGCAATTTGAAAAAACCGGTTTCCGGTTTTGAAATAATCACCTTCCTTCACATTGAGATGGGTAACGATTCCCGCCGCCGGGGCATCGATCGTTAGTTGGTCCACAACTTTCCCGGTGGATTCGATTTGTCTGATCTTATCCCGCGAAAATCCCCAAAGTCTCAGTTTGTCGCGGGCAAGACTGATCGCGCTGGAATTACCGAATTTTTTCGCGGTGATTAATTCTGACTGCGCAGTCAACAAATCCGGACTATAGACCAGGCCCAGGTGGTCGCCCTTTTTCACCCGAACCCCGGTGTAGTTCACAAACAGTTTATCGAGTCTTCCATCAAAGCGGGCAGAAACTGATTCGATCCGGGATTCATCATAAACGACTTTGCCGAAAAGCCGGATTTCCGCATGGGGAAGCTGGCGAATTACTTCAACCGTGGTAATTCCGGCTAATTTTTTCGCCGCTTCGGACATGGTATAGTCACGTTCACCACCCGCCGGCCCCATTGAACTAAGGGGAATTAAATCCATCGCACAAATCGGACAGAGGCCCGGGTTGGGAGCCTTCACATTGGGATGCATTGAGCACGTCCAAATCTCGTCTTTCGCGACACCCGCGTCTTTACCGCTACCGGTCGGGCTGCCGCCACCTGTAAAGACCAGTGCGCCGAGAATGAACCCGAGAGATATGCTTATGATGGAGAAAATGAGGATTTTTTTCATATCTATATCTCTACTAAATTTCGCAACTATTGACCGTACTCCGGTAATTCCAGCCATCTCTCTTGTCAGGGATCGGACGCTACCGGCATTGCCTGGATTCCCTTTTTCGTTACCGGTTCAGTTAACACCCTGAGATAGACGGCGCGTTTGTGCGCTTCCGCCGATGCTTTGAGACATTCAAGCCGGAGTTGCAACAGAGTCTTTTCCGCATCTACAATTTCATCGATCCCCGCTTTGTTTCCCCTATATCCTTCTTCGAGCTGAACGAGGGTCTGCTCCGCCCTCGGGATAAGATTATCGCGAAACAATACAGTGCGTCGGCGGGCATCTTTGAGAAGTTGATACTCGCTATGCAATTGAGCCCGGAGATTATTCAGTATATGATTTTTCAGATTTTCGGAGGCGCACTTTTCCAGAGACGCCTGCTCAAATTCTGCCTGGTATTTGTTCCGGCGAATCGGAACATTAAATCCCAACATGACACCAAACGCGGTATCTCCGCCGGTTCCGATATCGATCATTGAGGCACCGAGACTCATCTCAGGCAGGGATGCTTTTTGAGCCAATTCCTGCTTCAATGTTAAAGACAGAACTTTAGATGTTGCGGCTGAAACCCGGGGATGGTTTTCCAATCGCTTTTCCAAATGACTAACCGGAGGTAACGGAATAGAATTTTTCGAAAGCTCAGGAAAAGGCAGTTGTTTCGAAAGATCCGGTTTTCTACCCATATCCGCTTCCAACTTCGAGCTGAGGATCGGCCGACGTTCGACCAAACCGGCAACCACATCCGCTGATTTTTCTTTTTCAATCTCGAGTAGCAGGGAATCAGCAAGCCGACCTCCCCCGCGAACCTTCTCTTCAACGGATGGAATCAATTGACTGTAATAGGCGACCGTTTGCCGGTTAATCGCTATAGATTCACCGAGGAATACATAGTCGAAATAGCTGTCAGCCAGGCGGGCGATGATTGTTCGCTGGAGACTTTCATACTGATGAAATGCCACTTCCGCCTCGCGATTGGCTATTCCGCCGCGAAGAGCAAGTTTCCCCGGCCAGGGAAAAGGTTGATTGAGTTGGATAATCCTTTCCTGTGGCCCTGTCCGGGTCTGAACTTCCGATAAAAAACGGGTGTAGGTGAGCCGGGGCTCCGGCAGCGCCCGAACCTGAATCATCTGCTTCTGATTCGCTTTGAATTGCTGGTAGTAGGCCTGCAACTCCGGATTGGCTTTCAGAGCTTCCCGAATCATCTCCTCCAAATTCATCGCTTTTACGGAACCCGAAGCACAAATGACCACTACAGCATAAGTGAAAATATTTAAGAAACCCTGAAAATTAAGTTTTCCCATGTTTTTCGATAGCAGGTTCGGGGCGCGATGTCACCTGGAAAGTCACTGGACGCTTACCTGACGGACGCTTTGTACCCCGCTCTCTCCACAGCTGCGATCAAATCGCCGGGAGATGCGGTCCCCTTGACCTCGGCCCGGTCCGGAAGGGATACTTCAACACTGGTAACACCGGCAACACTTTCGAGTGCAGACTGCACCCGGGGAACACAGTTTACCACTCAAGTCATGCCATCGACTTTTAACGACACGGTCTGAGTTCCTTCGGCGGGAGAGTCGGAACTGTTGTCAGAACAGCCGACGAGAAACACGGCAACTATTGCCGCAGTTATAGTTAGTAAGTAATTTTTCATATCAGATGGGTGGCAGATTTATTCCACCTTCTTCCTCTATTACCCCACTGAGATTCAACTCCCTGACATTTTTTGAACTTATACCGGTTCCAGTGACTCCCCTTTCGGTATTTCCGGTTAAAAAACGTCCGGTTGAACGGTTTTGCGATTTCCGACGTCTATATAGCAATCATGAAATCTTTCTCCCATCTTACACAATTTGTTTCAAACCAGGGTGTGAAGGGGCACAGATCTTCTGATCTGAATCCCCCGGATGACAGCGAAGCTCTCGATGCCTATTCCGAATCCCTGATCAAAACTGTCGAAAAAGCCGGTCCGGCGGTTGTTCACGTCGCTTCTCGGAACGGACAGGGGCATGGCTCCGGTTTTCTGATGACGCCCGACGGGTTCCTTGTCACAAACAGTCATGTCGCACAGGGCAAAACCGAATTTGATATCACCCTGCAAAATGGTGCAGAGGCTCGAGGCTATCTGGTCGGCGATGATCCGGCAACCGACCTGGCGCTGATCCAGGTTACTTCCCCGGAAAAACTACCCCATCTGGAATTTGCCAATGATTTGACTCTCCGGGTCGGGCAACTGGCGATTGCAATCGGCAGTCCGCTGGGATTTCAACAAACCGTGACCGCCGGTGTCGTCAGCGCTCTGGGACGCAGTCTGCGAAGTGAATCGGGCCGCTTGATCGACGATGTCATTCAAACTGATGCCGCTTTAAATCCGGGAAATTCCGGTGGTCCGCTCGTCAACAGTCGCGGCGAAGTCATCGGCGTGAATACCGCAGTGATTCGACCGGCTCAGGGAATATGCTTCGCGATCAGCTGTAAAACGGCCTGCTATGTCGCCACAGAGCTGATCCTCAACGGTCGGATAGAGAGGAGCTACCTCGGGATTGCCGGGCAGAATGTTGGACTGCTGCCGGCCGCGAAGCGAAAACTCCGAATCAATACCGATACTGCTCTACTGGTATTCGAAGTGCAACCGGGCGGTCCGGCGGACAGAGCCGGTCTGCGACCCGGAGATTTAATTATCGGTTTCGACGGAAACCCGGTGAGCGGCATTGATGATCTTCATCGCCTGCTCGGAAAAGAAATGGCGGGAAAACTTTTCCCCCTTCGAATCGTCCGCAACGGCGAAGAACGGGAAGTGCAGATCGAACCTGTAAGCAGCAGGTAGTTTCGCAATAGTCCTAGCGGATAAACTCAACCCTGCCGTTGGCGACGGGTTCTTCCTCCGGGAACTGCTTTTGAGGATTCAACATCATTTCGCGCATTTCGCGAAGCCGGGTGATACTCTCGGAAAAGTTCCCGGTTCCCTGTCTTGATCGCAGAGCGAAAGGATTGTTGTTGCCCCAGGTTTTCCACGGTCCGTCCGGGATTTCGTGAAGCTCGACAAACCGCCAGTCACAGAGGGCGTTCCATTTAAATCCGAGATAATCCCGAATCGCGGGCGAAACATCGAGCCCGGCGCCTCCGTTGCCCCGGGTATTGGGGCGCTTCCCCTCGAACACATACTCCCAGTCATCGGTTTCAAACGGGCCGCAATCCTCCCACTGCCCGTAGCAGACCTTGTCACCCCGGCGAATCGCGATCCAACGTCCTTTGACAACAGATTTGCCATCGCGGTAAAACGCCTCCTCAAACCACGGCACACATTCTCTCGCCGTCGCCTTGGTCTTCAGTTTTGCGGTATCATTGTAGGGCAGGGCGATGTAAAACGGATTTTGTTTCGGGATAAAATTCTTCGGCAGCCAACCACTGCGGTTTTCCTTGTCGGGGTCATCAAAGCCACCGAAATTTTTCGACCACTTCGGATCCCAGGAACTCGCCGTATTCGGCACCGGATTATTTCGCGTCGCTTTTTCCCCCACCCAGAAAAGGGTCGTCACGATATCGTTTCGCCACGGATAGCAGGTGTAAGATGACCGGGGCCGCGAAGGGGCAAACACATCGGGCAGCTTTTCTCTGGATTTCGGAAAGGGAAATGATCCGGGCTGGAAACCGCCGACGCTGTTGACAAAAAACGAGCCCACATTAATCACATCGGTATGCCGGGCAGGAGTAAGGGTCAAAGCCTGGGCCGCAGCCGTGGCAGCGAGACTGCTCTGCCCGGAGACCAAGGCAGGAAGGCTGCATGCAGGGAAAATCACCAAAAGCAGAGCGAAAAAGTCGGGGTAGGGATTTTTCATATCATCAACGTGTCTTCACTGTAACGAAGGCGTCGTCCAGACCTGAGTGAAATCTCGTCGATTTGATGAACTTTATATAAACAGCCATAATAAAGAGCGTTTATCGCCATTATTTAAAAACATTTTCACCTGGCTTGGAAATTGCGACGCACCGGGGACTGAAAGCAGGATTTTTTTCCTGTTCAGTATTGCCAAATCGTTCCGGCTCTGCTATGCCGGGGGCGTATTTGGAGGAAAACTGAAATTTTAAAAACTATTCCCCGAAAAGGGCTTTTTGAAATTTTATCTGAAGTTTCGATGAAGGAATAGATCTTTCGTCCGTTCTGAAAAGGTGTTAAACTGTTGTTGTTGATATGAAGTTAGGTTCTCTATCCCTGGCCGGGAAATTTTTCGTTATCGCCCTGATTCCCGCTTTAGCCGGGACAGGTTGTAAAACCAGTAGTGATCAAGCTGCGGCGGCTATTCCGCCGTCTTCGGCACCGTCACTATTCCCCTCCAGCCTCCAGGCTGCCCCGACTGATGATTCCGGCATCTGGGCCGGCAGTGATTCAGGATCGAAACCGATCGAAGCGCCGAAAAAATCGGAGTCGAAACCATTTACTTTGAGATCCGGAGAGACTCTCGCCAGCTACAAAGTGCAAAAGGGGGACACGCTGGGTAAAATCGCCGCCCGTTACGGGACTTCGGTAAGTCGAATCCAGGCCGCGAATAAACTGTCCGGCACCAAAATTCTCGCCGGTAAGACTTATAAGATCCCGACGAAGAAGACCGAAGCCGAAATTGCCGCCGCCGGCTCCTCCTCCGCACCTGAGAAGAAGAAAACAACGGTCACAACCACTGTCTCGGCCCCGAAACCTCCATCACATAAGCCAACGTCGACTACGATTTCGTCATCTCCATCGCGTTCCTCATCTTCGTTTGGCTCGACCAGCTCGTCTTTCAGTTCGAACAACTCGTCTGATTCGACCTATTCTCCGCCTGAGCCGAGGACATTTTCTCCACCTCCGACTACCAGCCCGCCGACATTCACACCGAGGAATTTCGATTACAGCGGTCCCACCATTTCCAGCCCGGAGCGATCCGCGTCTTCCATCACGATTCCTTCAGACGAATCCGACTCCAGCGGCAACGGAGCAGCGTTCCCTTCACCGACTTTCGGTTCGGGTAGCTCTTTTTAAATTCTCCATGGCCGGGGAAAAGATTACCGTCGGCGTGATCACTGTGTCTGACCGCGCTGCGGCGGGTGAGTACGAAGATCACGGTGGCCCTGCCTTGAGAGAGGTTTGCACCCAAAGAGGCTGGAAAGTCGAAGCGGAGGCAGTTGTGCCGGATGATGTGGACAAAATTCAGAGCACAATCCGCGCTTTTTCCGCCCAGGGCTGCGGCCTGATTCTCACAACCGGCGGGACCGGGATTGCTCTGCGCGATGTCACTCCCGAAGCGATTCGGGCCATCATGCGAATCGAAATCCCGGGTTTCGGCGAAACGATGAGGATGAAATCCCTCGCCATCACTCCGAATGCCATCCTTTCGAGATGTCTCGGCGCTGTAGTCGATCAATCTCTGGTTCTCGCCCTGCCGGGTAAACCCAGCGGCGCGGTCGAGTGCCTCGAATTTGTCGAAGGTGCCATCCCACACTCCGTGAAGCTTTGCCTGGGAGTGCCTACCTCCTGTTGAATGGACACGGGGCTGTCCGGCAAAAAAGTCATCGTATTCGGAGGCGCTTCCGGAATCGGCCAAGCCGTTGTCCGTGCCTTTCGATCCGAAGAGGCGGAAGTCTTCGTGGCCGATCTCGAACCGGGAGATGAAACCAGTTCCGCGAAAGTCGACATCTCCGACCTCGCGGAAGTGACCACCGTAGTGAACCAAATCGGCGATAAACAGGGCGGAATTGATCACGTTGTCTGCGCGGCCGCCAAAGGATCGGGAAAATTCGGTTTTCCGTTTTGGAACCTCGAACCCGGCGATTGGAAATCCGTTCTCGAAGTGTCGCTTATTGGTTCCGTAAATGTCGCCCACGCCTGTCAGCCATGGCTTTGCGAGGGCGGAAACGATGGCAAAACCCTGCTGTATTTCACCTCGGTTGCCGGTCAGATCGGCTCGCAAACCGACCCGCCCTACAGCGCTGCGAAGGCCGGGGTAATTAATTTCACCCAGTGTGCCGCCAAAGATTTTGCCGCCTACGGAGTCCGGGTCAACGCGCTCTCCCCCGGCATGGTAAAAACCGATCTCAACGAATCGGTCTGGGCTTCCTCTCAGCAGGGGATTCCGGAAGAAAACCGCCTTTCCTACGAAGACTGGGCCGACCTAAAGATCAAATCCATCGCTCCCCTCGCCCGCTGGCAGGAACCGGAAGAATTCGGCGCGATGGCCGTCTATCTGGCCTCATTCCATGCGAAAAACATCACCGGACAGATCATCAATATCGATGGTGGTCAGGTGATGAAAGGGTGAAAATACGCCATTCAACAGGGTACAGTCAGAGACTTAACAGGGTACAGTCAGAGACCTAACAGGGTACAGTCAGAGACTCAACAGGGTACAGTCAGAGACTCAACAGGGTACAGTCGAGGACCTAAAAGGGTACAGTTCGATTTTTGACAGCAAAACACACTGAAGCCGCTTTCATCTCCAGCCGGAAAAGCCTCACCCTATACCGGTCAGCCGGGAGAGCAGATGATCGGTTTCGGCACGTTTCTTTAATTCCCCAGGTGGGCAGTCCGCATATTTTTGGCCGCGATTAATAACGCAAATCCGAGTGGCCACTGAATCCCCCGGCTCCACTTCGCTGTTTGAATAAATCACAGTCTTCCCTGCTCTGGTGGCCTCCTGCAGGATTTCTTTGATGAGGCTTTTTGTCTTGTCGTTGAGCTCCCCGGAAAAGGGCTCGTCAAGGATCCAGACCGGTAGATTCAGAGTCGCGGCAACGGCAAAAACAACCCGCCGGGCATGATCTTCCGACAACTCCAACACCGGTGTTTGCGCGTGTTCCACCAGGTCAAACCGTTTCAAATTTTCGACGATTTGGTCGCTCTCTCCAGACTCAGGATGCCGGGTGAGAAACCGGCTGATATTTCGTAAAACAGTCTCGCCGGGAACCAGCGGCGGTGTCGCAGGCAGAAAGAAACAGGACTGGGAAATTACCGGGTCATCGGGGAAAACGGATTTTCCGCCGTAGCGCAATTCCCCGGAATTCAGAGTAACAGCCCCGGCGAGCGCCCGCAGCAGCGTGGTTTTTCCTGAAGAATGAAACCCGGCTACCGCGACGATTTCGCCGGAGTGACAGGATAGGCAAAAAGAGTCCAGAATAGTCGTTCGCGAGACTGTTTTGGTCGCATTGCTCAACTCAATATCCATAGCACGGAGCGGATTTCGATCAGCCTTTCATCAGGGCTTCAATTTCGCCAACCACCTGATCCACACTGATCCCGGTCATACAGCGGAAGTCGATGGGACACTCGCGTTTGAAGCAGGGGCTGCAATCGACCTTTTCGCGAATCACGCGGTGAATTTCGCCAATCGGACTGGTGAGAACCGGCTCGGTGGAACCGAAAATCGCCACTGTGGGAATCCCCAAAGCCGCAGCCAGATGCATCGTCCCGGTGTCGTTACTCACCACGATGTGGCAGGTTTTCAAGTAGTCGACGAGTTCGCCCACACTGGTTTTCCCGGCGAGATTTTCCTTCGGCTCTGCAATTGCGTCGTTCAGCTGTTCGCCCAGTGCCGCCTCAGCCGGACTGCCCACAATCGAAATGTGGATTTCATCTTCGGGATGTCTCTCCCTGAGCTGAGCTACCGCCCCGGCAAACCGGTCCAGCGGCCAGCGCTTCGCCTCGCCGAACTCTGCACCGGGGCACAGACAGATTTTCCATTGCTTCTGTCCCGCAGTGATCGGCTGAGGTGCCGGAGGCAATTTCAGAAGGTTTTCCCGGTCGCTGACATCCGCACCGAGATCCTCAACGATATGCAAATATCTCTCCAAATGATGTGTTGGCGGGTCGGATGGCGGCTCTTTGGTTACCCGGCGAAGAAAACGTTTCCGGTGATGTCCGGCATAACCAAACAGTACCGGAACACCTCCAGCGCGGGCTTCGAGAGCGGAACTGGTGGAATTCGGGAACAAAACCGCCGCGTCGTAAAAGGGTCGCCGCTCACGGATCAATTTACCGGCAACGGATGGCTTTACCCGCCCCGGCATGGTGATAATATCGTCCACTTCCGGTTGCTGCCGCCACAAAGGTTCAAGATTTTCCCGGCAAAGAATCGTGACATGGGCGTCAGGTCGGCCGTTTTTCAGTGCTCGCACCGCCGGGATCGACATGCAGGCATCGCCCAGCGGATTGGGGGATCGCACCAGCAAATAGTGGGGGTGTAACTCCTGTGCGCTCTCAGGTAGCGCTATTGGGAATTTGAACCAATGAGGGAACATGTCCCTGCCACTGGTTTTAAAGCGGTTATGAACCCAGAACCATTCCCCGGGATTCCCCTCCACGGTTTCGGTCAGCTTCCGGTTCAGCTCAGCGGCGATCTCCAGAGTCCATTCATCTTTCCGGGATTTATCGGCGGGAGGAAAGACCGGTTCATGAAATTTGATTTTCCACTTCTCGTCGCCATCCGGATACATGCCGACAAACATGATCGGAGCCCCGGTGCGCAAACTCAGCAGGGCGGGAAGAGTCGTGGTTGCAGCCAGACGGCCGAAAAAAGGTGCCCAAACTCCGCGATGTCCCGGGAACTGATCCATAAGAACGCCGAGAGCGCCCCCGTTCCGGAGAAACTCCGAAGGACCACGAAATCCGGCTTTTCTCTCAAACAAACTGGTTCCCAGCGCCCCGCGACGACGCTCGATATGCTGATTAATAAACGGGTTACGGAGCCCCTGATAAATGGTACCAAACGGAACCTGCTCCCCCAGCGGATTGATCCGAGCGTAGAGTTCCCAGTTGGCGGTGTGGGTCAGCGCACCTACCACACCTTTTCCGGCATCAATGCCACGCTGAAAATTTTCGACACCCTCGTAACTGACCAGCTTTTCGATCTCATCATTTTCCATCAATGATGTCCTGGCACTGCCCAACATGTTTTTTCCGAGGGCACGGAAGTGCTCTTCTGTGAGGATCTCGATCTCTTCGGGCGTCCGCGTTGCTTCGTAGGCGATGGTAAGATTTCGCCGGACCAAATTACGATAACGCCCCGCAAAACGGTATATCAGTCCGCCCACAAATGAGCCGAAGCTCATGCAGGCGCCGAGCGGAAACAAACCGATGAACCACTCCGCTGATCGATACCCGAGGTAAGCCAAGTACTGGAAAGGGATGGCTGCCGACTTTTTCACCTGACTGACAGCCAAGGCTGCGGTTAGGGGTTACTCTGCACCCTTGCCTTTGCCGTCGCCTTTTGCAGCAGCCGGTGCATCGGCTTTGCCTTTTTCCGCTTTGGCATCGCCTTTTTCACCTTTTGGTGCAGCTGCTTTACCCTCGTCAGCTTTGGCGTCGCCTTTACCTTTTGGTGCAGCGGGAGCATCCGGAGTTTCAGCGGGTGCGTCAGGGGCCGGCGCAGATGTTTCAGCAGGAGCCGTAGGTGCCGGAGTCTCCGCAGGAGCCGGAGTGATATCCAGCAGAGAATCATCAATCGTAGGAGCCGGCGTGGTCGCGTCTTCTACACCGGGAAGTTTCGACATGCCTGGTGGCAGCGCAGGAACAGCGGGATCCTGTTTATCAACTTCCTCGAGCACGTTGCCGGCTGGAGAAGCGGAAAACTGCCTGGCTTTGATCATGGCAAGACCAACAGCCGTGACGAAGAAAATCGTGGCAAGATAAGTTGTAATCTTCTGAAGAACGTCGGTAGTATGGGCTCCGAGAGCGGAATCAAAGGTCCCGCCACCGAACGCGGCACCGAGTCCCTCCTGTTTGGGACGCTGCACCAGAACGATCAGCACCAGCAGGATACTGACGATTATGATAGTTGCGGTTAACAAAATGGATAAAATGGCCATGGGGCGGCGAATATGCGACACTACTTATAGATTGTAAAGTGGTAGAATCGTTCGATTAAAAAGAAAAATTGAATGCCGGGAACTCCACCAGAATCGCCCCCTGACCCAAATGAAATCGAGGGCTCAATCCATGCGGTCGTTTTTCACAACGAAGAAAACGGTTTCACCATCTTTCAGGCGCAGACCGATTTCAGCATCGATTTGGTCACGGTTCTCGGCATTCTGCCCGCCGCCGTGCAGGGGGAAAACTTCAAAGCCACCGGGAAATGGCAGCAAAATCACAAGTTCGGAAAACAGTTTAAGGCGGATGTCATTCATCCGCTGCCGCCCGAAACCCCCGACGCGATTGAGCAGTTTTTAGCCAGCGGCTTCATCGACGGAATCGGCAAACGCTACGCCAAACGCATCGTCCGCAAATTTGGCAAAGACACTTTCGACGTGATCGAAAACGAATCCCAGAGGCTGGAAATGGTCGAGGGAGTCGGAAAAAAGCGGCGTATGCTGATCAAAGATTCGTGGAACAAACAGAAATCGGTCCGCGATATTATGATTTTTTTGACCGGTCACGGCCTCTCCCCGGCCCGGGCTACACGGCTCTACAAGGAATACGGAGCCAGAGCCGTGCATGTCCTCCGCCAGAATCCCTACCAGCTGGTTCGTGACCTGCCCGGGGTCGGGTTCAAAACAGCCGATGATATCGCCCGGAAAATGGGCCAGGCTGATAACTCGCCCGAGCGAATCACCGCCGGCATACACTATGTGATTGAAGCCGCTGCCGGCAAAGGGCATTGCGCCCTCCCCCGGGAGGAATTGATCGCTCAGGGAATGACCGTTTTGCAGGCGGAACATCCATTGGTCGAATCGGTGCTCGATGACCTGCTCCGCGACGGCCAGCTTGTCATAGAAGAGATCGCCGGTGTGCCGCTTGTGTTTTCCATCGAATTATCGAGGGCGGAAATCAGTGTGGCGGCTTCCATCAAAGAATACGTCATCAAAGAAGTTACCTATCCGGAGCTGAATCCGGAAAAAGCGATCCAATGGTTCGAAGAATCGAACGGCTTTTCGCTCGGCGAAGAACAGGCCGCCGCCGTCAAAGGAGCCATGGAAAACCGTGTGTTCATCATCACCGGTGGTCCGGGAGTGGGGAAAACCACGATTCTGAATGCGATTCTCCAAATCCTGGCGAAGAAGAATATCGAACCGGTTCTTTGCGCTCCAACCGGCCGGGCGGCCAAGCGACTCAATGAAAGCACCGGGCGGGAAGCATCCACCATTCATCGCCTGCTCGAATTTCAACCCGGCGGCGGATTTTCCCGCAGCCTCGAAAAACGTCTCGAAGGCGATTTGTTTGTCGTTGATGAAGCTTCGATGATCGACATCAAACTGATGGCGGATTTTCTCGAAGCACTACCGGAAAAGGCCCATCTCATCCTCGTTGGCGATGTTGATCAGTTACCTTCTGTCGGTCCCGGGACCGTTTTACGGGATTTGATCGACAGCGAAGTTCTCCCGGTCGCACGCTTGACCCGGATTTTCCGCCAGGCCGAAGCGAGCCGCATTATCAGTGCGGCACATGCCATTAATCAGGGGCAAAAACCGGAAATCGATAATCTTCCCGACTCCGATTTCTTTTTCATCGAGCGGCAGGGAGCCAATGCTATCGTCGATACCCTGAAACATCTGATTCGCGAAAGAATCCCGAACAAATTCGGTTTCGACTCGCGGGATGAAATCCAGGTTCTCACCCCGATGAATCGAAACACGCTCGGGACGAAAAATCTGAACGCCGAGCTGCAGGCGGCGGTGAATCCCCCCGCTCCACAGAAATCTGAAGTGGAACGGTTCGGCAATATTTACCGAACCGGCGACAAAGTCATCCAGACCCGCAACAACTACGACAACGAAGTTTTCAACGGCGACATCGGCTACATCCGGGAAATCGCCGACGACCCGGTGTTGCTGACAGTCGTCTTCGACAACGAGCGGGAAGTAAACTACGAGCCCGGGGATCTCGATGAGCTGCAACTCGCCTATGCCATCACCATCCATAAATCCCAGGGGAGTGAATTCCCCGCTGTGATCATTCCGCTGGCCTCGGAACAATTTATCCTATTACAGAGAAATTTGATCTACACCGGTCTGACCCGTGGCAAAAAACTCGTGATCTTCGTCGGGGAAATGAAAGCCCTGGAGATGGCAATCCGAAACCAGGACAGCAACAAAAGGTGGACCGGGCTAAAGTGGAGGTTGCAGCAGAAGTAAATTCCGACCAGGTTTCGATCAACGTCGTAATCAATGTTATGAGTATCCGAGCCTACGCCGCTACCGAACCCGGTGGGAAACTGAATCAAATCGAATTCAACCCCGGAACGCTTGGGGCAGACGAGGTCGAAATTTCAGTCGACTATTGCGGTCTCTGTCACAGCGATCTCAGCATGTGGAACAATGACTGGGGTATCAGCACCTATCCGATCGTTCCGGGGCATGAGATTTCCGGACGAATTATTGAAAAAGGCGATCTTGTCACCAATCTGGAAATTGGCCAGAAGGTCGGCCTCGGCTGGTTCAGTAAGTCCTGCCGGAACTGTGAGCAATGCCTCAGCGGCAATCACCATCTGTGCGCCGGGACGGAACAGACGGTAGTCGGTCGCCACGGCGGTTTTGCGGAGCGGGTCCGGGCGAATGCGCTGTGGGCGATGCCGATCCCTGAAGAACTCGATCCCGCCGCAGTAGGCCCGCTGTTCTGTGGCGGAATTACAGTCTTTAATCCGATCGTAATCAGTGACGTTTCCCCCACTGACCGGGTTGGCGTTGTCGGAATCGGCGGACTTGGACACATGGCTCTGCAATTTCTCAACAAATGGGGCTGCGAAGTCACCGCGTTTTCCACTTCGCCGGACAAAGAAGAGCATGCCAGAAAGCTCGGTGCCCACCATTTCATCAACTCGAAAGATGAATCGGCACTCAAAGCACTGAAGTACAGCCTGGATTTTCTGTTGGTCACCGTGAACGTCGAACTGGATTGGAAAAAATATATCGCGATGCTGCGCCCCAATGGAAAATTGCACCTCGTCGGAGCCGCGCCTCAAATCTCCACGGAAGTTATGCCTCTGATCGGCGGCCAGAAATCGATCGGGGGATCCCCCCTCGGCAGCCCCTTCACTACCGGGAAAATGCTCGAATTTTCAGCCCGCCACCATATCGCACCGGAAACGGAAATTTTGCCTCTTTCAGAAGTAAATGAAGCCTTTCGCAAGCTTCACGATGAGAGTCCGGCTCACCGAATCGTATTGAAAAATGATTTTGACTGAGATTTTCTGAACTCTGATTCAGGTAGATTATTAATTGGAGGTTGGGGAAAACGGGCCTATTGCCTTCCCACCCTATGAACGCATTTTTTCAGGAATTCTGGTCCGATTTCACCCGCACCGAAAACCTCGTCGGCCACTTTGCCTACGTGCTGCTGATCATCTCGATGATGATGCGCACCATGAACTGGCTGCGCTTTTTCGCGATCCTCGCCGGTGCGATCTCTTCTATCTACTACGCCATCCTGAGTGACTACGTGTCCATGTTTTGGGAGGCACTTTTCTCTCTCGTTAATCTGGGGCAGTTGATCATTCTTAAGATCGAAAACCGACGGGGTAGTTTCTCGGACGACGAGCGGCTGTTTATCCGCACCTGCCTCAGCGGAGTCGAAATGGCCCATGCCAAAAGGCTGATGAAACTTGGTGCATGGACGGAAGTTCAGGAGGACGCGACCCTCATCACCCAGGGGGAGAATCCGGAAAAATTGAAATTCCTCGTCAGCGGTGAAGCCCGGATCGAGAGGGATGGAAAGGTGATCGATAAAGCCAAAAAGGGCGACTATATCGGTGAAATGAGTTATCTCACCAACCAGGCGGCAACGGCCACGGTCATAACAACCACCCCGACGAGATATCTCGCCTTTAACCAGGCAATCCTGCGCGATTTCCTGCAGAAAAATCAGGATGTCCGGCACGCCCTCGAAGCCAGCTTCAATCGCGACCTCGTAGGCAAACTCTCGAACCGGTAGTTCTGTCCACTTATTGAAATTTTTCAGCGAAGAACTCTTTCATCGCTTTCCACGAAGCTTTGTCTGCGGCTTCATTGTAGGCAGCCCCCCGGCCCGGATCATCCCCTGCCATTTTCTGGGTAAACGCATGCACGGCATCGGGATAAGCGGTGAAAGTATAGGCTACATTGGCCGCCAGCATCTCGCGGTGAAAGTCCGCCACTTCGTCAGCCGGGACAAAAGGATCGACCGCTCCGTGTAACACAACGACTTCGCACTGGATATTTTTCGCATCTTCAGGAGTCGGTGTGCCCAAACCGCCGTGAAAACTGACAATCCCGGCGATTTCGGCACCGCTCCGGGCGAGTTCCAGCACGCCGGTTCCGCCAAAACAATAGCCAATGGCGGCAATTTTTCCGGTGTCGGTTTGCGGAAGATCCCGGAGAACTTTCAGACCGTCGTTGAGCCGCTTGCGGAAAAGCGCCCGGTCGCTTTTGTAACTACCGGAAATTTTGCCCGACTCGGGTGGCTTGGGGCGAATCCCTTCACCGTAGATATCAAGGGCAAAAACATTATAACCCAGCTCGGCGAGCATTTTCGCGCGCATTTTTTCGTAGTCGGTCAGACCGGTCCACTGGTGGACGATCAGGATTCCGGGGCGCTTGCCATCCACAGAATCATCGTAAGCATGCCAACCTTCACAGGTAGCTCCTGCAGATTCATATTTTACCGCTTCGGCGACAACATCAGCCTGCAGAATTTGAGAACAAATCAGAGATACAAAAGAAAAGTAGAACAGGTTTTTCATTACAAAAAGAACGTTCCACAGGACCCGAACAGTTTCAAATTGCGGATAAGCGGGGAAAAAGTCACTCAGGGATGTTGAAGAAGGGAAATCGCCAGGTTCGCCATCGATTCCACCCCGAGTCTCACTGTGGGTTTGGGCTCGGGAAAATAGAGAGCCGAGTGCAGAGACGGAAGCGGATCCGCTCCGGGCTGGACGCTGGCTTCCCACCGTTCCCGGGATATGGTTCCTATCCGGTATTGCAAGCCGGGAACTCCGAGAGTTCGCGCAAACTGGCCGAAATCTTCGCCACCCATCGTCGGCTTCAGCTCGTAGATATTTTCTTTTCCATATATATCGGCGAAAAGCTCCATGGCCGCACTCGTTAGCTTCGGATCGTTATAGGCGGCCGGGGTGAATTCATCTTTCACTTCAACAAGTGGGTCTTTCGGGCACCGGAATGTTCGGCAGGTTGCCGTAGTTAAATCGCGGATTCCATCGAGCAGTTGTTTTCTGACTTCATCGGCATAGGAACGAACGGTAAGCTGAAGCTTTACCTCGTCACTGATGATATTGTGTTTGGTCCCTCCATGAAATGATCCCACTGTTATCACACCGGGATCTATCGGATTCAAATTTCGGCTGACAATTGTCTGCAGTCCGGTAACCACATGGGCCGCCGCCACAATCGGATCAACCGTCGTATGCGGAGCGGCCCCGTGCCCACCTTTTCCATATATCGTAATATCTACCGAATCAACATTGGCAAAAGCCCATCCGGACGTGTAGCCGACGGTGCCCACCGGCAGATCGTTTTTCACATGTAGAGCAAGACAAATATCCGGTTTGGGAAAGCGATCGAACAGTCCGTCCTGAATCATCAAACGGGCCCCTTTGCCTATTTCTTCCGCCGGCTGAGCAATCAAGACCACAGTTCCGGACCAATGGTTTTTTAGATCAACCAGAAGAGGGGCGATTCCATATAGCATGGTACAATGCACATCGTGACCACAGGCATGCATGGCGCCTACATCCGTTCCATCCTGATTTTTCACCCTCACCTTGCTGGCGTAACTCAGCCCGGTCTCTTCGATAACTGGAAGAGCATCCATGTCACCACGGATCAAAAGCGTCGGTCCGTTTCCGTTTTTGAAAACGCCTACCACTCCGGTTCGACCGACACCCAGTGTGACGTCGAAGCCGGCCCTCTGCCATTCTTTACTGATCGCCGCAGCGGTTTTAAATTCCTGCAGGGAGAGTTCCGGATGGGTATGAAACTGTTTGTAGACTCCCGCAAGACCTTCGAGCCGTTCATCCATCCACTTTCGAACTGCCTCGCGGGTTTCGGGGGATGAAGACAAATAGATTTCCCTGTCTGTAGGCTCCTGAGCATAAACCGACTGTGCAAAGTAAAAGCCCAGCAGCATAACGATTAATTTCATGGTCGATCCTCTTTCCATCTACTGAATAAACAAAAATTGACGCGTATTTAGCAACACCCAAACGAGTCCCCGGTACCTTTCTTCATCGCCACCGGCCACTTCGGCCCGGGCGAGTTGCCATTCCTTTGGTGTCGGTTCGCGGGTCAGCATCGCCTGAAATATCAGTTGGATCTTTTCATCACTGGTCTCTGCTCTTTCGAGACGCCGCCCAAACACAGCAAAACGGTTGGTGAGAGCTTCAATCATCTGACCGTTGAGAAGATTGAGCGCCTGTGGAACCGAAGCGTGAGTGCTGGCATTTTGAATCACTTCGCGATCCGACTGCCCAAAGTCCCGAAGAAAATGCCCGCGCGGAGCCGGCATTTCCAACTCCGAAGCACGCGCCATCCGGGATACCAGGCCTTTGAAATTACGCAGCTCTTTTTGCTGCTCTTTTATCCAATCCCTTTGTTCATTTTTGGATAAGCCTTCGGGAGGCTCAGGCAAATCGATAGCGGGTAGAGAAGTAAATATCGTTTCACTTGATCCTCTATCCACCATAGTATCACCGGCCATCATTTCGGTATTCATTTGCGTCTCTTTCATCCCCAACATCTCACCGAGAAGTTCGCCGCCACTGCGGGCTTTGTGTAGATCAATCAATCCGATTTCATTGATCGCCTTATCCACTTTTTGATTCAGCTCCTTCAACTCCTTTTTGTAAGCCTGATACTCCTCTTCGTTCCCGGCTACCTTTGCCCCGGTCATCGCAAAACTGATTCGCTCTGTTTCGCTTCTCTGCTCTTTGACCAGCGGAGCGAGGCGTTCCATCATTTTCACATAACCATCAAAATCCCTGCCTTCCAGACTGGTCCACCGGAGCCGTTCCTGCTCGAGGGATTTCAACTGGGATTTGAGTAGCGGCTTGTACCGCTCCGGTGCGGGAATACACATCGCAACCATGGAATCCCAAATTTGTTCAGCGGACATCCTGCGCAGCGCAGGACCGGCGAAATAATTGGGTGCACCCGGATAAACCTCCCCGCGGTCGGCACTGCGCTGCCATGATTGGGTATGATAAAGGACTTCAAGAAAGGCCCGCATATCATACTTCAGCTCGACCATCATCCCCTCGAGGAAAGCCAGCAGTTCCGGATTGGAAACATTTGTGTAGTCAGTCAGATCATCGACCGGTTCAAAGATCCCGGCGCCAAAGGCGAATTTCCAGAGCCGGTTGGCTATCACACGGGTAAACCTCGGCGTATCGTGGCTTGTCAGCCATTTCGCATACGCTTCGATGGCAGCCCCATCATGGTTTTCTATATCAACGGCGGAACCGAACATCGTGGCGGGTTGGACTGTATCAAGAGGAGATGCATCATCATACTGGTAGTCGTGGGGAAGTTTCAGCTGCTGATCCTTTTCGACGACCGAATATCGCAACAAAGGTTTATACATCAAAACGCCGGCCCAGTAGGCACCGTATTGCAGATCATCCTCCTTTTTGGCCGCGGCCCAGCCCCGCTGAACAGCCGACCGGAATTCGTCAGCCGACATAGTGCCTTTGCCACCGATCCAGCGATCATGAGGACTCTTCGAATGTTTCTCAATATGGATCTCCAGCCTGTCCAGAGAAGGCATAGGGAAGCCGTCACCCAGTCCCGCGCCTTCCAGATAGGCCTGCTTTTTCCGTTCCTTGAAAAATCGTCCCGCATTGATCCGGTTGGGAGCATAGGTATAGATGTCGCGCGCGTCGATCGAATAACTGAACGCCGCCATTTTGTAGTAATCCATCTGGGTCCATTTATCGAACGGATGGTTGTGGCACTGCGCGCATTCCAACCGCGTTCCCAGAAAAATTCTTACCGTGTTGGACATGTTATCCAACGGCATTCCCCGGTCGCGATGATAGTATCCGGTGGCACCGTTCTCCCAGGTTTTACCCCGGGCCGACACCAGCTGGTACGCCATTTGATCAAATGGCAGATTTTCCTTTAGAGCGTTTTTCAGCCAAAACTGATAGTGAAGAAACGCATTCCGGCTGGGACCTTCATCGGTCATCCGGAAAATATCCGCCCAGAAATTATAGAAATGGCTCTGGAAAGCTTCGCCCTGCAGCAGACCCGAAATCAGCCTGCTTCGCCTTGTGGATTCAGGTTCGCTCAGGAAGGCTTCCGCTTCTTCGATGGTGGGGATTCGCCCGCCTATGGAAAGGTACGCACGGCGCAGAAAAACCTGATCCGGGATCGCTTCGTTGGGAGACAATTTGTGTTTCGCCAGATTTGATTCGACCAATTGATCAATTTGCCTCGACCGTTCGGCGACGTCTGCGTTTGTGACCCCGGAAATCCAAAAGAAAATCGCAATTCCGAAAAGTAATCGAATCATCCTTTCAGATAATCGACGAAAAGGTCATTTCCAACCTACTTTTTCATGCCCTGGATTACTGCAAAAAAAATGAAGCAGGAGAGTGCGGTCCGGAAATAACTTCCGGACCGGACTTCTCAAAAATTGCTTACGTTAAAAAACTTCCGGGAAAATCAGGCACCCTACCAGAGGCCATCATTTTCCTCTTCCTCATTGGGATCATCCCACGCAAAATGTTTGTATCGATGCCTGCTTTTTCGCATTTTCGGATGCCGGTCGCCCAGCCATCGTCCGTGGGGTTTTCGGGAGTCTTCGATTTCCATGATGCTACCTAATATGGTCGACTCGATATCCTCATCAAGGAATGCCCCTACCCGGTCCAGGTAATCGACATCGCACGCCGGGTCAGAAAGCTCCAAATCATTTCCATCTATACTGAGAGCCTGGTAAAAATCTCTACCGTTAAACTTTATATCCTCGATTATCTGATCTCTATTGAACTTGTCTAGTGCATTCATTTCTATATTAGGTTCAGCCTCGCATGGACTAAGCGACAGGAAGCTGTATTCCGAACTGATTCGACATCGAAACCTTCGACAGTAAAACAGTTTCACACTTTCTTTAATCGAGCAAATTGGATGCCAGGTAAGGTCTTCTTTTCCTGGAAAATGATATTCAAAAGCGGATCACGGTTCCGCGCGTTTTTCCTCAAACTGAGCCCGCCAATAGTCGAGCCGTTCTTTGACACGCTTTTCCATGCCGTTTTCCCCCGGCTCGTAATAAACCCGGCCTTCCGGCAGGTAGGACTGCGGCACAAATCCCTCTTCGTAGTCGTGGCCGTAGAGATAAACGGTGTCGTTGGGATCAATGGCCCCACCTTCGGTACCCAGCTTTTTTCGGCTTTTGGTTCGAAGATGGGCCGGAACGGCGAGGGTTCTACCTTCCGCCACATCGCGTAGAGCGGCATTGATTCCGACATAGGCACGGTTGCTCTTCGGTGCGGTCGCCATGTAGATCGCGGCGTGGGCGAGTGTGATCCGCGCTTCGGGCATACCGATGAATTCGACCGCCTGCTGGGCGGCCACAGCGACCCGCAACGCATTTGAATCAGCCATCCCTACGTCCTCGCTGGCGGTGATTACGATACGGCGGGCGATGAAGCGGATATCTTCCCCGGCATGCAGCATCTTGGCGAGCCAGTACAAGGTGGCATCCGGATCGCAGCCCCGCATCGATTTGATGAAGGCGCTGATCGTGTCGTAGTGCGCATCCCCGTCCGCATCGTAAACGACGGTCTTTTTCTGGATGGAGTCTTCGGCCACCTCGAGAGTGATGCGGATTTCACCGCTTTCATCATCCGGCTCCGTCGTGAGCACAGCGAGTTCAAAAGAAGTCAGCAATTTCCTCGCATCACCGTCGCACATGGTGATGTAATGATTGGCCGCATCACCATCGACGACCAGTGCCATTTTCCCGAAACCGCGTTCTTCATCATTGATGGCCGCCTCCAGCAACTGCCGGAGATCCTGTTCATCGAGCGGCTCCAACTGAAACACCTGGCTCCGGGAAACCAACGGGCTGTTGATATAGAAAAAAGGATTGTGCGTTGTCGCACCGATAAACCGGACGGTTCCCCGCTCGATATGGGGCAGCAAAACATCCTGCTGCGATTTATTGAACCGGTGAATCTCATCGACAAACAAAGTCGTGATTTCTTTTCTCGTTCGAAGGAACTGACTCGCCGCTTCGGTCGCTTTCCTGATCTCGGCCACATTACTTTCCACACCGGACAAATTGATAAAACGGCTGTCCGTTCGCCGGGCGATCAGTTCGGCGAGGCTGGTTTTCCCCACCCCGGGAGGTCCGTAAAAGATCAGCGAAGTAAAGCGGTCCGCCTCCACAGCGCGCCGCAGCAGCTTACCTTCGCCGAGAATATGCCTCTGCCCGACGTATTCATCCAGCGTACGGGGGCGCATCCTGGCCGCCAGCGGCACAGGCTGGACCGGGCTGTGATCCGGTTCCTCATCCGGATCGAACAATTCTTCATCGAGGTCGTCAAAAAGGTCAGCCATGATTCCTCAAGAAACCGGTGAATCCGGATCCTGCTACGATTTTTCCAGTAAAAACGAGTCTTCGCCAAATTGCGATTCAATTAAGAACCTGTTTGGTGTTGATCAAAAGGCGCTCCCATGTTTTCTTGTCTTTATGAAATCTATCGGGAAATTTTCCTTTCTTGTTATTCTATGCTTCTTTCTTCTCCCCAATGCCGAAGCGCAACGCTCCTACTTTGATTTAGGTTTCCCCTCTTCCAGACACCCTTACCCGGACAATGTCGGCACCAACAAAGTGAATCCAGGGATTGCCACCGGTTCCAGCTCAGGATTTTACGTCCGCTTCGGCGAGGATATTTCCAAACTGTGCGCCAATTACGGGATTTCTCTGAACTCATCGGATCCGAACCGGTTTCGCTACCCGAAATTCCGGGTCAATGTGTATGCCACCCAGGGCGGCTTCGACAGTGTCAAGCGCCTCCGCTACGAAAGGGAAGTGCAACTCGCCATCGTTCAGTCGGATCTCCGTTACTTTGCTGACAAAATGTCCGACGAAGAACCCGACCCGAAGAAACGGGAAGCCTGGCGTCAGATCGCCGATGAAATAAAGCTGGTCCTGCCTCTCTACCGGGAAAAGGTTCACATTCTGGTTCGCCCCGGCGACAAAGCGAAATTTAAAGATCTCGCCGGTCTCATGAAAGCGGGTGCTACGGTCAACGTCGGCGAGATCAGCTCGGGCGGGATGATCACCTGCATGATGCTGGAAGATACCATGACGAGGTCTCGCGCCTGGAGAACCGGCAACAACCGGATGTGGAGAAAGCGCTATCACCCGACCGACGCAGCTCTCGATATGCTGGTCGGAAACAACAAGACCGATAAGATCGATGCTGTGATTCTCGTCGGCGGAATTCCCTACCCCGCCCTGAAAAGTTTCGGAATGGACTGGGCGGTGAAAAAAGGTCTGTTTAAAGCCGGCCTCGAAGCCAAACCTCAAATCGCCCTGCTGCCCGTAGGAGCCGAGGCAAAAGATCTCCTTTGTGCCCACGACCATGACGGAGGTGCCGGTCGCCGCCACAGCCACGATTTCATCGGCTGCTATCTGCCCGATCAGATTAATGTATCGGATTACGAATTTCTCGGCGACAGCAAAGAAGTAGTCGAAACTGTCGGTGTTTACTCCTGTCTCGTGACTCATGCATCCTACGGCAAGTCGACCAGAGAACCGCACAAAATCGATTGGGTGCGACACATTCTCTATCGCATTTTGACCAAACTCGACCCGTATTCCGACTATGGATTACCTACCGATTTCGGAGTACCCCGTGCCGGAACAAAATGGAAAGAAGTGCAGGCCGTTCCGAATTTGGGCAATTCTGAAGCCGCCTGGGAAGACATTTACGGATGGGCGCGCCACGATGACACGATGCTTCGTAAAATGGTCGACGCCTGGGCTGCCGGTTCCGCCACCGAGGGAGGCTCCACCAGCACCAACATTGTCGATCCGATCAAACTTTTCTAGGCATTCAACAGGGTACAATGCCCGACCTAACAGGGTACAGTCTACCATTCAACAGGGTACAGTGCCCCGCTGAATGTATATCACAGGCTCTTCCGCCTGTGCAATTTACTCCGCAATGAAGTGGCAGATCATATCTATAGGAAAGCCCTCCCTCGACTATGCAAAAAGCGGCATTGCCGAATACACCAAACGCCTCCGCCGCTATACCAAACTGGAGATGATTCAGCAAAAAGAAGCCGGCCAGGAAAAAAACAGCCGCTTCCTGCTTGATGCTTCCGAAGGTGCGTTTCGCATCGTCCTCGACGAAAGAGGTAAAGCTCCCTCAACCCGGGAATTCGCTACCGACGTTGAAACCTGGCAGAATAACGGGATGAAAAAAATCGCCTTACTGATCGGCGGGGCGGATGGCCACAACCAGCAGGTTCGCGATGCCGCAGACCTCATCTGGTCACTGAGCGGCTTCACCCTGCAGCACGAACTCGCCCTGGTGGTGCTCCTCGAACAAATCTATCGTGTCCACACCGTCCTGAAAGGCGAACCCTATCACCGCGACTAATCTCATTTTTTGTTCCCTTGATCCCCAAAAGTCGATATGTTCCAATAATCACACTCATTTCAGTAAAAATGAAAATCACATCTCTTCTACTCGCTGTTTTGCTCCCCGCCACAACTCTCTTTGCCGTGCCGAAAGTTAAACCGGAAGAGGAAGACTTAAAAAAACCGATCGGAACAATCGTCATCGATCCTCCTGCGGCGAAGAAACCGGAAGAAAAGCCCAAAGCAGCCGCCCCGGCGAAGAAGACGGAAAAAAAGACGGTAAAGGTGAAAAAAGAACTGTTCGAAACCCGTCTGGAGCTGGAAGGAATCATCGAAAGCAAAAAGAACACGCCCATCAGAGTGATCCCGGAGTCCTGGTCGGATCTCACTGTCCTGAGTGTGGCCGAACACGGTGCCCGGGTAGAGAAAGGCGAAGTCATCCTTCAGTTTGAGACGGAAAAACTGAAGCGCACTCTTCAGGATGAAGAAGCGGCTCTGCCACTCGCGAAACTGAAGCTGGAATCGGCAGAGGCGGAATTAGAACAATTGAAAAAAACCGCACCAATCAACCTCGAAGCCAAACGCCGCAACAAAGCCAATCGCGAAGATGACTTTGCCTACTTCGAAGAAGTGCGCCGCCCGATGAATGAGCGGGACGCCCGGGAACGCCTCAAGTCCTACCAAAACTACCTTTCCTACGCCGAGGAGGAGCTGCGTCAGCTCAAAAAGATGTATGAGAACGACGACATGACCGAAGAGACCGAG
>JARGOZ010000245.1 GCA_029213025.1 Verrucomicrobiales bacterium
GATCCATGTTGCAAAAGAAGTTTGCCAAATATTCCGCCAGTCGCATTGGCATGAGCGGGGCCGAAGTGGCTGTAAAGATGTTACAGGATTTCGGGATTAACGATGTAAAGGTTATCAGTGTCGCGGGGCAACTGACTGATCACTATAACCCGATGAAGAAAACCGTTAATCTCAGCGAAGTGGTCTATAACCAGAGAAACGTCTCCGCCGCTGCTGTTGCGGCACACGAATGCGGGCACGCGGTTCAGCATGCCAAATCCTACGGTGCCCTGAAAATGCGCTCAGCGTTGGTTCCGCTGGTGAATATTTCGTCGAAATTTATGCCCTGGGTTTTGATGGGTGGACTGGTTCTGGCTGCCGGAGGCAACACAATTCTGCTGTTGGTGGGAGTGATTATGTTTGCCTCGACAACACTGTTTTCATTGGTGACTTTGCCGGTCGAGTTTGACGCCAGCCGGAGGGCTCTCAAATGGCTGGATTCCTCACGTATTGTGGAGGGCGAATACGAATCGCAGGCAAAAGAAGCCCTGAAATGGGCCGCTTCGACTTATGTTGTTGCAGCGATTGCGTCGATTGGTCAGCTACTTTTTTACGTTCTTCGTTTAATGGCGGCCCGACGGTGATACCTTAAGCTCATGAACAAAGGGCTTGTTTTCGTTTTCTTCCTCGTTTTCCAACATTCTGTCGCCCGGGCCGATGACTGGCCACAGTGGATGGGAAAAGACCGGGATGGGATTTGGAAAGAGTCAGGCATCGTAGAAAAGTTCCCTGAAAATGGTCCCGAAGTTATTTGGCGCTGCCCGATTGGGTCCGGTTATGCCGGTCCTGCTGTAGCTGGTGGAAAAGTGTTCGTGACCGACCGCCAATTGGGCGAAGGCGCGCAGAGTCCGGATAACCCTTTTCAACGAGGAGTAATTCCCGGCATTGAACGGGTCTTATGCCTCGATGAAATCAGTGGCAAAATTCTGTGGACTCATCAATATCCGGGGAACTACACCATCAGTTATGCCGCCGGTCCGAGAGTGACTCCGACTGTCGATGGTGACAGCGTTTACACTCTGGGCGCAGAAGGCATGCTGCTGTGTTTAAATACCCATGATGGCGGTGTGGTATGGGAAATCGATTTGCGGGATTACCTGGGTATTCAAACTCCGGTTTGGGGGTTCGCCGGAGCTCCGCTCGTTTACGGGGATCTGTTGATCTGTCTGGGCGGGGGTGAAGGATCTACCGCAATTGCTTTTCAAAAGTCCACCGGAAAGGAAGTGTGGCGTTCATTGACCGCCAAAGAGCCGGGTTACTGTCCTCCTAGGCTGATTCATCACGGCGGAAAGGATCAGGTAATCATTTGGCATCCGGAATCGGTGAATTCTCTAAATCCACTGTCCGGCGAAGTTTACTGGACTGTCCCCTGGCAGATTCGGTCCGGACTCAGTATTCCGGTGCCACGGCTTTCCGGCGACCGTCTGTTTCTCACCGCTTTTTATAACGGCGCGACGATGTTGAAACTGAAATCTGATCAGTCGGAGCCTGAGATTCTTTGGCAAAGTCAAAATGTGAGTGAAAAGAGGACTACTCATCTCAACAGCATCATGCCGACTCCGGTGCTGAAGGATGGGCTGATCTTCGGAACGTGCAGCTACGGGGAGTTTCGTTGCCTCGATCAGGCCACTGGCGATAGAATCTGGGAGAGTATGCAGCCTTCAACCGGGCAGGGGAGAAAGGTGCGCTGGTTCAATATTTTTCTGACTCCGCATAAGGATCGATATTTCCTGTTTACCGAGAAAGGGGATTTGCTTATCGCGAAATTATCCCGGCAAGGATACGAGGAAATTGATCGCACCCATCTGATCGAACCGAATGGAACAGATATGAGGCAGCGTCCGATCGTCTGGTCACACCCTGCTTATGCGAACGGGTCGATCTTCGTGCGAAACGACAGTGAAATTATCCGGGTTTCGTTGCGGGCGGATTGATCAACCGGCTAACGCTCCGGTTCGTTTTCCGGTTCTGTTGATCAGGATTTCCGTTGGTCGCGGCGCGCGGGATTTGCCGTTCGAGCCATTGGATTTTCCGTAGGCTCCGAATTGATCGATAGAGGCGTTTCTCGTTAATAAAGTGGTCATAGCAACCCCTTTTCCAGGTGCCGGTGAGTGATCCGTATTCAGTCTGCTGTCAATGAAGTGGGTCATTTTCACCCGGTTTGTGCGGGAGATTGCGAGGTTCAGTTCATTTTCTGCGCGGTCTCTGCTCTGGTGTGCCAAACCGAGTGCCGTCTCATGATCTTCTTTCATCATGGAGTTGCGGGCTTTTTGCAAAAGTTCAAAACCAGCCCTCCGATCCAGTTCAATGGCCTGCGGGTTTTGCCAGTCCAAAAGCCGGGAAAGACTCGCTGCGGCGGTTTGCAGAGCGGAAATTGCGTCGCTGGATGCGTTCGGATAGGAGGCTGTCTCGATCATGAGTCCTCCTTCGAATGCTTCTTTCCAGTCAAGATTATCCTCCTCCAGGAAGCTTTGCCATTTTCCCAGATCGTCTTTTAAATCTGTCGGAGCAGACTCGTGAGAACGCAGAGTTCGCCCGGCACTTTTGATCGATTCCGTGGCCAGCTCATGCCAGATTCGGTCGATATTGACGTTTTCCTCGATTTCATGAAGCGAAGTCTGAATTTCGGCGAGGTTTGTTTTGATTTTAAAAGGATTGGGATTGTTGGAGAGAGTTTTTCCTATGTCTTCGATCCTCTGGTTCACTTTATCGAATTGCCAATTGGTTCGTTTTCTTGTTCTCCGGTCCTGAACTTTTGCGTCGAGCGAACGGCACCGCCACCGGAGATCGCCAAGAAGTTTTTCATTCGATAGCTGTAGCTTTTCAATTTCGTCGCAGCGCACCATGCTTGCTTCGATGTGATTTTCCAGATCGTCCAGTTTGCCGGCGGCGTTATCGATCTGCCATCCTGCCGTTAGCAGGCGTCCTTCCCTTGCCGAAATCCGGGCCGCATGAATCAGGGAATCGATTTCCAATGATACCGGATCCAGTGCTGGCGGTGTATCGGGCAGGACATCCGGAGGACAGGTTTCGCCCAGCCCGGAAATTTTTGCCTGAACGATAGGTAGATCTTCTTTTGCTTCCGCTAGCCGTGCCAGAATCGTTTTGCCGGTTTTGATTCCTTCTGTGGCGACATTTTTGCCGACGTTCAGCAACGCGTCGGTTTGGTGAATGATTTCGTCCACATCGTCCAAATCATTTTTCGCAGAGTCGATATGACCCCTACTCAGGCTGTGGAGAGCCCTGTCTACAGATTGCCTCGCATTTACAACCTGCCGGTCTGGGTTAAATTCGCCTTCGCGCATTATGGTTTCCGGTCGAAGATCCAAAATCTCCCCAAGATCCAGCCTTTGCAGCGCCACCCGTTTTTCCAGTTCCCGTATCGACGGGCGTACAACTTCGCGGGCGTGATCCGCGAGATTTGCTGCTTCATAAATTCGCTGCACGGAATGAGCCGTCGCGTCGGAAAACGCATTTATCCGGTCGTTCACAGACCAGAGCTCAGCGTGACTGGATATTGTTTCGAGCGATTTGGAATGGAGCAACCATTCCCGCTTAATCCACTCCGGGCTGTTTGTGCCATCGGTTAGCAAGGGTTTCACACTTTCGATTTGGGGCAAAAAGTGCTGCCTGAGGTAGTCAACTTTTCCGATGATGAGTGCCGCGTCAGTGATCTGTCTGTCAGCAAACAGAGCCGGATCTTCGTAGGCTGATACCGGATCAGTTGCACCGATTCGGGCGGATTCATCCAGCATGGTATTAATGGAAGGCAGCAGCCTGGTTTGCAGGACTATCAGTGGGAAAAAGCCGTCTCGTTGCGATTCGTTTATCAGCCCTGGTAATTTCTCCGAGATCATTTCCAGCTCTCTGGCAGAGCGTTGAAAAATGCCCGCTAGACCGTTGATTCCGGTTTCGAGGCGGGTAAGGAGCTTCCGGGCTTCGCGCTCCTTAACCGGGAATTGTCGGATGAGGCTCTGGAAGGCTTCATCCGGTTCCATGAGTTTGGCGGCGCTGGAAATCCGGGACGAGGTAAAGGAATTGATCAACTGGTCCGTCTTCGATTCCGGATCGATCAACTCATCAACCTCTCTCAAAATTCGTTTGGCTTCAGATTGCAGAGCTTCCATTTCGGCAACCGTTTGAAACAGGCTTTCTGACAACTTTCGGGTAGTGCCGGTAAACGATTCGGAACCCGCTTTTATGTTGAGAGTCCTGTTTCCAATTTCTTCGAGACCTTCCATTTGCTCTTCCATTTGATAAACGCATTCGCTTAGACGGGTCTCTGTTTCGAACTTTCTCATTCGACAGCTTCGGTACCGCAGAGCGAGTCCGAAGAAGATGAGGAACAGAAAAAAGAGTGACATGAAAAGAAAAAGAGATGGTCCATTTGTCTGCGCGAAAAATTGATAACTCGACGGCCCTTCGAAGACTTTTTCGGATGCTTCACCGGTTGCTGCGAAGCCATCCATAGCGCTACCGCAAAAACTAAGGAGAACCGGAATATAAAGGTAACGATTTTTCACGCCGATTCATTCTAGCGAGAATAAAACCATAGAGCCACTGGTTTTTTCAATGATTAGTCGATATTTTCGAAATTCTAGAAGATTTGAGAATTTGGCAGGTTTCTTGCGGAACCCGAATCAACATTTCTGCATATTTTCAGGGTCGGAAAGTCAAATAATCAGCATTTGAATTAAAGAATCCTTTTTAAGTTAGTATAAATGTTAGTCATTGTTTTGTTTGAATCGAGCCCGGGGTTTTGCCCCGGGTTCTGCATTTCAGGCGGAACCATCGACTGTCCGGCATTTCGGGTGGACAAATATCCCGTTAGAGATTTCAGTACCGCTCTCCGTCTTCCCGAAAGATGAAAAGAAAAGGTATACATCTCCTCGCCCTTATTTTACTGGCTTCAACGCTGGTTGGTTGTCAGTCGACAGGTGCTCTCGGCGGGGGACACAGGGATTCGGTGAATGACTCATCACTTTACCGCACCCAAAACCGCACGTTCCGGTCCAATTGACGGGATCAAACAGGGTACAGTCCCGCATTCAACAGGGTACAGTCTCAGACCTGACAGGGTACAATCGGTCTCCAACCGGTTCGATTTTAGGAGGCAAAGCAAAAAAATCCGTGCAAATCTTTGTTTGATGCTAGGGTTCTCCCGATGAAGCGGCAAATTTTAATCGGATGGTTACTTTTCACTGTGAGTCTGTTACATGCGGATAATCTGAAATCATTTACGGATCCCAGGTCAGCAATCAAGGCGGCGCGAAATGAGAATAAATTAATTGTCTTTTTGCTCTACGATTCCAATGACGGAGCTCATAAGTCTGTTTTCGAGCAGTTGGAAAAAGAGTTACATATCCTGAGCACTGAGTTTGTGATGGTAAAATGTGCTGTTTCCCAACAAAGCTATCGCGATCTTTTCAGTGGTAGATTTGGCAAAGACCTGTCCAGTTTGCCGGTCGCAGTAGTAACCGATTCTACAGGAAGTGAAATCACCTCATTTCAGGGCGTTCAGGATGACAAAGGCTATCGGAAAATGATTATCACAGCCCGCATCGAAGGCGGACTGATTGATGATCCGGTTAAACTGGCCAATTTGCGGGAGTCTCTCACTACTGTGGGTGAAAAAGGCGGCTTTCTCGCTCCGATGGTTGGCGATCTCGGGCGGAAAAAGGTGGCAATTACACCGATGATGGAATGGAAAAAGAAAGACGGCACGGTTTTTACCGCCATGCTGCTTGAGGCGTTGGGCGATACGGGAAACTTCATCGATGAGCAAGGGAAATCGATTCGGGTAAAATTTATTGACCTTTCTCAGGAGAACATTACCTATCTTCAAACGAAACTGACTTCGGGTTGATCAATGTGGGTAGAGCAGTGTAACGATAAAGATTCTGTCGTTCAAGATGTGACAAAATCGCGCCCAGCGTTTGTCTCATTCAGAGCCGTTAAGACAAATTAGCCTGGATTCCCGGGCATTAGACCGTTTATTGTCTTGGTATCCTGCCCATTATTTGAAACGAAACATGAGCGAAACAAGTCAACCTCCACGGATGAATCTGATCGAAAGATTCCTCATTTGGCTTTCTGCTGCAGATTCCGATATATTGTCGAAAGATTGCCCAAAGTGGGAAAGGTTGAAATATGCTGCCTTCGGAGCTTCTTTGCTGGTTCCATTCCTATTTGGGATGATCGCGGCGTCTTACGCCGTCTCAACATTGACCGATAGTGTGGGGGTCATCGCTGGTTTTGCCGCAATATGGGGATTCATTATTATTACGATTGACCGTGTTCTCCTGGCAACCTATCGAGCGTTTACCTCATTTCCCAAGAAAATGCTGCAATTTGTTCTTCGAATCACAGTTGCAGTTCTGATGGGTTTGACCGTTTCCCACCCGTTGACGCTGATGCTTTTTAAAGACGCAATTGCCAGTGAAATCGAACGGGCCAGAATGGAAGAGATGGCAGAGGCCCGGGGAGCAACCGATGCTCAGAAAAAAGAGGTCAATGATCGAATCGCAAAAGCTACGGAAAATCTACAGGGTCTACAGCAAAGGTATCAGGAAGTGATCGGCGGAAATTTCCTGAACGCACCCGCTGCACCACAGCAAACTTCGCAGCAACAAGCAAACCGGAACTCACAGTTTTCTGACATCGATGCTCAGATTAAGGATTTCAGAAATGAAAGGGATCAAGTTCAGCAGGATTTAAATCGCTGGCAGAAAGTCTATGATGATGAAATCAGCGGTGCGAGAACTGGAAAAGCGGGCATAGGCCCCAATGCGAGAGCGATCGAAAGGGATGAATTGGTCTGGAGGCGCGACGAGGTGAAGCGCCTTAATGGAACGATTAATGAAATGACAAAGAAGCGGACCGATTTGAGCGCTAAACTGCTTGCCGAAAGCGCTGCGGCCAACGCTCGGATTGAAGAAAGCAGAAGGGAATTCGAGGAGCAAAAGCTCGATATGTTTAAGCAGCAACAAGGCGATCTTCTTGCCGGACTTAAAGACCAGATCGAATCGGCTTCAGCCGAGTTAAAGCGACTGCGAACTGAATCTGAGCAGATTACGGACAATACCATTGACCGGGTGGATTCGTTGAAAGATGAAAAACGTTCCGATTTAATGGTTCAAACTATGGTTTTGCACCATATGTTTGAAAAAGAAGGTGGGGGCTTCGCTCTTGCTGTTTACATCGTGATCACATGTCTTTTTACCTTGATTGATACAATCCCTTTGGTTGTGAAATTTTTCGCGGAGCCGGGGATTTATGATCACATTCAAGCGCAGAAAGAAGGTCAAAGGGACAGGAGGTCCAATAGTCCAGACCGCCTTGAAAGTGCAAAAGCATGGCTGACTACAGAAGCAATAGGTGAATGCGAAGAATCATTTAGTTTGAAAGAAATCCGCTCGAGGGCGATAAAAGAGCTGTTAAGCAATCATAATCTCTCGGAGAAGGAAATGGAGATTGCCAGGCAATTGACTGAGAAGAAATTGGATTTTATTTCCTCGATTCAAAATTATTCTCCACAAAGTTCGACCACACCGCATCAGAAGAAGCTACCTTATCATCCGGAGTTCAAAGAATTTGACGATCAGCCTGTCGAAGAATCGGGAGATTCCGGGCAAAGCAAGGACCCGGTTGAAGAACAGGTGACTGAGGTCGCGAAAACGGAAACGGGCGATAAAAGAACAGCGGTTTCCAATGTGATTCCTTTCGAGCAGGACGAAAAAGAGAAAGGCGAGGAGGATCCTCAGATTCCGGAGCCGCGAGAGAAAGTGACAGAGGCCGAAGTTAAGGCAACGCCAAAGATTCAAATCAAGGGTGGTAGCGGTGAAGGATTCAAAATCACCGGTTCAAATTCGATTCATCCTGGCGAGAAAAAGCTGAACGGAAAACCAACGGAGCTGAACGGGAAACCAAAAGAGTTGAACGGTTCGGAGAAATCGCCACGGGTCGCTGCATCAGTAAATCCAATCGCGAAGCCGACACCGGTGAAAATCAAAGAAAATCCGCCGACGGAACTTGTTGGCGTGGCTCCGGAAAAACCGATCGAAAAGAAACCAGTTGCTGAGAAGATTCAGGACCAACAAGTGGTGACTGAAGTGGTAAAACAAAAGGCTCCCGAGAAGGTATCGACCCAGGCACAGGTTGTAGCCCAGAGCCCGGCTCCTGTAAAAATTCCCGCGGCAAATCCTCCGGAAAATAAGACTGAAGCTGTTGCAAAAAAGAGCGGAAATGTAACGGGCAGTATTCAGTTTCCTGGAGCATCCCCTGCACCCAAAGCCGCTCAGAAGGCAATCGAAGGAACGATTTTTGATACAGTAAAACCGGTAAAAGAGCAGGCGGTAGCTGAAGTGAAACCTAAAAACGACTTTGTAGAAGAGCCTGAGGCCCCTGACTATGCTGATGACGGTGTCGGAGCTATGCTGTTTCCCGATTTAGTCGCTCACCAGACAGGAACCGTCATCCCCCAGAACAAAATGAGGGGCAGTATTACCAAGGGCGGTCTTTCCTTTGCTCCTTTGACCGAAGCGAGTCCGGAAGACGCAAGCTGAATCTCCGCCGCGCCGGGTTCCCGCTAATTTTGCGAAGCCAGTTCAACAATTCTTTTTTTGCTTTCGGTTCCGAGGGCTGAAATAGCCATCGTGGAGAGTTTGCCATTAGCAAGTCGCAAAGTTACAATCGTATCGGTGCTTGTTACGTAGGTGGCTTCCAGCCTGCGCCCGCGTCTGTCTTTCCATGTTTCTAAAGGGAATTGATTCTTCGGCTCTTCAACGGGGATGCCGAGATGATCACTGATCGCTTTCCGGATCCTGGTAAATCCATTGACGTCTTTCATATCAAAGTAAGGAATGACACCGAGGCGTTTTTCCACGCTTGCATCGAAAACCGCGATGATCGGTGTCGGCCCGGAAGCTTCTTTACTGGCAATGGCCTCCTGAACCACCTCCGGTGTCTTATGCAAATTGAGTCCACTTATGAAAATGATGAGGGTGTCATTTTTCAGCGCTTCAATCCCCACAAAACTTGCGGAGTTGGAAGGTCCTCAGGTGGATCCGGGTTCCATGAGAAGGAATGAAACGGCTTTATTGTCTCTGGCCGCCAGGGATTTTACCGATTGAAGATCTTTGAGTTCTTTCACAAATTGCGGGGGAACGAAAGGCTCTGCAGCATGCAGCAAGAGTGATGGTCCAAAAAGAATTGCGATAAAAAAGAGCCGTTTCATATTTGCAATCGACCAGCAAGAAGACTGCTAATCAAGTTTATCTTGCGACGCTTTTGATCTAGCGTTTGACCTTATGAAAGTGAACGGAAAACCTTTTCGGACAGTTTGGCTTAGTGACGATGTGGAGGGAGAAGCGCAAATTATCGATCAGCGGTGGCTGCCTTTTCGTTTCGAAATAGAAAGTCTTCGATCAACCGATGATGTCGCGCGTGCAATCAAAGATATGCATGTCAGAGGAGCTGGATGTATCGGAGCTGTGGCAGGTCATGGAATGTATATTGCCGCATGTGAAGTCGCCGCGACCCATGGAGAAAATTTCGATACCGGCTTGCGCTCCAAAGCTGATCAGTTGATTGCGACAAGGCCTACTGCGGTGAATTTAAAATGGGCTGTGGACCGCCAGCTGGCTGAGTTGTCCGGGATTTCCTCCATAGGCGACAAAATTACAAGGGCACGAAAGGTCGCGCAGGAGATTGCGGATGAAGATGTAGAATGGTGTCGATCCATTGGGGAGTACGGCAAAGACATTATTCAAAAAATTGCCGAAAAAAAACCAGGCGAACCGGTCAATATTTTGACTCATTGTAATGCCGGTTGGCTTGCCTTTGTCGACCACGGCTCCGCTACGGCACCTGTTTATGCAGCTCACGATTCAGGAATACCGGTTCATGTATGGGTGGATGAAACCCGCCCGCGCAATCAGGGGGCGCGACTTACTGCCTGGGAACTCAATCAGCACGGAGTGCCCCATACTGTGATACCCGATAATACC
>JARGOZ010000246.1 GCA_029213025.1 Verrucomicrobiales bacterium
CAGCTATGGTACGCAATCCTGGACTGCCAGGGAAAAGGTGCTGAATAGTTACAAAAAATCTTACGAAATCCCCAATGAGACGGGAGTCATTGTGGATATGAATATGGCTGAACGAATGCAAAGTAATAAGCGACTCAAAATAGTAGCACTCGCCCCGGATGGAAAGGTCCGTATCAGCTATACCGATGCTCAACCTCAGGCCGATCACATCCTCGACGCGGTTCAAGTAGCCGGGGATGATCAGGTAGGTATCGCGCTTATCGCAGACGGAACCTGCAGGGTGTTTTCTCTGTATGATTATGCATTCGGAAGCGCAGGCTGGCAGGGTGATCTAAATGAGGCTGCTTCATGGAAAAATATAGTCTCTGTCAATGCAGGAGACCGTCACGTTCTTGGACTCACTGCTGACGGAAATCCACATGGTGCAGGCTTTAGTGGAGGGGATAGAAATGCCTGTTCTTTCCCGGCGGAATACCACGGGCGAACCTTTCGAATCCATGCCCTCGCCGGCGTTTCGAGATTGAATGCAATCAGTTCAAATGGATCTCAAATCGAAGTTTTTGATCCAAGAAGTAATAAAGTAGTACGACAAATTCCGGGGACGAACCGGATCTTCGGATGGCTTCCCAGGGAAGCCGACAAAGACGGAGACAGTCTAAAAATGCACTTCCCTGCGAGGCAGGCCAACTTACCCGGTGGATCGGAACCGTCAGACGTCACCTACGCCAGATCGATCGGGGCAAAAATCGCGGGCGAAAATGTATGGATCGCCGCAATTCGTGAGGGAATCAATGAATGGCGCTTCTGGGGTGATCTCGGAAACATCTGCAAAATCGATGAGTATTATTGCAGGAAAAGGGCTCAAAATTGTAGAAAAGTATTCCTGAATCCTCCCTATATGATCGCCCTGAAACCTGTTGCCGCGATCACTGATGAGGACTGGACAGGTGAAACGATTGAAGTGACCGGAGCTTCTCCGGAACAGGTACCAACCGATCCCCGTTACCGCAATGCCCTGCCACTCCAACCTCTGGAACGACCCAGGGTTTGGGGATCTCTGGAAGTGTTCCGACGGGACGGTAAACCTCTCGATAAATCCCATCCGGAAATAGCAATTCTGCCCGAAAACACCGGTAATGAGATAGTCGACTTACAAGTTTTCTCCAATCCCAATTTCTATTCCGGTATTATTCTGAATGCTGACGGAACGGTAAAAGCGTGGAGCAACAAAGCAAACCATGTCGATCTGTCGCAGTTGGAGGACATCGTTGCAGTGCGGGCAGGAAACGATAAACTAATGGCTCTTGATAGTAGCGGCATTGTTACTATGTGGACAAGGAATGGCATTCAACAGGGTCGTTTTAACGAAAGGGAAGAACCCGTTCGGAGGATTGCCCTGGGATATGCCGATCCGTTTGTTTTAACCGAAAGCGGAAAAGTTTCCCCTGTCTATTCAGGGACCGGGAACTGGATGGCAACAGGCCTACCACCATCAATTGATATCGCAGCCTGCAACGTTCCCTATGTTCTCGGAATCGATGGAAAATGGAGAAGTTGGAATCAACAATCGAATCGCCGGGTTGCAGCCAAATTTGACAGCGGATATCCCCTTTCTCCACCCCTTGTATTGGGATGGCACCTCTGGTGGATCGACGGAGATAATATGCTGAGACAGACAAACCAAATGGGTGTGAAACAAGTGGTCAACCCGTTTGAAGGGAAAAAGATCGCAATGGTAACAGGAGGTCGACTTATTTTTATCAAAAATGTCCTCGATCGTTGGAGCATCCTGGGAGGGCCGAATAATCAAAGGGAACATATCGAATCCAAAATTCAGAAAAGTATTTCAGCTACCGCAAGCATGCATCACATCTTTTGTCTAAAACCGTGGGGAGAGTGATTCTCTGTTCGCCTCGCTTACGCTCCGACCCTTGCAATTAACTGACTCTCTGGCAAACTTTTCCACGCAAAATGAAATCCAACCATTCCCGAAACATGAGAACAATTCACCATATATGTTTTCTGATTCTATCGCTCTCAATCCAGCCGATCTGCCATGCGGCTGACGAAATCACATGGTCGACAACTCCGGATGATCTGTTGAGCAAAGCCGATATTTCTCTACCGGCGGAGCCGAAGGCGTGGGAAAGACTGGTGGACGGCTCACTGCAAATCAATGCCGGCGTACTTCCATGGAAAGAACACAGAGAAAAAGGTGAGAACAGTCACTCTTATACTCTACCTGTCGACGGTGATTTTTCAGGCCCGTACCGGCTGGAATTTGATGTGGAAATGGTTGCACGAAACGAAACTCTGAAAATACATTTCCCGCTGGGTGGTAGAAGTGGAATTCTTAGAATCAATGTATCACCACGGGGAAATGCGTCTTCTATTCTAAACGCTCCTCAAACCCGGAAATATGAAGGTTTGATCGCAAACGAAGGCGACCGGCGAACTTATACGATCACCGTGATTCCACAGGATCAAAATCGAAACTATTCAGTCGATGTCCAGGTGGATGGAGAGAAATTTTTGAACTGGTCAGGATTTGTCAACACAACCTGGTCAAAAGAACTCAACCAACTCCAACTCACCGCCTGGCCTAATTCTCTATGGAGGTTTCACCGAATCTCACTCTTTAAACCGGGAACCGGACAGCCTGTACTCACATCCAATCAGGAAGCCGCGATGGAGGAAAACGAAGAGCCACCTGAAATATTGCGCGGCCGGGTGGAACGCTTCAAAGAAGTCATAAGCAACCGCGCTCTGAGACCGTTCCGAAGAAATGTCGCCGCTCTGGCAAACAACTACGGCAAGGCAATTGACCGGGAAATCACTAACGCAACCAATGCAGGCAATATCGGACTGGTGATCGCACTTCAGGAAGAGAAAAAGAGTCTGAAAAATATAATATCCGCCATAGCCGTGGCGACTCCTGACAACCTCCCGAAACTTCCCAATCTTCCCGGCAATGCCAACCGCGCTCATCAAAGAATTCGGAACACCTGGGAGACTATAATCGATAAACATCGAACCGGGTATACCTCTACCGTAAACAGCCTGACACAGAAATTTGCTGAATCAGTGGAAACCTTTGAAAAGGAACTAACCATAGCCCGGAAATTTGATGAAGCGAAATCCGTTCGGGCATACAGGCTCAAACATCTCACCATCGAAACAATCATCCACGACCCGGATGACGACCCGGATGACGAACCGGAAAACGAGCCGACGGAAATCGTACTTGCCGGACAATATCAGCCGGTGCCACGGGAGAATGTATTTCCGATGCCTATGCCAAAGCGACCGACTGAACCATGTAGAGTGGTAGCGTGGCGGATCGACGGGGAGCCGGTTAATCAAACCGAATTCACTAAGATGTTCTACGGTGTCCCTGATGTATTAGGAGAAGTTGTGGATATGGACATGGGGGAAGCCATGTCCCGAACCTGGCAGTTAAGAATGTTGGGACTCACTGCGGAAGGGAAAGTCAGAACCAGCTTCACCGCGTCGCAACCCCAGGCGGATCACATATCCGGAGCCATTCAGCTTGCCGGGCGTAACGATGTAGGTATTGCATTGATGCCGGACGGAACCTGCCGGTATTTTTCGCTGAATCAAAACCCGTTGAGTAACGGTGGTTGGAAAGGTGATTTGAACCGGGTAGCTTCGTGGAAAAACGTCGTTTCCGTAGACGCGGGAGAGCGACATGTCCTTGGCATGACTGCCGATGGGACACCTCTGGCCGCAGGAGACAATTCCAACCAGAACGCCTGCCAAATTCCAGCCCAATACAATCGTCGCACCTGTCGCCTTGTTGCGATTGGCGCCGCAACCCGGGTATTTGCTTTGGGATCGGGTGGGTCGGAAATTGAGGTGTTCGACCCGAGGCAAAATAAGGTTATTGAGGAAGTAAACCGAACCAACCGCTTTTTTGGCTGGAGGCCCCGGGAAGTGGATAGCGGAGGCAAAAATCTCGATATGAATTCTTTTGATGGACTGGAGGATGGACTCATCGGCGCCAGACCTTCCGACGTCACCTATGCCAATGCCGTCGGCGGTAGTCACTCCGGCGAAAGGATCTGGTTCGCTACGATTCGTGAGGGAGTTCAGGACTGGCGATTTTGGGGAGACCTCGGAAAACTATGCTCCATCGATCAAAACCACTGCCGCGAACGAGCTGAAAACTGCCGGAAAATCTATTTAAACCCTCCTTACATTATCGGGTTAAAACCCGTTGCTTTTATAAGCGATGAAGACTGGACCGGAAAAGCAACCGGACCGGGTAAAGTAACCGCAGTGGATGTGACTCCGGCGCCTCTCTATCGCAACGCCCTGCCACTGCCGGCCCCTGCCCGCCCTAAAGTGAAAGGAACGATAGAAGTATTCCGACGCGACGGAAAACCTCTTGATCCAAAACATTGGGAAATAGCTCTGCTTCCTAAAGATTTCGGCAACGAAGTGGTAGATATTCAGATCAGCGCAAGCGATGACTACTATTCCGGAATTGTTCTATTCGATAACGGAACCGTTAATGCCTGGTCTAAGTTCGACACTTCTCTCGATTGGTCTCACTTACAAAATATCGTCCAAATTCAAACCGGACGCGAAAAACTGATGGTACTTGATGCAAGCGGCGATGCGACCATTTGGACCAAAGAGGGAATTCGTAAGGGCCGTTTCAACCCGGAAAACGAGCCGATCCGGAAGATTGCTTTACGAAACTGGGATCCCTATATATTGACAGCCGGCGGAAATGTATACCCGGCATTACCTTATGGCTACGCCAACTGGATGGCAAAGGATCTACCGCCAGTGATCGATATTACCGCCGACTTTGTACCATTTGCCCTCGGAATCGACGGAAAATGGAGAAGCTGGAATAATCAATCCAACGGGCGTACTGCCGCCGTGTTCGACAGCGGATATCCGCTGGGCCAACCTCTGGCGGCAGGAGGTTCGCTCTGGTGGATCGACCGGGATCAAATGTTGAATCGTGCCAATCGAACCGGGGTGAAGATGGACAACGGTCAGTTTAAAGGAAAAAGAATTGAATCGATAACCGGAGGCCAACACGGATTCACCTTTGTCAAAAATGTAGTAGATCGTTGGGAAATACACGGAGGCCCCGAGGATGAGCGGAAGTATATTGAGCCGAAAATACAGAAAAGCATCAAGGTAACAGCGACAAAATACCACATATTCTGTCTCAAACCCTGGGGAGGCTGAAAGATTTAGTCTATCCGTAAATCCAAATCAAAACTCTATCGCCACCTTGCCGAAGTGCCCGGCATTTTCGAGACATTCGTATGCCTTTTCCGCCTCAGCGAAGGCAAAGGTTTCGTCTACTACAGGACGAATCTGATGTTTAGCCAAAAATTCATTCATCCGCGCGAACATCGCCCGGCTTCCGACGTAGATCCCATTCACATCGACCGCCCGTGCGACGAGGGGAAACCCTTCGGTCCCCTGCACCCCAACCTACCTCGAGGCCGCTTGATTTTTCCCTTTAATAACCAAATCCCTATCAATCGATTACCTTTCCCGGTGGATTCTGGATTCTTCCCGGGATGGAGAGGATTTCGATATACCATCGGTGTTGCCATTCGTGGGGATTCGATATCACGAAGAAGGACTTCAGGTGGGCGAGGTCGGGATTTGATTTTTCTACCCTGAAAAACTTCGGCACATGAAATCTTATTCGCCACTTTCTGTTTTTGTGGAAAGCCTGGTGAAGTCGCGCTCGATAACTTTCTTTATCCAATCCAGGTCCGGTCTGACGGCCAGAGATTGTTTCTTTTTGCCCCCGTTCCAGTTCTTCGTGTTACGACTGGCGACATGGATACCTATTAACTCTCCAGCCAGGTTGACGAGGGGGCCGCCACTATTGCCTCCAATGGCTGGTGATTGGTGAACAATAAAGTTTGTATCTTTACCCGCTGAGTTAACAGTTTCCAGATCAGTGATGGTTCCTCCATATGTTTGAACCACATGCGAGATGGAGTCGCTATTCCCATTGGCTTTCTCCGTTGCTCCTGCGCTAATCACCGTTTGTTTTTTTGTGGCCGGTTTTGAGCTCATTGTAAACGAGCAAGGTAACTCCGGGTCGACATGTAACACCGCGAGATCATTTGCGAAGACGTTTAAATCATAGGATTGATCATTCTCCTGTTGCTCTGGATCATTTGCTAAAGCTCCCCGCCAAACCACGCGGGCTTTCATAGTTGCGATCTCGCCGTTTTTCTTATCCGAAAGCGGGAATGTCAGAAAAGTATCATTTTCATCGACACAATGTGATGCAGTTACGAAATAGCCACGTTTATCGATCGCTGCTGCAGAACCGCAACTCAGGATTTCCCCCGGTCCCGAAAAGGAATCAGTTTCAGTGTCATAGTGGAGATCTTTGGTAACAAGAACAACCGCCGTTCGGAGCAAGACGTAGTTGAGTACCGGTTTGCCCTCTAATTGCAATTTTTCGTAGGGCTCGGAGGACGCGGCTTGTTCTTCGATGGTCGGGTCTTCTTCCGTCGAGGCGCAACCGGTCAGGAAAATGCCAAAACCAGCCAGAATGGCGAATGCTATCGATGTTTGTTGCTTCTCAATGAGGCCGCTATTTTATCGAACTCGCCCCCGATCGCAAGCTTTTACATCGGATTCGAAATCACGAAGGAGGGAATGGGACGACCGAAGTAGGTTGTGTTTTTTTCTATCAATATCTCGATCAACGGATATCTCGTTGAGTAGAAGCAGATCTTTTACCAGTAGTTTTTTGCGGTCTTTCTTTTTCAGGTCTCCCTGTGATAAGGGGGCAGGCATGCCAATTTCTGACTTTTTGATGAATTGTTTGATTTTCCGGCTTTGGTTCTTGTTGCGGTTAAATCTTCTGATTTGCTGACTAACGTTTGCAGCGTTTTTCATATTGCGGATCTCAGCGATTCGGGTTTGGCTCAAGGTGGTTTGCCTGGCAAGCGCGGCAGCAATGGCTGGTCTGCGAAGATCGCCCCGCTTCATCCTGCAAAGGTCAGATTCTTCCATTTCAAAGTGGCTTTTTGCCAATTCAAGGATTTCCCGGGCCCGGTGCTCGGAATGGTCGTGAACCATTTCAGAAACGCCTTCACCTTTGGCTGTTAATTTTTGAACAATCGCATCGCCGAATCGATCCAGCACTTGTTCCCTGAAATATTGTGATACCCAATACCAACCCTCTTTCCAGCGTGCTTTGCAGGGTTTGCACACTAACCACCCCCGAGGCCGCAAGCGGCTTGATTTTTCCCTTGAATAACCAAATTCCTCAAGGTAACAGCCAGCAACCACCACATATTCAGCCTGAAACCCTGGGGCGGTTGAAAGATTTTAGTCTATCCGTAAATCCGAATCAAAACTCTATCGCCACCTTGCCGAAGTGCCCGGCATTTTCGAGACATTCGTATGCCTTTTCCGCCTCAGCGAAGGCAAAGGTTTCGTCTACTACAGGACGAATCTGATGTTTAGCCAAAAATTCATTCATCCGCGCGAACATCGCCCGGCTTCCGACGTAGATCCCATTCACATCGACCGCCCGTGCGACGAGGGGAAATAGACCGGCGGGAGATGGATCAAAACCCGTCAGTACACCGATCATTGATATCGTTCCACCGGCCTTAACGGAATTCATGGATTTTTCAAATGTCCCCGGTCCACCTACTTCGAGAACCTGATCAACGCCCTCTTTTCCGGTCAGGGAAAACACTTCTTTGTCCCAGTCGGGAGATTTCCTGTAGTTGATCAACTCAGTGGCACCGAGAGCTTTTGCCCGTTCCAGCTTTTCATCTGAGCTGGAGGTGATGATGACTTTGCCACCGGCTGCGGCAACCATTTGCAGAGCGATCACGGATACACCGCCGGTCCCTAGACAGAGCAGAGTACCGCCATCAGGAAACGGTCTGCCCCGCTCAAACAGCGCCTGCCAGGCAGTGACCGCTGCACAGGGCAGACAGGCGGCTTCGATAAAATTCAGGTAATCGGGAATCCGCACCACACTGTGAGCGGGAACGGCGACATATTCAGACAAAACCCCGTCGCAGGAACCACCGCGGGCCGCTTTGTGATATTTCATCGAAAAAGGCCCGTCTTGCCAATCCTGAAAAAAGGTCAGAGCTACGCGATCACCCGCTTTCCAATCAGTAATGCCTTCGCCTACAGCTTCGATTTCCCCCGCGCCGTCGGACAACGGTACGATTGCGCCGTCGCCGCCGGAAGCCGATTGCCCGCTTTTTACCAGTAAATCCCTGTAGTTAAGAGAACACGCCCGCATCTTTACCAGTACTTCACCGCTTTGGGGTTCCGGTTTGGCACATTCGTCGGCAACAGGTCTGAGCGGACCGTCTTCTCCTTCAGGTTTGAGCAGGTATCTTTTCATTATAATTGTATATCCACAGTAGACGCCCAGTCGAGATTATCGAGATACCAGGATATGGTTTTATCGAGACCTTCTTCGAGCCCGGTTTCCGGTTCCCAGCCGAGGATCTCCTTTGCTTTTTCAATGTTCGCACTGGTGTCTTTCATGTCGGCGGGATGAGCGTCTTTCCAGATGATTTCCGCCTTTTTTCCAAGCCGGTCTTCCATCATGTGAATGAAGTCGATCAGAGCGACCGGTTCCTTACCTCCTCCGAGATTAAAAATTTCATAGCCCACCTTCTTTGCCCCCAGAACGGTGCCTTTCGCTATATCATCGACGTAAGTGAAATCGCGAGTCTGACTGCCGTCGCCGAAAACGGTGATAGGCGTTCCTTCCTCGATCCATTTGATGAAACGGAACGGAGCCATATCCGGTCTTCCCGCCGGCCCGTAGACGGTGAAGTAGCGAAAAATCGTTACGTCGATATCGAACAGGTGATGGTAGGTATAACACATCACTTCGGCGGCTTTTTTCGAAGACGCATAAGGGGAAAGTGGACGGTCGACTGGCAGAGTCTCCACAAACGGCATCGGCTGCCCGGCATAGAGAGAGGAAGTCGAAGCCAGTACGATTTTTTTGACGTCGAATTCCCGCATCAATTCGAGGATATTGAGACAGCCCTGAGCGTTCGACTGCATGTAGACATGGGGATTTTCGATCGAGTATCGCACCCCGGCTCGTGCGCCGAGATTAAATACGACATCGAAATTATGTTTCTCGAAAAGCGGGCGCAGCTCTGACATTTCACCCATGTCCCCTTCCACAAAAGTGAAGCCGGCTTTTTTCCGCAGTCCGTCGAGCCGGTGATCTTTCAGTTTTTTATCATAAGCGTCGTTCAGGTTATCGAAGCCGACGACTTCGACTCCGTCGTCCAACAGAAGCTGAGCTGTCCGCGAAGCGACAAAACCGGCGACACCTGTGAGTAAAACTTTTTTCATAGTAAAGGGAACAACCGATAGCGCGGATCAACGGAGTCGTCGTACAGAAATGAAATCGAAATGACGACCACCCAAATGCCTCCTTACCCGGATGTTTCGACTCAACAGGGTACAATCCCGGAGTAAACAGGGTACAGTCAGTATTTTAAAACTTTCCTGAGATCTCAGCAAAAATGAAGATTAAATTTTAATTATTATGGAATGTATGGTATTTTATAACCATGTCTTCCGTAACATCAGAAAATTTGGATTCAAAAACGCTGAAAAGAGCCGTTGGAAAGATCCTTGAACACTCCGGTTTAGCTGTCTCCGAAAACACCGAAGAGAGCAGTCAGATTACGTTTTTTGCTAGATCAGGAGATCCGGCCACGACCATCGGGGTATCATGTGCCGAAGGGGAAAATGCCTTTTCCGTGACCGAGATGGAAAAACTGGTTACCGGTGGTCAACCTTTGGGCTGCGATTCCTACATGCTGGTTTCCCCTTCCACTTTTACACCGGAAGAAGCCGAATTTGCCGGCAAACACCGCATCACCCTTGTCGATCATCAGCGATTTATGCAGACACTTGGCCAGCTGCCGGAAGCAGTGCGCCAGGACATCGAAG
>JARGOZ010000247.1:0-9285 GCA_029213025.1 Verrucomicrobiales bacterium
AAATCCACCGCCGGCTACCCAGGAACTGAATCCGTAGGTGTTGTGATCACGGCCCACTTTGGCTCTGTCGTTGGCACCGCCTGCCCGGTTCTGAATCACTGGTAAACGACCCATTTCCCCGCCCCAATGCACAATGGTGGAATCGAGGAGTCCACGTTGTTTCAAATCTTTGACCAGAGCGGCGGCCGGTTGATCGACATACCGGCAGGCGGTAGGCAGGGCTTTGTTGATCGCGGTGTGATGATCCCAGGTCTGGTTGCCGATAAATAAGCTTACCACGCGCACCCCCCGTTCGACTAAACGACGGGCGATGAGACAGCGCGATCCAAAGTCTTTGGTTTCCTTTTGATCGATGCCATACATGGCCCGCGTCGCCTCGCTCTCCTGGCTGATGTCGAGCTCTTCCTTGGCAGCGAGCTGCATTCTGGCGGCCAGTTCAAAGCTCTGAATCCGGGCGGCGAGATCGTTTTCCCCGGGGCGTTGCTCGCTGTGCTGGCGATTGAGCCGGTCGACAAAACTCAGGTAGCGATCCTGGGCGTCGCCTTTCAACGACATCGGCGGATCGAGATTGAGAATGCGCGGCTCTTTGGGCCGGATCACAGTGCCCTGGTAGACCGAAGGCAGCCAGCCGTTGGTGAAATTATCCACTCCGACCACCGGCAGACCGCGCGGATCGGTCAAGGCGACATAGGCGGGAAGACTCCGGTTTTCCGAGCCGAGCCCGTAGGTCAGCCAGCTGCCGAGAGTCGGTTGCCCGCCGAAGATGGTTCCATTGATCAGCGCGTAGATGGACTGGCCGTGGTTGTTTACTCCGGTATGCATCGACCGGATCATCGTGATCTCATCGGCGATGCTTCCCATATGCGGAACCAGTTCGCTGAAGTCCATCCCGCACTCGCCGTGTTTGGAAAAGGCGAACTGCGACTTCATCACCTCGCGGCTGGCACCTGCGGCGTCGTCGTACTTCACTTCGCCGGGAAAGTCTCTGCCGTCCAGTTTGTCGAGTTCCGGTTTGGGATCAAACAGATCGATGTGGCTCGGGCCGCCCTGCATAAACATTGAGATCATCGCCTTCGCCTGACCAAATCCATTAGCGGGTTTCGGCAGCGTATCAAAATGCCCCGCCGCGTCGGTCGCGGCAATCGCCGGGTTGGCGAGCAATTTTTCGTCGCGCAAGAGCGTGGCAAGTGCGATCGATCCTGCACCAAAACCGGAACTGAGGATACTGCGTCGGGTGATCATTAGTCTACGTAAAGAAATTCGTTAGCACTCATCAAAGCGTGGCCCAGTGCGGCCAAACCAAGCAAATCAGCCGGGGCATTCTCCTTTTCCGGCGGACCGGATACTTTTTCCAGTTTGGCGGGATTCTCCGTGTAATAAGCCGTCTGCTCAGCCACGAATTGGAGAGAACTCTCAAAGTCTGCTTTGGTCGGCGGGCGACCGTAAGCAAGTTGAAAGGCCCGGTCGATTTGTGCCGCGACATCGCCGGGAGATTCAGCCTGCAATCGCATCGCGAAATGCTGGGCGTGCTCGCGCATGCCGATATTATTCATCAACAGCAGGCTTTGCGGACTGACCGTTGTTATGGAGCGAACATCGCAATTCGGCTCCATCATATCGGGAGCATCAAAAGCGGCAAACATCTCCAGCGGCTGCGTGCGCCGGACCTGCACATAAATGCTGCGGCGAAATTCCTCGCCTTTCAAATCGATGAATTTACCTGTTTGCCGACCGGCGGAATCGGTCGTGTCCGCCCCGATCACGACCTGGCCTTCCGCGTTCATGCAAACCGGCACCGCTTCGCCGCCGATCTTTGGATTCAATTTCCCGGATACAGCGAGCAGGGCATCGCGAAGAATCTCCGCCTGCAGACGACGCGAATTTTGCCGACTCAAAAGCCGGTTGTCCGGATCGATTTTGTCGCGATCCGCTGTTCGCAGTGATCTTTGCTGGAAGGCATAACTCTGCAAAATAAGCCGGTGCAGCTCTTTGATACTCCACCCCTTTTCAACAAATTCCATAGCCAGCCAGTCGAGCAACCGGGGATGACTCGGTCGCTCTCCCAGTACACCGAAATCCCCCGCACTGGCGACAATCCCGGTGCCAAAATGATGCATCCACACCCGGTTCACCATCACTCGCGCCAGTAGCGGATGCTCGCCATCGGTTATTGAGCGGGCGTAAGCGAGACGACGCCCCGTGGTGGGCAGAGCTTCGGTATTTTCCGGAATTTGCACCTCCCGCCAGGAATCGAGCACCGATAAATCACCCGGCTTCACTTCGTCGGTAGGGGACTCAAAATCACCGCGATGAAAGATATGAGTCTTCGTCACCTGCGTCGGTTTGAGAGCCACTTCGGTGAAGGCCTGTACCTGAGTCACCGGCGGCTTGGTGTCGCGAATTTTCTTCGCCTCGGCGACCATTTCTTTAATCGTCGCGGCATGTTTCGTTTTGTATTTGGTATCGTACAGATAGAGCGTCGAAGCGGAAAGTTGATTGATCTTCGGATGCTTTTTCAGCAGGGCAATTTGCTCCGGCGTGCGTTCCTTGACCGCCGTTTCATAAGCCTTGTGCAGATCTGCGCGGATCGCTTCGTCCTTTTCGGCCTGCAATTTGCCAAGCACTTCACGGATAAATTCGTTCTGTTTTTTGACCCGTTCTGCATCGATTTTTTTGGCCTTTTCTTCGATCGCCGCCGCGGTCGCTTTGTCTTCGGCGGTTTGCAAGGTAACCAGTCGCCGGGCCGGATTCCGCCAGCGCGGCACATCGAAACCGGGTTCAAATACTGCGCGCAGCCGGTAGTAGTCGGCATGCGAAATCGCATCGTAGCGGTGATCGTGGCACTGCGCGCAGCCGATTGTCATTCCATAAATGGAGGAGCTGACGATCTTGATGGTGTCAGCGATACACTGATTGCGTGCTTCGAGATTGTTCTTCGCGCCGGTGCCATCGGGAGCCATCCGCAGGAAACCGGTCGCCACGAGCAGGTCGCGATGCCGTTTGCGCAGCGCTTCGCCCGGTATATCGACATGAAGTTTCTCCCCGGCGGCAATTTCATCGCCGGCCAGCTGCTCGCGGATGAATTCGTCGAAGGGTTTATCCTCATTGAAAGCGGCAATGACATAATCGCGATAGCGCCACGAGTTCTTGCGTTCGAGATCTTTCTCGCTGTAGCCGTCCGAATCCGCGTAGCCGGCCACGTCGAGCCAATGGCGGCCCCATCTCTCCCCATACGCCGGAGAGGCCAGCAGCTCATCGATCAATTCCGCCCAGGCGGCCTCGGCGTTCGTCGCGCTGTCGGCGATGAATTTATCGATTCGCTGCGGAGTCGGAGGCAGTCCTGTCAGATCAAAACTCAATCGCCGAATTAGAGTGCGGGCGTCTGCCCTGGGTGAAAATTCGAGACCTTCTTTCTTCATCTTCGCGGCGAGAAACGCATCAACCGGATTTTTCGAAACGAGTCCGTCCGGTTTCGGCACGGGTGGGCGGTCGACAGGTTGGAATGACCACCAGGCACGATCCTCTTCGGTGAACAAATAGCCGTCGCCGAGTTGTTCCGGTTCGGGTCGGGCCGTCGGCGCACCGGCATCAATCCAGGCGGCCACCTTCGCAATATCCGCCTCGGGCAGCCTCGGCTTTTCCTTCGGCATGTCGCCGCTGGCCAGCACCTCGATCAGATGACTCGCGCCCGAATCGCCCGGAACAATCGCCGGGCCGGATTTCCCTCCCTTTTCCAGAAAGCGGCGCAGACGGACATCCAGCCCGGCTTTGGTCTCGCCCGCTTCGCCATGACAGTGAAAACAATGCGTTTTCAGAATGGGGCGAATATCCCGCTCAAAAGTTAACTTCTCCGCACCGGTAGCGGAAGCCGCAACCATTACAAAGCTGAGGCTAAGCCAACGGCAATATTTTTGAACGGCCATGAATATCAGAGAGTTTCCCAGGATCGAACTAAAAAGCTACCCGTGGGTTGGGTGCCAAACAAACCGGTGCCGACACGTAAAAGCGCCTGCCGCTTCCCCGCTCTTGAAAGTCCATAAAACAGTATCAGAGGGCGGATCGTACCCTGTTGAATCCCGGACTGTACCCTGTTAGGTCGGGGATTGTACCCTGTTAGGTCGGGGATTGTACCCTGTTGAATCAGCCGATTGACAAGGCAATACCGCTGTTTGTACCGTGGCCGCATGAATTTTCGCATCGCTTTTCTTTGTCTATCTCTGGCCGTTTCCACCGCTGCCGCCCGTCCGGTCGGCGAGAAACCGAATATCGTACTGATCGTAGCCGATGATCTGGGCTACGGGGAGCTGGGTTGCCAGGGAAATACCGAGATTCCCACCCCACACATCGATTCCATAGCCAAAGGCGGAATCCGTTTTACGCAGGGATATGTCACCGCGTCCTTCTGCAGTGCCTCCCGCGCCGGTTTACTGACCGGAAAATACCAAACCCGTTTCGGGTATGAATTCAATCCAATCGGCGCCCATAATGAAGATCCGAATGCCGGTCTGCCTGTCGGCGAAAAGACTATCGCGGACGGTCTGGTGGATGCGGGCTATGTCACCGGGATTTTCGGCAAATGGCATCTCGGAGGAACCGCCAAATACAACCCGATTCGCCGCGGGTTCGATGAGTTTTTCGGTTTTCTGCACGAAGGCCACTACTTCGTTCCGCCACCCTACACCGGCGCCACAACCTGGATGAGAAGAAAGGTGTTACCCGGCGGAGGAGACGGCCGTTTTATCTCTGCTGACGGAAGAACAATCTACAGCTCCCATATGGGATACACCGAACCGGATTATGATGCTGACAATCCGGTCTATCGCGGCGGTCAACCGGTGGAGGTGCACGACTATCTCACCGATGCGTTCAGCCGGGAAGCCGCCGATTTTGTCGATCGTCACGCTGATAAACCGTTTTTTCTCTATGTCCCCTACAACGCCGTACACAGTCCTCTGCAGGCGACGAATAAGTATATGAAACGCTTCGAGCATATAGAGGATATCCAGCGGAGAATCTTCGCGGCGATGCTCTCCAGTATGGACGATGGCATAGGGACTATATTGAAAAGAATTCAGGAAAATCAACTGGAGGAATACACTCTGGTTTTCTTTATCAGCGACAATGGTGGTCCTACCAGTGAATTGACCTCCAGCAACGCCCCGCTGCGGCAGGGAAAAGGCAGCGTTTACGAAGGTGGATTGCGGGTCCCGTTTTTACTACAGTGGCCGGGGACTCTGGAAGCGGGGCAAACTTATAGTAACCCGGTCCTATCGCTGGATATCAGTGCCACGGCGCTGGCCCTGGCCGGTGCGGATACCGGAGGAAAAAATCCCGGCGACGGGGTCAATCTCATGCCGTTTCTGGATGGAACTAACGACTCAACTCCCCACCAGGAAATCTACTGGAGAATGGGAGCCAAAGCAGCACTCCTCCAGGGAGAATGGAAACTACTGAAAAACACCGGAAACAAATGGGAATTATACCGGCTTTCGGGGGACATCAGCGAGGCGGTTGACCTGGCAGAAGCGGAGCCGGATAAGCTGACCGAACTCCTGACGAAATGGAAGCGTATTGATCAGGAGATGATTGAGCCGGTGTGGTCACCGAGGCGGAAAAAAAAGTAAGTTTGTTAGTGAAGTTTCGACAGCTTTCTGATATAAAAAACCCAGTTCCTGATTTTTCATCCTGTTTGAGAAGCAGTCTGGCAGCTTTCCTGCTCAAAGCGGATGATAGGACCGCAAATCGCGGTCAACCAGGGGAATGAAACCTCTGGTCGATGTGGTTTCGTCGACCGGAGGTTTTACCCTGACTAACAGAAAACCTGCGAAGCGCAGCGGCTGCCAAATTGGTCATCGAGGATTTCAAAATGCTCTTTGGTCAGTTGAGAAGGATGTTCCAGTCCCGCCGAAGCAGCCAATTTAATGACGTCATATCGAAGCGATGTGATGTAATTCGCAAGGCGGGCGGATTTTAACGTTGGATCCAGCCCCGCCATAAGCCATTTGTTATGAGTCGTTATACCGGCCGGGCAGTGACCGGTATGACAGCGCTGGGCCTGAATGCAGCCAATCGAGAGCAGGGCTTCCCGGGCGACACCGACCATGTCGCAGCCGAGGGCGAAGGCAAATGCCGCCTCGATCGGGAAACCGACTTTCCCGGTGCCTAGAAAAACGATTTTGTCCTCCATACATTCCTCCTCGAAAGCACTGCGAACTCTGGTGAATCCCAGCTTAAAAGGCATCGAAACGTGGTCAGCGAAGGCTTGTGGGGCGGATCCGGTGCCGCCCTCCCCTCCATCGATAGAAATAAAATCGGGAGCTCGACCGCTTTGATCACATTGCCGGGCGAGTTCCTCCCAGAATTTCATTTCTCCCACAGCCGATTTAATGCCTACAGGCAGGCCGGTTTCATCGGCCAGCATTTCGATAAAATCGAGCATGCTGTCGACATCGCTGAAGGTGCTGTGTGACGAAGGGCTGATACAGGCTTTGCCTTCCGGGATTCCCCTGGCCCGGGCAATTTCCCCGGTCACTTTCGCCGCCGGCAGATGTCCGCCGAGTCCAGGCTTCGCTCCCTGGCTCAATTTTACTTCGATCGCCCGGACAGAAGGATGTTTCTCCACCGTGTCGACGAGTTTTTTTAGGCAAAAGCTGCCGTCCATATTGCGAGCGCCGAAGTACCCGGTGCCGAGTTGGAGAATCAGATCGCCACCGTTGAGATGGTAGCGGGAAATCCCGCCCTCCCCGGTATTTTGCAATGCCCCGGCGATTCCACACCCGGAATTAATCGACTCAACCGCAGCGGAGCCGAGAGATCCGTAGCTCATCGCTGAAACATAGATCGCGGATTCGGGGATGAAGGCTTTTTTCCGGTTTCGCCAGCCACCCAGAGTTTTCGCGCAGTTGAGAGTATGATTATCGTCGTATTCCGCGGTATTGGGAAGCGGCACAGATTTCGGGAAAGCGCTCTGTTTTAGGATCAGGTAGTTGGAAGTTCGCTCGAGGTCATTATCGGTGCCAAATCCAAAATAGTTATTCTGCTGTTTGGCAGAAGCGTAGATCCACGTTCTTTGATCTCTTGAAAACGGCCGCTCCTCGTCGTTGTCGGTAACGATATACTGCCGAAGTTCCGGACCGATCTTTTCCAACATGTAGCGGAAATGCCCAACTACAGGAAAATTATGGAGAATAGTATGCTTGTTCTGGGACAGATCGTAAATCAGCACCCCGATAAACAGGAAAGTCCCCGCCGCAGCGAGAATTCCCAGTGATAGATAAATCCATGACATGGCGAAGAGTGTATCCGCTCCCTACAAATCTCAAACAGGAAAGCGGATCATTACCCGAGCTCAGTTTTTTCGACCCTGGCAGGCATTCTTGATTTGATACCGCAGTAGAAACAATCGTTGGGAATCAGCTCGCGAAAGGTGTTTTCTTCCCTGTCCATGACCAGCCGGAGTTCTCTCATATCGTACTGAACCCTGAGAAGTTTTCCGATTTCACTGACATCATCGTCGCTCAGATTCGGCAACCGGAATGACTCCCCTGCCATCGGGCCCTCAGGAACAGTCACTCCCTCACGCAGCAGACGCGCCGTAGCCTCTACACCGCCCATGGAATCAGGAATAACGTGAGCAACCCCCAAACTGGCAAGTGACGCCGACATTCTTTCTATATGCCTGGCGTTGGTTAGGTTTTTGGCCTTGTTGCTACTATCCCTGATTCCCGTCAGGACCGGCACCGCTACGGCCGAGATCGTACCAATGATGGCGATCACGACAAGCATTTCAACAAGGCTGAAGGCACTTGTCTTTGTGTTGGCAAATTTCATTGAGGGAGTTCCGACACCGTTTTACGTAAATAATTTAGGGCCGGCTGAGAAATAATATAAAATATACAAACAATATAATTTGAATCAAATAATATAAAAATTATATTAAATAAAATTTTGAACGCTCCCACTCCCATATTTGTATGTTTGTTATGCCTTTCCGCAGTGCTCCCGTTTCAGGGAATCGCTCAGGAAACTGATGCTTCGCAAATCCGTTTCACTCACTACAACGAAGAACTGGATCTCTCATCAAACGAGGTATCCGACATCATCCTTGACCGGAGCGGATGGATCTGGATGGCAACCCGCGATGGCTTGAATCAGTTCGATGCCCACGAAACAAGAGTTCACCGGCATAATCCCGACGTAAACGATACACTGAGTTCCAATAATCTAACCTGTCTCACTCTGGGTGCAGACGGGAAGATATGGGTCGGTACCGCCGGACACGGTTTGAATTTGTTTGATCCGGAGACGGAGACTTCGCAACGATTCATCGCAAGCATCAATCGCACTGATACAAATCATCTTCCCAGCGGAACGATATCTGACCTGGCGATCTCTGAAAATCGCTTTCTTTGGGTGGGCACAGACAAAGGTCTGGCGGTGATGGATCTGCCGACGGGTAAAATTCGCCAGGTCGAAGGTGACCTCGGGATCTCGCGAATTTCCTGTATCTCCGTATTCGATGAAAAAACTGTATGGGTGGGCACCGCAAAGGGAGAGGTCTATGTTTGGGACGATAACGGATCTCAGTTCAATATAAAATACCGCCGCAATACACCGATTACTGCGATCGGTAGAGATATTCACTTAAACGTTTGGATAGGCACGGAAGGCTCGGGATTATACCGCACCGTGAACGGTTCCGAACTGGAGAGAATCGAAAGCGACATCCGGGACGTGTCGGCTATCTGGTCCGACAGCAACGGGGATCTCTGGATCGGCACCACCCGCGGACTTGCCAAACTGAACCGCGGGGAAAAGACCTTCCGGGTTTTCCGATCGGTGAAGGGGGAAGAACACAGCCTCTGCCATGACAATGTGACCTCGGTATTTGAGGACCGTTCCCGGAATATGCTATGGATAGGAACCAAAGGCGGAGGCACGAGTCGCTTTCGCCTCGATCGCTACTGGTTCCCCCATATTCGTTACAATGGAAACGGCACCGGCCTGCCGCACCCATCTATCTGGTCAATGACCCAGTCAACAGAGGAAGGCATGGTGTGGATTGGAACGGAACGCGGGGTCGCCATGTGGGACGGGAACAATCAAAGTATCATCAGAGATATTCCCGGAGTATCGGATTGCGGCGCCCCCTATGCAATTTCACTACTCGAAGATTCAGTCGGAAATCTCTGGATAGGAACAAAAGGCGAAGGACTGATCAAAGTAGACAGCGACAAAAAAGTAACCAGATTCGCTGCCGACTACGAACAGGAAGGCCAACTGGGG
>JARGOZ010000247.1:9295-9977 GCA_029213025.1 Verrucomicrobiales bacterium
GCACAACTACATCAGCGAAATTTTCGAGGACAGTAAAAGGCGGCTATGGATAGGCACCAACGGGGGCGGTATCTACAGATATATCGAGAGGCATGACCGGTTCGAAAAACAGACTACCAACGCTCCGCAAGCTATGGAATTTGTCAACCGAATCCGGGAGGACTACAAGGGGCGAATCTGGGTGGGCACCCGCGAAGGACTGTTTGTTCTCGACCGGACAAAAACGATTTGGCAAAGCTATTCCGAAGTCATCCCTGGGGGCGGAGACTTTCCATCCGGTGAGATTAACGCCATAGTTTTAAACAGCGACTTCCTCTGGCTGGGTACCGCTCGAAACGGTATAGCCAGGTTTCATCTCGCGACCGGCAAATCTTCAGTATATTCGACGGACAATTCCGATATCCCGGATGACGAAATCATATCCATGGCTCAGGATGATTCCGGTTTTCTCTGGATCGCAACGCCTTCCGGCATATCGCGGCTCGATACCGTGCAGAGACTTTTCAGAAACTTCACCAGCGAAGACGGCCTGCAGGAGGGATTTCGCCCCAACGCTCTTGCCTTCGGGCGCCGGAGAAGCCTTTTAATTGGAGGCAATGACGGATTTAACCAGATCAATCCGGCCAAGCTTCCCGAGATTGTGCAACCTCCCCGCCCGTTTTTGACTCAGTTCGAATACTTT
>JARGOZ010000248.1 GCA_029213025.1 Verrucomicrobiales bacterium
TGCGCAGAAATCGAACTCTTTCTTCTATATCGAGCGGTTGTTGCTTCCAGAGAAAAACCCACGCGCCGGTGATTTTTTCCTGATGAATCAGGGGGGCACAAAGAATTTTACCGGCTCCTAGGCTGCTCATCTCCGGCATTTGCAGGGAATTGGCCTGATTATCCAGCTCGATGATCCGGTTTTCGCGAACGGCTGTTTTCATCAGCGTTTCGATCGCGGTGGCGCCTTCGCTTCTCATCGTTTCGCTCGACGGAACGCCGGAAATCGCCTGAATTCGGACGGAGCCATATCGAATTGTTGCCAGTGCAACCCGCTCGCACTCCGCCAGATCGCGGAACGATTCGGCGAGCTGCGCCGCGCACTCCGGAAAATCGTCAGCAGAGGCGGCTTTTTCCATCGCTTCGGCAAAGCCGGCGATTCGCAGAGAAGCTCGTGATTCCCGCTGCCGCTCTTTTTCGCTCTCCATTCCGTAGAAATGAACCGCAAACAGCTGAATCGTAGTCATCAGGCTGTCGAGATCCACCGGAGTCGGAATTTCTTTGATCACGCTTAGGCAGGAATCGATTGTTCCTTTCGAAATCAGCGGCACGGTGATCAGAGCAAAACGTTTCTGCTGCTGCCGGAACTGATCGGATCGTGCGCTGTTTTCGGTAGCGATCCGGGATGTAGCCCGGAGGATGTGGGGATCCATTCGGGGAGCGTCAATGCCGACATTTTGTCGAATTCGGGGCTCGTCTCCATTTGCGAGGTCGATCAGGCAGACCCGGGTGGATTTTGTCAGCTCTTTGAGGAGCCCGAGACCGGCAATGAATCGTTGCTCGAGCGGCAATTTGGAAACGGCAGCCACCGTATGGTGGGCACGCGACGGCTCCAGAGTCGGGCGCGCAGGATTTCCACCTTGTGGCTTCGGAAGCGGTGAGAGGGTAGTTTTGATTTTCGGTTGGTTGTTTGTGTTATATTAATTTCAGTCAGTATAAAAATTTATCAATAAGATTTTATAATTACTTATAGATAGTTAAGTTTCCCGATAGAGATGGATGCGTTAGCGTAGAACAGGTTGCCTAACCTGTTAGAGCCTGCAAAGCCGGTGCCCATTGGTTGCGCAAACAGGTTAGGCAACCTGTTCTACGTCACTGATACAGAATGTACAGGGTACAATGGCGGACTGTACCCTGTACAGTCCGTGATTTTAGCGGTGCGCCATCTGCCCTGTTTCCTGCATTTCTGCGAGGTCTACGGCGTATTTCAACCCGGCTCTGTGCTGCCGTTTGGTGTTGTCGAGGGCGAGTTTTACGCGGGTGGTGCCGCTCGCCGGATCGGTTACCGGACTTACAAGGACGACGCGGGCCATGATGGGGGCTCCGGGATTCGTTTCCGGGCCGAAACCGGCATTTCGCACCGGAATCAGTTGGCCGGTTTTCAATTGGCGGGCGAGGCGGTGATCAAAGTGAAGCACGAGGTGGAGCTCGTCCAGTTGGACTACAGTCAAAACCGCATCCTGGCCGGGTTGGAAATTTTCACTGATCTCGCGGTGGATTCTTGTCACTACTCCATCGAAGGGCGCGAGCAGGGTTCGGCGTTTGATTTCGGCTCTGATTTGTTCGACTTCGATGATTCGACTGCGAGTTTCTTCCCGGGCGGTGTCGAGGTTGGCTTCCGCAATTTCAAAGTCGGCTTCGGCGCGGGCGACTTCGTCTTTGTTGGCGCTTCCGGAGCGGGCGAGTCGGGTTAATTCATCGAAGCGGCGTTTGTGCAGATTCCACGATGCGGAGGCAGATTTTTCCGCGGCCTGACTCTCTGCTTTGACTACGGCGAGGCGGAGCGCCACATCGAGAACCCGGGTATCGAGTTTGCTGAGCAGTTGGCCCTGCTTCACGGATTCACCCTCTTCCACGGCGATTTCTTCGATAATTCCAGCTTCGGGAAAGGACATCTGCACTTCGCGGACGGGGACGGTCGTTCCGACGACCCGGGTCTGGCTATAGCCGTTTGTCGCCACCAACAGGAGGAGTAATCCGGATAATTTGGGTAGATTCATTTTCGGTAGATTGCTAACTGAGGCGTAGTTTGGTTTCATCCTTCCACTTGTCCTGCTCCATGACGGCGAGCCGGCTCTGGTAGGCGAGTGTTTCGGCGGTCAGTTGGATTCTGACAAAGTGGCGGTGCGAGTTTTCGAGTTTGATGCTGCCGCTGTCGGCCAGTTGTTTAAATTCGGGTTCGTATTTGGTGATCAAATGATCTTCGGGCGAAAGAAAGGCCTGACCGGAACCCGGTTTTCCCTGGCGGGCGGCGCGGCCGAAGAGTTGATCATCGACCCGTTTGCTCTCATCCAGCTCGGAAACGATAACGTGGAGTCCGCCGAGTTCTTCGACTCCTTCGCCGAGGTCAATGTGGGTTCCTCGACCGGCCATGTTGGTGGCGATGGTGACACTGCCTCTTTGACCGGCTTCGGCGATGATGGCGGCTTCATCTTTGTCGCGATTGGCGTTGAGTAAGCGGTGCGGAATCTTTGCCTCGACAAGGCGGGCCGCCAGATTTTCGCTGGTCTCAATGGAGCGGGTTCCGACGAGGACGGGCCGCCCGGTTTGTTGAAGTCGCTGAATTTCTGAAAGGATCGCGGTCAGTTTCTCATCGAGATTTGGAAAAATTCGCGGTGGCCAAATATCCTCCTGACAAGGTTTATGACGGGGAATGGATACTACCGGCAGGCGATACACTTTCCAGAATTCTCCGGCGGATTGCATAGCGGTCCCGGTCATGCCGGAGACGTGATCGTAGAGACGGTAGAATTTTTGCCGGGAAATGCTGGCTTGCGATTCACTTTCGCAGGTGATCGGCAATCGCTCTTTGGATTCGACGGCCTGATGGAGCCCTTCCCGCCAGCTGCTTCCTTCTTTCACGCGACCGGTAAATTCATCGATGATGAGAACGGCTTTGTCGCGGACGAGGTATTGCCGGTCGCGGACCATGGTCAATTCGGCGCGCAGGGCGTTTTCGACATATTTTCCCCAGGGTCGTTTGAGCTGGGTCCGATCAATATTGTTGATGGATTGATAAATGCGCTCATGTCCTTTTTCCGTGAGGTGGACCTGACGGGCGGCCGGATCGAACTGGTAGTCGACGTCGGGCTCGAGTTTCGCGATGAAATCACGGGCCGCTTCGAACAACGATGAATCGGGATTTTCCCCGGCACTGCGACCGCTGATTAACAGAGGCGTGACGGCTTCATCGATCAAAATAGAATCGGCTTCATCGATAATCGCGACTCTGAGGCCGCGCTGTGCGAGAGGGAAAGAATGCTCCTGTCGATCCAACATATCTCTCCAGACGGTTTCACCGGGCTGGCGCTTTGGGCGCGACATCAGACTGAGCTGATCGCGAAGGTAATCGAAACCGAATTCCGAGCCGGTCCCGTACGTGACATCGGCGGCATAGGCGGCGATTTTCAGATGAGTCGGGGCGCGTTCCGGCAGCATCGCGGAGCTGATCCCGAGGGCTTCCAAAACGGGTTGGCCAAATTTTTGATCGCGCTCAGCGAGGTAGCTGTTAGCTGTGGCGACATGGACGCCGTTTCCGGTTAGACCAAAGTGGTAGGCGGGTAAGAGTTGGACGAGAGTTTTTCCTTCGCCGGTGGCCATTTCCGCGATGGTTCCCCGGACCAGGGCGAGGCCACCGAGAATTTGGACATCATAGGGATAGAGGCCGAGAATCCGCCGACTCATCTCGCGAACGATGGCGAAACTTTCTTCAATCACTTCTTCGAGAGGTCGTCCGGCTCTGACCTGGTCGCGAAGGCGCAGGCTCAGGCTGCGCAGAGTGGCGGAATCGATCTGCTCCAGTTTGATTCCCAATTGATTGATTGTAGCGAGGCGCTCCTGGTCGCATGGTCCTCTGTCACTGCTTGAGAATACCTTTTCAATCCCATAGCTGAGAAACGGAGCCGGTGCGTATTGGCGCCGCATCGCGCTCCAAAAACCTCTCAAACCTGGAGAAAATGACATGGACGAGGATTGGAATTAATCGAAGTGAACCGGAGTGGCGATAAGGCCTTTGGAACCCGCTTTGGCGAGGCGAAGCTCGGGGAGCCCGCAATCGTCCACCCCTTTTTCAAAATCGAATCCTTCGCTGCGGATCAAGGTTCCTTTGGCTCTTTCAAAATTGGTCAAAGCCACGTTATATACGATCAATGATTTGAGGAACTCCTCCCGGGCGGTGAGCAAACGTCCCTGGGCTTCGATCAAATTTTCGAGGTAGACACTGGCGAGATTGGCACCGCCATCGCCGTCAACACTGCGTCTTCTTTTCATGACTTCGAGATCCTTTTCCGCTGCGAGAGCTGCTTTGTGTTTAGCGACCATATCGGGAAAAGCCGTAGTCACTTCGCGGTAGGCGACCCTGACTTCGAGCTGAACGGTTTCCATAGTGGACTGGAGGCGTTGGTGTTGCTGGCGCAGTTCAATCTCGCTGCGCAAATGCTGAGCGCGGGGCAGTCTGCGCTCGATAGATTGCGAAACGGTGACACCGACGGCCCAGTTGGGTTCGGAATCATTGAACTCACTTCGCATCGCCCCTTCCCAGTCCCCGCTTCCATGGAGATCTGAGATGGATGTTTCACCAAACAGATTGAGCTCGGGCAGTTTGTCCTGGCGCGCCATCTGCTCGCGAATATTCGAAGCCTGAAGGTTGTGCTCCGCCTGCCGGATTTCGGGACGGCAGGCGATCGCGACTTTGGCTGCGTCCTCGAAGGAAGTGCAGACGGGCGAGGTGATTGGTGAGTCGCAGGGAATCAATTCTCCAATCCCTCTTTCAATCAATCCGGGGTCGTTGATCAGGGCACGGAGACGGGACTCGGCATTTTTGATAGCCAGCTCCGACCGAACCAGTTCCGCCTGACGTGATGCCAGTGCTGACTCAGCCCGGGCCCGCTGGCTTGCCATGGTATCGAGATTTCCGCGGCCTCTGATTTTTTGAACGGTTGCTTCCGTTTCCCCGACGATCCGCTTTTTCTCGACGTAAATCGCTCTGGCGAGATAAAGAGCCCAGAAGGACCGGTTTACTTTGGTGAGATGCGTTTCGATCTGACGAATAAATTCCTGAGTGCCGATTTGGTGGTCGAGTTTGGCGATCCGAATCACACTTTCATTGTAGCGAATTCCGGCACCGCGAAGCAGCGGCTGCATCAGAGTCAGGCTCAAACGACCTTTGCCCTGATCTGACGGTGTGAAGAACTGGGAGTTGTTGGTGGTGCGGGCGTTCCCCTGAGTGAGGCTGGCTTGAGCACCGGTCCGCAACTGCTTTCGCACACCGGTTTCCATCGTCCATTCGCGCTCGCTGAAATAGGGTTGATTGCCACCTGCCTCGAGTCGGCTTCCGACCGGTTCGTGAATGCGATTGAGCTTCATTGTGCTGAAGGCTTCGGTATCGAAAGCACCTCTGGCTTCATCGATACCGGCCTCGCGAATAATCGGGATGTTTCCAAACACTTTAACTTGAGTGGAATGGGCAATCGCCGTCTGGTAAACGCAATCGAGATTCACTGTTGCGGGATTGGAATCTCCCAGCAGCTGAGCGGTAACATCGTGGCTCCACCATTTATCTGAAATCCTGTAGTTACTCAAATTAGTTCCCGCTGTGGCTTTGCCTTCATGGGCAAACTCTTTCAGGGTATTTTCGACAAATTTGGCCTTTGTTTCCACCGTCTTTTCTTCGAGGCACTCCTCCTGACAACCGTTTGGTTCGTAGGGAGAACTATTGAGTTTTTCTACGCATGAAGACCTCGCCCCACAGTGATAGGACTTCTCCATTTTGAGAGTGTTACAACATGAGGAAGCCAGTGATGAGATCGCAAAAAGGGACAATACGCGAGTGTAAAAAATATTCATTTGGGATGGAACAGGAATGGGATGAAAAGAAAATTTTTGGGCGCGGAATCATGGGAAATACCGCGATTACAAAATAATATTCATATAATTAATATATCTTAAATACCAAAATTCCATAAATATTGTCACTTTTTTTATAAAATTGTCCATTTCTACACGGTGACGGGATTTAGTTTATGCGGAACTTACTGGAAACGAGAAGGTTGCCAGGCAGGCGCTGTCAGGGGGTAAAAGAAAATCCCCGGATCGTAGACCCGGGGAAATTGAGATTTTCTCGTTTTGCTTGTAAGAGGGCTATTTTTTAAATAACGCCCATCAAACCCGTGGCGGAGTAAAATTCGTATTCAAATGAATTCCAATTCAACTGAATTACAGATCCGCTGGCCTCGACAATTTTTTCCACAGATTCAGCGGATCGAATCGTAAAAATCTCTTTTTGCGAAAGTTCCGAGACATACTGCGTTCCGGTATTGTAGGCGGGGCCGAAGTAAGTCCGGAAGTTGTAGCCTGTTGAATCAGAATGGTTGTGAATCGCAGCGTACTGGTGCATCACAATTTTGTGAGGTTCCTCATTAATGGTTGCCGTCCGAAAGGTGACAACCCAGTTTCCGCCGGTGTCAGCGAGGGTCTGGGACGAAGCGATTCTTTGGCCCTGTTTGTTGTAAACGTCCAATACGACCGTGGATCCAGGTTGCACGAGGCCACTGTTCATGTGATAGCCTATCGCGGTGGGCAATCGGTGGTGAAGATTTTCACCAACCCGGAAATAATCACGAAACTCCGTTGTGCTGGACGCACGGTCCCACATATGGTGGCCTACATAACCAACGGTTATATCCGTGGTGTCAGTGCCGGTGTTATTATCGGGAGTTGGATCGGCACCGCCGCTTCCGTCGTCGGATATGGTTGCTGTATTGGTCACCTCTCCACCGGTGTAGATTTCCACAGTCACTGTGACGGTACCGGTTTCGCCCGGAGCCACTTCGTCAAGATTCCAGGTGACTGTTCCACCGCTGTATACCCCGCCGTCGCTTGCCGAAACAAAGTCGGTGAACGGAGGCAGTTCGTCCGTCAGGACCACCCCGCCGGCAACCTGGTCCCCTGTATTGGTATAAGTAAGGGTGTAGGTATGGGGTTCCGCTCCGTCGGCACTGTCGACATTATCAGTTTTAGTCACTACAAGGTCAGGAACCGCTATGACCGGAGTTTCTTCATCATCGATGTTATTGGTGGGGGTTGGGTCTATGTCTTGATGGGTTACATTGGCGACGTTGGTGATCGACTCCAGACCGGCAGGAATATCATCGGGGGCCAAAAGGGTAATCGTAACTGTGGAGAAATCACCATCCGCAATGTCAGGCAAAGAGATGGTGAGCACACCGTCGGTAACGGAACCGGCGGGAACAGAACTCACAAGGGTGAATCCGGCGTCGAAATATTCAGAGAGATCGTCTGTGATTTCAACGGCCAAAGCATCTGTCCGCCCGATGTTGGTAACGGTGAGGCTGTAGGCAATGTTGTTGCCGGGGGTGATGTCCAAACCTCCGTCGTCCTTGCTGATGCGCAGATCCGGTTGGAATACTTCAATGGATTGACTGTCGGTGTCGCCGTAGTCGTTTAAGGCTCCGCCGGGATCGGTTGGATCGCCGGTGCGCTCGTCCGGATTTGTTCCCGCAGTTGAAGTCCATTCCAGACCGGCGGTATTGGTGATCACAGCATCGAAAAATGCGGTGGAAGAGGTCACATCCGCTTGAAAAGTGATTTCAACGGATTCACCAATGTCGAGGCGATCGAGAGTGACTGCGAGAGTTCCGGTCGTGCTGGTGTTTGATGCGATAGAGCTTGGATTGGATGGCGCTCCCAAAACCGTGAGGTTCACAGAAGAAGGATCAAGAGTCAGCCCGGCCGGCAGATTGTCGAGAATATCGATATCAAATGCGTTTGCCGGAAACGGGCCTCCAAAATTCTCGACGGTCAAAGTATACGTCAGGGTTTGTCCCAGTTTTGGCTCTGCATCATCGACTTCTTTCCGTATATCAAGGGCCGGCTCGATCAAAGAGACGGTAACATCGTCATCAACTTCGGGTAAAGCCGCGTCGTTGATGTCTTCAGCATTGGCCGTGGCATAATTCGTCAAAGAGACCCCGCCGTTGTTGGATGCTACATTTTCCACGACAGCTGTGTAAGAGATTACAAAGCTGTCGTCTGAGCCATCGTTGACTGAACTGTTTACCACGTCGCCCAATTCAAGAGTGAGTTGGCCGGTTCCAGCGTTCCAGTCTTCAGCTATAGCGCCGAATGTTATCAGTGCATTGCTCTGTCCGGCATCCAGTTCGGCTGAGTTGGTGACATAGCGAAGTCCGGTGGGAAGCTGGTCCTGAAGGATCAAATCGGGTGTAGTTCCCTCCATAAGAGTTACCTCCAACTCGAAGGTAACGGTTTCTCCGATTGAGTAGCTTGTCGGCGCGCCGGTGGGCAATCGCTTGTCGAGATCCAGTTCTTCAATCACAGTCGCCGTCGGAGCGGTATCCGTATCCGTGTAGTCATTTGGGCCGATGCCATCTCCTCCGCGTTCGTTCGAATCAACGCCATTGAGACTGCTCCAGTCGATAGTTGCGGTATTTTCGATGACCTGGTTCGGTTCAACCGAATTGTCCAGAACTCCGGAAATTTGAATCGTAATCGAATTTTCGAGCGCTAAATCATATCCTCCCGCAACGGTTCGCAATTCATTGTCGACGATTTCGAAGGAGCCCTTGATATCATTGAGAGCCAGTTCGGATACGGTCACTCCGGTGGCAAAATCCACAGTGACTCCGGCAGGAATGAAGTCGCTGAAGACTACATCCATCGCATCCGCAGTTGAATCTGTGGTATGGTCGATAACGATCTGCCAGGTAATGGTGTCGCCAGCGTCGATATCTGTATTAGCCGTAACGAGTGACTTGGTGATTCGTAAATCGGGTTCGACGATTTCCACGTCCTCAGAATCGGTTAAGCTGGCGGCCCCGCCGGAAGTATCATAGGTAAGAGTTCCGGTGTTGCGAACCACGTCGCCATCCTGGTTGGTTCCATCATTTACCACCAGAGCCTGGATAGTAACGATGACTTGGTCTTCGGCTGGATCCGGGTCGCCGGCGCTGTTTACTACCGTTCCGAGATCGATAACAACTCTGTCATCATATGCATCGCCATTGCTGTTCGAAATCGTTGCTGCCATGCCGGTGATGATGCCCTGATCGCTCGTAAGGTTTGACCCTCCGGTCACGGTGGCGCTTTGGATGTGGAGCAGGCCGTTGGTTGCGTCGAGTTGATCAACCAGGCTTACATTGGTGGTAGTTCCATTGCCTATTGTGGCGACAAGTTGATAAGTCACGATTTCACCGACGACCAAATCCGGCATTACTGCGCTGGTGCCTTCACTTGTTCCGGTGTGGGAGGCATCCCCACCGATAAAGACTTTATCGAAGGCGAATGTATTACTCACCTCTGCCACAAAACTCGAATCGGCATTGTCCTCATAGTTATTCAATCCGTTTCCTTCGCCATCGTTCCCGGTTCTTTCGCTGGCGTTGGCTCCGGAAATGGAGGTCCAGGAGGCTTGCACTTCATTGGTGTAGGTCTGCCCATCCACAACTGCACCGGTGATTCGTGAATCGTACGTAAAGGTGATGGCTTCACCGGCTTCAAGGGTAAACGGAGCATTATTTGTGATTCCTCCGCTCAACGCCGTGAAGCTGGCTGTTACGTCGCCATAGAAATTGCTGGTGGCAGAAAATGTTCCTGTTTGAATCTCTACTTGAGCAGGAGATGTGTCGGTGAAACTTGCGTCATAGGCATCAAACGCAGTCGAGTTGGTGAGTGTCACCCGGTAACTCACGATATCATCGGCATCCGGCTCAGCAGGTATCGAGGTGATCGATTTGGCCGCAATAATCTCAGGTTCAAATACCTCAACCGAAGCGGTGTCGGTAATGGTTGCTGCACCGTCATAAATGCTCAGGGTGGCGGAGTTGGTGAGAAGATCACCATCCTGATTCTGCGTGAGGTTTTGAACC
>JARGOZ010000249.1 GCA_029213025.1 Verrucomicrobiales bacterium
TGCACAGGCGAAGATCACCGAACTGGAGGAGGGCAAAGCCGATGCGAAACTGGAAAAAGCTTTAATCACAGCGAGGGATAAACTCATTACCGAAGAAGGCAAAGAGACGGCCGCAGTAGCTGCTTTTGAAGCGGTGAAAAGCAACATCGCTGATTCGGAAGCGCAGATCAAACGAATCACAGCCGACAAAGAAGGCAACGCGAAAGATGTCGCCGCGGCCGAAGCAGCCGGGGAAACAGCAAAATCGAAAGTTACTGCCGCAAACGCCGAACTGGCGGAGATTAAAAAAGCCATGGCTCAGCCCGGGGTGAAACTGCTCGACATCGCCTGGTCGAATGACGGCGGGCAGATCGCGGGGCTGTTTGATGATGGAACCGTTCGATGCTGGGCCGTGGATACCGCCCGCCCGCTTTCCACTACCGAAGTTGAGATAGAGAAAGCTGCCGGGATTGGAAGTATAGAAGCTTCCTCTTTCGTTGCGAGCGACAGGGATGGTGAGGTGCTTTGCTGTATCTCCCCGCCGGAATGGAAGCTTGTGAAAATCGTAGAGGAGGATTTTGTTGACCGGATCAATGCTCTGGTTTTCAGCCCGGACGGAAAACACCTCGCGATCGGCGGCGGTGAACCTTCACGCTCCGGTAATATTACTATTTTGGATGTGGAAAGCGGAAAAGTCGCTGCCTCGTGGAAAGAGTGCCATGAAGATACTGTGATCAGTCTCGACTACTCTGGTGATGGTAAGAAGCTCGCTTCCGGTTCAGCCGATAAAATCGCCCGGGTTTTCGATGTAAAGAACGGCGAACAAATCAATCTTTTTGAAGGTCATACTCACTATGTGATGGACGTCACCTTTCGCTCGGATGGCCGCGTTCTCGCAACCGCCGGTGCCGACGGAATCGTAAATTCCTGGGACATGACAGTGGGCGAGAAGAAAAAGAAAATCACCGGGTGGAACAAAGAGGTGACATCTATACAATTTCTCGGCGCAACAAATAAAATGGTAGCTTCCGCCGGAGATAATTTGATCAAGATTTTATATGACGACGGCAGACTGGTCCGGTCTATACCGGGGTTGCCGGAATTTATACAATCTGTAGCCGGCACACCGGATGGCGTGACCCTGGTGGGCGGCGGTGAAGACAGCGTGCTGCGTGTCTGGGACGGGACGAACAGTAAAGAACTGGCAAAATTCGGTCCGAAATAATAACGAGATAGATAGAGAAAGAACGATGGCAAATCACAAAACTCAATCACCACTGGACTTCTGCCCCGGCCCTGTCGGACGGCGTAGTTTTATGCAAGTCGGCCTCGCCGGTTTTGCCTCGCTGAGTTATCCCGGCCTGCTGCGCTTGCGTGCGGAAAATGCCTTAAAACCGGATCACGAAAAGACGGCGGTCATCATGGTCTGGCTGCCGGGCGGTCTTTCCCACGTCGATTCCTATGATCCGAAGCCGGAAGTAGGTAGTGAATATCGCGGTCCATTTAAAACGATAGGCACAAAAATTCCCGGCACGCGCATCACTGAGCTGCTTCCGATGCATGCGAAGATTGCCGACAAATTTAATATCGTACGATCTATGCACCAGGGAGCCGGTGGTCACCCGGCGGGAACGATTCAGCTGCTCTCCGGCGATCCTGACACCCGCGACAAACCGAAGCCGAAGTATCCCGACTGGATGTCGGTCGCCAACTACATTCGTGCCCAGGAAGGCGGGCGAGCCAATCCTTTACCAAACTATGTAGCGGTCAATTCGATCAATGCCACATACAGCGGGCCTACCTATCTCGGTAATGCCTACTCGCCGTTCGCAGTGAGTGCCGATCCGAACCGACCCAATTTTGAAGTGCCCAATATCGGATTAGCCGACCCGGCTGAAACCCGCCGACTCAGTGATCGACTCGCCCTGCGCCGCAGTCTCGACCGGTTGGAGAGGGAATTCGACCGCGAAGGCGAGCTCGAAGCTCTCGACGAATTCGAAACCCAGGCGATGACTCTTCTGACCAACCCGAAAACCCGGGATGCCTTTGATATCGCCAAAGAAGACAAAAAGACTCGCGACCGCTACGGCAGAAACCGCTGGGGACAGCAACTTCTCCTCGCTCGCCGCCTGGTCGAATCCGGAGTGGAAATCGTCACCAGTACGCTGAGTGGTCCTCTCTGTGGCCGGGTCAACAACTGGGATGATCACGCGGTGAACCACCACCAGTTTGATGCTCTGCGTTTCCGTATGCCCAACTACGATCAGGCGGTTACCGCTTTGATTGAAGACATCTACGCACGCGGTCTCGATAAACGTGTCCTCGTCGTGGTCACCGGAGAGTTCGGGCGGACGCCGAAGATTAGTTTCAGCCGCAGCACGGGTGGCGGAAATGCCAGCGGGCCTACCGGCACTCTGCAACCCGGTCGCGATCACTGGCCGCGCGCTTTTTCCAATATCTGGGCCGGCGGCGGAATGCAGACCGGCGGTGTCATCGGAGCCAGCGACAAACGCGGCGAAGACGTGATCGAACGTCCCTGCGGCCCCGGCGATTTTCTCTCCACGATCTACCATCATCTCGGTATTGATTACCAGAAGATCACAATTGATGATTTCAATGGCAGGCCGACCCCGATTGTCAACGAAGGGAAACCGATTAAAGAACTGGTGGCTTAGGATGGTGTTTTCTGCCGATATGATTTGCCTGTGATACCAATTTTCAGAACGGCCACTACACCTGGTCTCTGTTTCCTCGCCGCCTGTTCGACTGAAGAGCCAATCGCCGATTTTTAGTACCCCGATCTCCGCGATTCGAATTGGTGCAATAACTTTGGTTACGGCGGGGCATGCCCCGGTTGACCTGAAGACTGCCAAAAAAGCAAAAGTCCCATCGTGACGAACGTCAAATGTGTGGAAAGTTTCCACTCTTTTTTCGAATCATGAAGCGTCGCTGGGTCATATCCGGAATTGCTCTTGTGTTCCTCATCTGCGCATGGTGCCTCGGCCTGAAACCGGCCGGGCTCTTTCCGCCTGATGCCGAGCACTGGAGCCGTACCGGCGAATTTTTCAAGGCGGCCCTTCATCCGGCTTTTGATTATCAGGACCCAAATGTGCCCGATGACGCGGACCACATCTGGGTCAAAGGATTCAAGGGGCTTCTGCTGACTTTGAAATTCGCTTTTGCAGCGATGAGTCTCGCGGTTCCGGCCGCGCTTGTGCTCGGCTTTTTCGGCTCCTCCGCCTGGTGGCCGGAGCCGTGCGGGCCGGTTTTGAAAAGTGTTCTCCGGGTGGTGTTTTTCGCGAGCCGTTTCTTCATGAGCCTGTGCCGTTCGATCCATGAATTGATCTGGGCGCTGTTGCTGCTGTCCGCTTTTGGTGTTTCTCCGTTCGCCGGAATGGTGGCGCTGGCGATTCCGTTTTCTGGAACCCTGGGAAAAGTATTTTCCGAGCTGATCGATGAAGAATGCCTCGATGCGGCCAAGGCTCTCAAAGCTATCGGCCATCGCCCTGTGCAGACTTTTCTTGTAGGTATAGTGCCGTCCGCGCTGCCGAATTTGATTACCTATACCTTTTACCGCTTTGAGTGCGCGCTTCGCTCGTCCGCGGTTTTGGGGTTTGTAGGTATCGAAACGATTGGTCTGTATATCGAACTTTCCCACGGGGAGTTCTACTACAGAGAAGTGTGGACTTACTTTTACCTGCTTCTCGCCATGATTATAGCGGTGGATTTTTGGGGCGCGGGAATCCGGAAGCATCTCAACCCGGAGGTGGCGGGTCGATGAATCGCGAAGAAAGAGTCACTGAGCTGCGCCGGACGAAGTCCCGCAACTGGTATCTGCGCATCAGCGCAATTGTTGTAGTTGTGATGGTGGCCTGGGCATGGCTGACCAGTAACCCTCTGTTCGGAAGATTGTCGGCGGAACGTCGCTGGAGAAATTTTCAGAACTTTGTCAGCGAGCTGGTTCCCAACCCGGTCGATAAATCCGGTAACTGGCTGGATGCGATTCCCTGGGCGTGGGAACTTTTGAGTGGTGACGGCTTTGTTGCGCTGATGACAACTTTAGGTATTGCCACGGCAGCGATCATCCTCGCTTCCACTATTGTTCTGCCCTTTATGGCGATGGCAAACCGGCGATTTTCCCGGAAAGATCCCTTTGGTCTGCCGGGCGGACAGGTTTCGGCGCCGGTTGCGATACTGTGGAAAATCATCGGTCCTTTTGTGCGATTCAGTTTCGTGATCTGCCGGGCGATCCCGGAGTACCTGCTCGCGTTTTTGTTGATTTCTCTACTGGGACTTCAGGTCTGGCCGCTGGTTCTCGCTCTGGCGATTCACAATTTCGGGATTCTGGGACGGCTCTGGGGCGAGGTGGTGGAAAATGCAGATGCGGCAGCGGCGAAACAGAGACTCGCCTCCGGGACGAGTCGCTTTAATGTATTTGGAACTACCGTATTCCCCGATGTGTTTAACCGGTTTTTGATCTATTTTTTCTACCGCTGGGAAACCTGTCTCAAAGATGCCACGGTATTGGGGATGCTAGGTCTTCTGACTCTGGGGAAATTGATTGCGCTGGCAAAAGGCTTTCACTGGGACCGGATGTTTTTCTATATCATGCTCGGAGCCTCGGTGATTATCGTCGGGGATATGTTTTCCTCGTGGATGCGGTCGAAGCTCCGGTAGGCCGGGCGTCTACTCCGCATCAAAATCCCGCTCAAAAAAGGAGGTGATGACATATTTGTCGTCGCTTACGGGAACCGTTCCGCGGTGGCGGTGGGTCCAGAACGGTGGGAAGAAGATACAGTTTCCCCGGCGGGGTGCGACGCGCAGTTCCTGGTAGTGAAATTCTGTTTCGCCTCCCTCGGCAACATCGTTTAAATACAGAACCATGGCAACCTGCCTCCGAAACGTTTCCAGATTTGTCGCATCGGAATGCCAGTCGAACCGGCCCTGATTTTTCGGATACATTTGAATCATGTAACCCATGGTCCGGAACTCGAGCCCTTGTAAACTGGGAAACTGATTCTGGTATTCCACGAACGCCATTACGATGTGATAATGAATTTGATCGCGGAGTTCTTTGGGGAATTCCGCTATATCGAGATCAATCGAAACTTTTGATTTTCCCTGAGCTCGACTCCCGTCAGGACGGACGACTTCACCGGTACCTTTTTTGTCAGAGCGGTCGAAATATTCGACTACTTTATCGCACAAAGAAGGTTCCAATACCTGTTCTATTATCCCTATGCCGAAATGTTGTCCGCGATTGATCATGACTCCGGCTGGCAGCTTCTCAAAGATTGAGCCGAATTGCAACAGGCATCGTAATTCACGTGTTCGTGGGCAGGACAGCCCGGCTGTTTCCGGTCATGATAAAGGAAGCCAGCTATGACATTTCTCCGATATTTTTCTCTCCTTTTCCTGAGCACTATTTTTCTCTCCAGCGTTTCCGCCGAAACAACGAATATACTGTTTCTCGCAGGCAGCCGCAGCCATAGCTCAGGGGAGCACGAATTCCGGGCCGGGTGTATGTTACTGGCCGACGCTCTCAACAAGGAAAGCGGTCTCGATGTATCAGCAAAAGTCATCAGTGGATGGCCTGAGGATGAAAGCGTTTTCGACGGAGTTGATGCGGTAATTATCTTTGCCGATGGAACCAGTGTAATCCGGAAGGGATGGGAAAAGGCGGATCATCTCGCAAAGTCGGGTGTTGGTCTCATGTTTATGCACTACGCAGTGCATCCTTCCGCGGCGGAAGGGGAGAAGTATTACCGTCCCTGGATCGGCGGCGCGTTTGAAACCGGTTATTCGGTGAATCCGCACTGGGTCGCCGATCTGGAAGCCCTGCCGGATCATCCGGTCTCCCGCGGCGTAAAAGGCAAAGTCACCGCCTACGATGAGTTTTACTACAATATGCGGTTTCAAAAGGATCGCGAAAAGGTTCTCGATCTCGCCACGGCGGTGCCGACCCGTGAACGCCTCAAGCGAATCATCAATCTGTGGACCAAAGAAGGCTACGAAGGCATCGGAAAACGCCAGACTCTGATGTGGGGAATCGAGCGCGAGGATGGTGGTCGCGGAATCGGCTATACGGGCGGTCACTACCACCGGAACTGGGCGATCGACGGGGTTCGCCAGCTGGTGCTCAATGCCATTGTCTGGGTGGCCGGAATGGAGGTGCCGGAAAACGGAGTGACTTCGCTATCGGTAACGGAAGATCGCCTCAATGAAAACCTCGATGACTATGACAAACCCAACCCCCGGATCACAATTCCAACCAGTGAAGAAGTGATGGCTCTGCCTCCGAATCCGTGGTTTACCGTCGAGGACCATGCGAAAGCCCGGGCCCCGCGTAAAAAAGCCCCTGCCAAACAATGATCACCCGCCGAACATTTCTTGCGACATCTGGATCGGTTGCCGCTGCCGGTTCATCCGGTTTTTCCGCTGAAACGAATCCTCTTTTTTCCGTCGGCCTGATTGCCGATGCCCAATATGTCGATGCGGATCCCGGCGGGATTCGGCATTATCGAAACAGCATTAAAAAGCTCAGTGCAGCGGTCAAATCGATCAATGAGGCGGATGTTGATTTCTCGATTCATCTCGGGGATTTGATTGACCGGGACTTTGCGAGTTTTGATGATATTCTGGAACCGCTTCGGGACTTGAAATCATCGGTCTATCAGATTCTTGGCAATCACGATTTCTCAGTCGCCGAGGACAAAAAGCCGGAAGTCGCCGCGAAAATGGGTATTACCAATCCCTACTACGCATTTTCCAAAGGCGGGGTGCGGTTCATCTTTCTCGATGGAACAGAGGTAAGTACCTTTGCTCAGCCCAAAGGTTCTACCATTCACCAACAAGCCAGCGAAATGCTGGCAGAGTACGTTGCCAAAGGCCGTAAGAGTGCCAAAAGCTGGAACGCAGCGATCGGGCCGGAGCAAATGAAATGGCTGGAAGCTCAGTTGAAAGAGGCGGCTTCGAGCGGGGATAAAGCGATTATTTCATGTCACTATCCCATTCTTCCCGATAATTCGCACAACCTCTGGAATGACCAGGAAGTGCTCGCAGTGATCGAAAGATTTCCCGGGGTGGTAGTCGCCTGGTTAAACGGGCACAATCACGCGGGGAATTATGGCGAGCGCAACGGTGTTCATTTTGTGACGATTCAGGGAATGGTAGATACGCCGGATTCGAATGCCTTCGCGGTTATGGATGTTTTACCGGATCGTTTAAAAATTCGGGGCAGTGGCCGGGTTCCGGACCGGGAACTCCGCTTTTAGATCGAAGTTTCGTGGGCGGCAGGTTATCTGTGCGGGAGTGTGAGATCTCAGAGGCAGACAGAAGGGAATGTTCGCTCTATTTGTTATTCGTTCTGCAAATCCCCCGGCCCCGAAGATCTCCCCAGTGGTTGCCGCGCATTTTATCGGCCCCGGAACAACGAACAGATCCGCCGGTCCGCTTTTCGGTAGTGGTGATCTCCAGATCGCCGCTTTGTAGTTTGCCCATAGCGGCGATCTGGAGATCGCCACTACCCGTGTTGCTACCTGTGGGCGATCAAATTGGCTTGCCATCTCCTCGCTGTCTTCATACATTACGCCACTAATGAATTGGCTGCGAGAATATAGGATTTAAATCGTTTTTGTTGCGATCCAGGCGTCCATAATCGTGTACGGAATTCTGTTTACAGCCATGACTCTCAAAGCCAGTGGGCATCGAGACTATGATGCCCTCTCCTATTTACCATACTTTGTGCGGAGGGCTGGATTGCTATACTTTCTTATTCCCGCCCTGTGGACTGCAGGAACAATCTGGCTGGAAAACAATTGCGACTTTGATGCCAGAATTCTATCATTTGTATCAGGGTTTGCAGTGGTTTTCGTTTTATGGATTATCATGTCGAATTCAGTAGTAAAAGCTTCCCGCCCACCACGACTTCGTTCAGTGGATGAGGGATCCAATACCGAAATGCGGAACGACTCAACGATGGATATAACAGGAACCAGACAGAGTAGTGTATTGACCGCTTAATGTCCGTGATGCTCAGGGCAAGCCGCAGCCGCTATTATTTGATTGATCTTCAAAGCAATGAAAGGCAAAGTATACGTATTGAACGAAAACCGGTTGTGTGCGCAAATCACTGAGGAGCCTGGTGCGGGGAAACCACATGATGTGATCTGCGAAGGGGGTGCAGGCGTTCCTGCCTTAATTGGTATCCAGTAATGAAACTTCTACTTACGATCTTGATATTAACTTCAACCGGAATGTGGATTTCATCGCATTTCCGCTTCTTGTCATTCGGACTCGAACTTCCATTTGGAGCTATTGGAATTGGGGCAGAGAGAGGATCGTTACTGGTGGTGAAAGGAACAAAAACTGATGCAGTGTTTAAGCCGTTCCTGGAACTATTGGATTATGAAAGCTACCTGGGGTCACCTCCTGAATTTTTCGAGACTTTGAAAGGAACTTTTGCTGTCGGTAAGCACCCGGTATTTCCATGGGTGGTGGGTGTGAGGATTCCGTTTTGGATAATATGTATATTGGTGGTGGCGGTTCCGGTAGGTGTCATGGCAATCAGACGAAAACACACACCGGCCTAACACCGAAGATAGGCTTTGAGTTTAGCTCCGAAACTTATCGGTTGTTGGACAGACCTGGGGGCTTGCCGCCAGTTGAGTCTGCTTGTTTGCGAATGGCAATTACCGGCCTATGGCGAACTGTTTGCGGGTTGTTTAGGGTGGCTGCTTTTACGCCGATGTCGGGTGGGAAAAGGATTCGGATCGTTGTTCACAGGTAGCGATAAGGGTAGTGGTGATCTCCAGATCGCCACAATATAGTTTGCCTATAATGGCGATCTGGAGATCACCACTACCGAAAAGCGGACCGGCGGATCTGTTCGTTCTTCTGGTTACACACCATTACCGTCCCAGTCAAAAATTCATAGAGCAGGTACGTCCGCTCAATGGCAACGACGCGGAAGGGAATCTGAACCCGTCATTATTCGATTGATCTTCAAATCAATCAAAGGAAAAGTAGACGAAACGAACGACAACCTGTTACGTGCGCGAATTACTGAGGAATCTGGTGCGGGAAAATCGCACGCAGGGATCTGCGAGGGGGTGCCGGGTAACTGGCGCACTTACCGTAATCGTCTAAAAAATATGCGCGTTCCATGCACAAAATGCGGCACCGAGATCCTGGAGGCGACCGCTAAAGCGAATGACGGATTGTGCGGTCCATGCTCCCGTGGTGCAGGGTTCTGTGTGGTTTGTGGGAAACGCGTCTGGGTAGCGAATAAGACTGGCGAGTATATACACATAAATTGTTCCTTGAAGATCCGAGATGAGGAGGTTGCAGCGGCCAGTGGCATTTCGTGGAGTCGCCCGAATGAGATCGATTGGGATGCACTTGGCGACGGGATTCTTGCTGCAACCCAACGTTGCTTTACCCGCGTAGCGGACGCGAATCAGAATAGGATTATCAAGGATGTCGTTGTGGCTTACAGGATTGGAGAGGGAGTTGGCGTAGAACCTTGCGTAACGTTTTCCGACGGAGAGTATCTCAATGCTTCCTTGGATGACGATTCGCTGTTCAATGATTTGGAGCCGTTTGACTCTGCAATCATCCGAATCGAGGAGGATCTTGATGACGAGCAGCGCGAGCAGTTCATCGAACTTCTGGAATCACGAGTACCACCACTGATGGAATGGGTTTTCGAAGCATTGAAGAGATCTAACTTCGGACTGGATCTCGCTGAGGGTTGCAACAAGACGTTGAAGGTATTCTAGTGCCACACAGTTACGAACAAGCGAGGGGACTCCAACCGCCTGCCATCCCAGTCGACATGCCCCTTTTTAGTCATGCATTCAGGCCTGTCGCAGAGTGGTGCTGCCAGTAGGCTACGGGTCACTCTTGAGGTTGTGAGCCGTGCAATGCGGGGCGGATCGTTTTTCTCAGGTAG
>JARGOZ010000250.1 GCA_029213025.1 Verrucomicrobiales bacterium
AGTTGGGTCCAAAATGATGGGATTGCAGGATTCCGATACGGACAACAGCAGTTTGTATCTCTGGTTGTATGGAGTTACTTTGTTCAGACAGTCCCGTCATACGAACGCTCTTATATCAGAAGCAATTTTTCCTTGCCCGCACAGGTTCAACATAGAGGGTAGAGACAATGATATCGAAAGACATAAAATCGTGTTTTCAAAAAAATCAGGCTGGCTTCCGGAGTTGGCAGGAGAGGGAGTGTTTTATCGAAAACCGGGCGGGTATACATGGAAGTACAATGATATGAGGCTTGGTCTGCAATACTTCCTTGAATCGATTTCCGAGGTAAAAGTTCCAAAGGGTAACAAAGGTGAATTTGTGAAGGTTTATTCACTTTGGCATCTTCGTCCCAGAATACACTTTTGGATCGGGGACTGGTACATCCGGGCGTTTTACGCGACAGGGCATTATTCGCCCGTTTGTGAGACTATTCATCACTCCATTCAAGCATTGATGCTGAGCCGCTATTACTTACCAGCTCACGAAGGTGTGGAGGATAATTCTAAGAGTAGAGCTGTGTTTTTTGCAAGACTACGATTAGGGCTTCGGTCAATAAACCAGGCGCGACTAATACTTTCACTTGGCACCAACAGTTTGAAATTTTGGTGCGCAGGGAGTGATTTGCGTCAAACAAATTTCTTTTGCAGGAATGAAGGTACGGAAATCACCAGCTATCTCGAATCCATTCGTCTTGACTTCAAAATAAACGGGACAAAAATCTACGGGCGGTACGGAATTGAAGATTCTGTTATCTTCACCAAATTTATGAATCAATGGCAATGTTTAATTCAGGATTTTGATAGAGTCATTGACGAAGTGTCTTCGGAGGGGCGGATCGAATCTGTAAACGGCATGTCTTCTGTTGAACAAACAGTTTCCGGAAGCAGGGTTAATGAACCCTATCTATCGCAAAATTGGGAATTAATAGCATCAAGTTCGTGGCGGAATGAACTTGACAGTGATCTATCGGACTGTTTGGAGAATAACCGAAAAGTTCTCAAAAAGTTCTTTAGTAAATTGGAAGCTCAAAATTCAAGTTGGTTAACCGGTAAGTGGTCGCGCAATCTGGTTGAAATCTGGCTATCTGGATTTAAAGGCCGAGATGGTGATTTGATCAATCTGATCCAGATAATGCTTGGCTATTCTTTACATTACTTTAACAGGGGCGAATACTTTTTATTGGATCGGCAACACTCATGGCAAAGTGTTATTACTTCGGTTGAGGATGTGGCAAAAAGGTATTGGTCAACGGCCAGTGCATTTTCCTACCTGACACTCGACTTGTGCCGGTATATCAGTTGTGAATCACTTGAACAGATGTCGAAGTTCAGGTTCCGCGCCCTGACAACCTACAGTTTGTGCCTAAGTAAGTTATCAAGATTCCAGGAATCCCACCGGAGGTTGAATGAAGCTCACGCTTTTTTAAGCAGGGGGGAATGCCGTTTTAACGACAGTGACTTAGCCAGAGTTAATTTAGTTAGGTCCGGGGTTTATATGGATCAATGTATAAACAGAATGGTGAACCGTCACCAAAAGGAGAGAGTTGAAATCGCTGAATGTTACCCTTTTTTGGGGGACTGCTGGGTTTCAATAGAGCGAGCAGAACATGTGATGAGTGGAAAAGTTCATTCATCCAGTCTGTGGTTTCAATTAGTTGAAGCAAAACTTAAGTGCTATGCTTTGAGCGGTCTTCTGCTTGAAAGGCGAGAATGCAGGGAGTCAGAACGCAGGTGTAATTCGATACTGTTTCGAAAACGGGTGGATAAACCTTCATTATTGTTAGGCCTGCTTCGTCGCGGACTGCTGTTAAGTGAGGGATGTGTATATCGGCAATCACTTTTGTTTTTATACTTCTGTTTCTCTGCTTTCAATGTGAAACCAGACGAGTTGGAAATGCTGATAAGCGTTGTCCGTGCATGGCATAACGATGAGATCTCTCCGGTCGTTGGTGATCTGGAAAAATCAATCAGTGATTTAAATTCCGGTGAAAATCCATTTGAACGAAGGAAGATCGATGATGTTGTAAGTAGGGTGCTCGATCGATTTAATACCGGGCGCAATCCCTCTGGAGATTTGCCAACAAACTAAGTTTTATCCACTCCTAATGACTCCCTTTTGAATTCCCGGCTCGGCTGCAATTCCTGATTCTGACAGGATTTGAAAGAAACTATTTGTTCGACGTTCGCCATGAAGTTCTTCAAATAAAGTGAATAAGCACGGCTGCGGTGTTGTGATTTCCCCTTTTTCAATTCCTGAAAGAATCCCTTCTCCAAAACCCACTAAGCTATGAGGGCAACTGTCATATGGTTGATAATATTGATTCAGCAGTTCTAGCAGCTGTTTCGCAGTTTCCCTTTTGGCAGTACTTACCATACCGTTACGCGATAATTCACAGATAAATCCCATTTCACCCAATGCACGGCAAAAATTGCGACCGGCTTCAAAATTCTCGAATACAACGGGCGCTACTAGATCCGCAATTACTGGCTGGGGAACTGGAACATCACCGTTCTTTATACCGTTTAATATACCTTTTACAGATAAAATTCTACTTAGAAACAGCTCGTCGAAAGGGCGTACTCCTTTGCGCTCAGACCAATCCTTTTTGGAGGATTGATAGAACTCCTCCAGTAACTGTAACGCCCTGTCCACGTTGGTTTTCGGGTTTTGCACTTTTGCCTCTCATTATAATATGTAGTCTTTATATATAATCGCTTGAATTAATTCAAGTTCTATTTTTGATAGATATTACTTTTTCGGATCTGAACTGGCAATATACATCTCCCCTAATAATTATATATAGATTACCGTCTTCCTCTGTGTGATCAGGGTGGTAAGCCATAGCAGCGGGACGGCCGCAAAAAGTTACTACGGCAGCGGGCTGTCGCGGGAGGATTACTATAGTGAATCACAGGAGGTGATCGGCAGGTGGTATGGCAAGGCAGCCGCCATGCTGGGGCGGGCTAAAGAGTTAACAAAAGAAACCTTCGAACGACTCTGCGACAACCTCCACCCCTTAACCGGAGAGCAGCTTACCCCGCGCAACGACAAAAACCGCATCGTTGGTTTCGACATCAATTTCCATTCACCGAAAAGCTTAAGCGTGGTTCAGGCCCTCACCGGTGACACCCGGCTGACTGAGGTATTCCGGGAAGCGGTGCGTGATACCATGGCTGATATCGAGGCGCAGACCGAAACCAGAGTCCGTGCCAATGGTATCTATGATGATCGCTGGACCGGGAATCTGGCGTGGGCCGAGTTTGTGCATTTTTCCGGCAGGCCGGTAAACGGTGAACCCGACCCCCACCTTCATATCCATTCATTTGTCGTCCCGAATGCCACGTTTGATGTAGTGGAAAACCGCTGGAAAGCGATCAAAATGCGTGAAGCCCGCCGCGATATGCCGCTGCATCAGGCAGCCTTTCACGCGCGGCTGGCAAAGAACGTATCTGAACTCGGCTATGCGGTAAAACGCACGCGCAACAACTGGGAGATCATCGGGATTACCCCGGAGGTGATCGACAGATTCTCCCGGCGCACAAAAGTAGTCGAAGCGGAAGCAAAACGCAGAAATCTCACCAGTGACAAAGATAAAGACGGACTTGGTGCTCTGACCCGGGAACGCAAAAACAACGACCTCAGCAATGCGGAATTACAACGCATCTGGGAGAAGCGTTTATCGATTGACGAACTCACACAAATCAGAACTCTTGCCGGCAGCAGAACCGGCATACCGATCAGCGCAAAACAGGCGCTCGATCATGCCATCGAAAAACAGTTTGCCCGTGACTCGGTGGTTCGCAAGAACCGGCTTATCGCCGAGGCACTCCGCTTCGGGGTGGGCAGCGTCACGCCGCAGCAGATACTTGATGAAGCCGCAGACAGAAAACTGATCGAAAAACGCATCGACGGACAGATTCTGTGTACGGATTACAACGTATTAACCGAGGAAATCTCTTTGATTGCAGCGGTGCGCGAAGGCAAATCCCGGTGTGCCCCGCTCGGTGCGCCGGGTTACCAAATCAGGAGAGATTTTTTAAGCGATGAACAGAAAAGCGCGGTTCGCGAAGTACTGACCAGTCACGATCGCATCATTGCTTTGCGAGGCGGAGCCGGAACAGGTAAGACCACTACGCTCGAAGAAATTGTTGAAGCGATCAAGCTGAACGGACGCAATGTCCAGGCTTTGGCCCCGTCCGCTACCGCTTCCAGAGAGACCCTTCGTGCCGCCGGTTTCCCGGACGCCAACACCGTGGCCCACTATTTGCAGAACAGCAAACTGCAGCGTCAAACCCGCGGACATGTGTTGCTTGTGGATGAAGCCGGCCTGCTGGGCAACCGGGATCTGTGGAAACTCTTTGAAGCCGCCGGAGCACATACCCGCATCCTGCTGGTCGGCGACCACCGTCAGCACGCTTCCGTTTCGCGCGGCGACCCGTTTCGGGTTCTGCAGCAGTATGCGGGCATGAAGACGGTGGAGATCACCGAAATCCGCCGCCAGAAACCCGGGCAATACAAAGCGGCAGTGGCAGCGCTTGCCAAAGGCGATGTGGAAAAAGGTTTTCACTATCTCGATCAGATTGGAGCGATCCGCGAGATTGAAGATAAAACGCAGCGCCATCAAAAGCTGGCAGAGGATTATGTTACTCTGTCGACAAAAAAATCCGGACCGCTGGTGGTATCCCCCACCCGCAGAGAAGGGCGGCAAGTCACGAACGCGATCCGCAACCACCTCAAAAGCTCCGGCCGGCTTGGTAAAGAAACCCGAAGCTTGACCCGCTTTGAAAACCTGCATCTCACCAGCGCTGAATTAAAAGAGGTGGAGAACTACACCCCGGGCTTACTGATCCAGTATCACCAGAACGGCAAAGGCATAGTTCGCGGTTCGAGATATACGGTAACAAGTGTTACTGAGGACGGCAGGGTCATGCTCAATGATCAGAGTCAACTCAATCTTTCGGAAGCCAAAAAGTTTCAGGTATTCAAACCGCAAAAGATTGAGCTTGCGCAGGGTGAGCTGATTCGCATCACCCGCAACGGCAAAACCAAAGACGGTCGCCGCCACAGCAATGGCATGGTGCGCAGGGTTTCCGGGTTTACCAAAAACGGTGACATCAAACTTGCCACCGGGGCGGTAATTGATAAACAGGACGGGCACTTCACCTACGGTTATACCAGAACATCATTCTCAAGCCAGTCACAGTCGGTGCGCGATGTGCTGATTGCGCAAAGCTCAGAGCCGACTCCGGCCTCCAATACCGAACAATTTTATGTCAGTGTGTCACGCGGTCGTGAACGCATCCATATCTATACGGAAAACCGCCGGCAACTGCTGGAGAATGTCAGCAAAAGCTCGGCGCGTATGTCGGGTCTGGAACTGGCCGGGGTAAGCCCGCAACAAATCGAAGAAATCATGCAGAAAGAACTCAACAGCGGCGGCTGGCGCAAAGCGCTGGAACAACGCCGCGCCAAAGCGGAGATGGGTAAACAGGTGGAGAAAGTCCTTCAATCGAGGAAACGCACCGGTTTACACAAAAGCAGGGAAATGACCTGGGAACAATATATCCAAAACCGCCGGGGCCTCGGTGACCCGCCGCAGCGCCTGCGCGCCAGATCCGGTCCCAACCTCGGCAAACGCAAAGCGAAAACTACAAAGCGCGGCCACAGCTTACTGAAAACCGGACAACCCAAAGTTCAGCCCGCCAAAGCTGAGAAAAAGCCAGCCCTGACTCCGCAGTATCAGAAGCCGGTAAAGAAAACCCGCGAGCAGCATTTGCAGAGCCTTACCAAAACCACCCCCAAAACCACCCCCAAAGCCGCTACCAAACCGAAGCGGTTTGGAGCGCAGCAGGTTCGCCGAACCAAAGCCACAACCGCCTATCAGAACAAAGCCGTCAAAGGTCACAAGACCAGAGTTAAAGAGGTCAACAAAGCCACTCCCGTAAAGAAACCGGTTCCGGTACAATCAAAACCACCAATCAAAAAGAAATAACCCAATGAATACAGATACGACAATCGACAACATCCTCGAACAGAGAAAAGCCCGGCAAACCGAAACCGGCGTCGCCGAAGACAAAGCCTACTCGGTAGTATCCGCCGAAGGTCGGCATGAACATTTTCTGGAGCTGCAGTTTCGCGACGGGATAAAAACCTGTTTTGCCTATAACGACCTGGTATTTATCAATTTCGATCCGGACGAAGACCTGCTCGATGCCGAGTTCGGCGGTTTCATGGTAACCCTCAAAGGCAGGGGCCTTGGCGGCAAACTCTTTCATCATTTGAAGTCCAAACGGGTGGCCTGGGTCAAAGAGGCCGACAGCGAGTTTGAAGACAACGAAGCTGCAGACATCTACATCTCGGAGATAGCGATCACACCCCCGGAAGGATTCGGCAGCGAAGCAGAATAATCAATCCCCGATACGATGAATCTGTATAAGCTCTGGTATAAATCACAGAAATGGACCATCGCCGCCGTGATCTTTTGCGGCAGCACGACGATCTTTATTTGCTGGCTGCTGTTCGGCACCCCGCATGCAACTGAAACCGGGATAAACCAACAACAGGCTCCAGTCACTGTTGTCACGGCAAAGCGCCCCGATGAGAATCGCTCCCGGCAATCGAAGCCGGAGCAAAAATCTGTAGAAACCCCGCAGAAAAAACCGCTGCTTGCATCGGTCCCGCCAGCCGCGCCACCCCGGACGCCGGCACCTATCAAAGCCGGCGCGATGCTAATCGGCGGCAGGGATCTTTTTGCTATCGAAAACGGCAAACTCATCAAGATAAGAGAAAACTGGCTGGAGCATGAGGTGAGGGCAGGTGACAAGGCCGTCTATTTCAAACATTGTGACCGGGTGGCGGTTGGCGGGTCGAATGACTCCATTCAGATCTATCAAACCGACGGCAGCTATTGCGGCAACCTCAAAATGCCGGGCGGAGGAAAGTTCGACGGGTATATCACCAAAGACCTCAACACCGCCGTATATCTGCGCGAAGGAAATATCTGGCGGGGAATAATCGACTGGGAGCGCTGCATCATCACCCGTGAAAAACAAATCACCAACACCGGCTGTTTCACCGGCAAGCCGCTCAAAGGCCGACTACTTGCCGCCACCGGCAAAGCATTGCTCTACCGCGACCACCGCTACGGTCTGGTCCATGTCAACCTCGACACCGGGGAAACCCAAAGCGGCAAACTTCCGGTCAACAGCGTGTGCGGCCCCGAACAGCGACTGGTCCTCGGTGATCTGTCCACCCGTCCGCCGCAGCTGGTGGTGTTTGATGTCGATACCGGTCAAGAGAACTGCATCCCGATGGCATCCCGTATCATGCCAAACGGAGTGCATTGGCTGGGTGAAGGCAAAGCGGCGCTCATCCTGCGCAACCATATCGGGTTGTATGATCACGCCGACGGCAGCCTCAAAGAGTTATACGCAACCGGCTCAAACCGCGAAACCCTTCGCTATATCGCCGCCTCTAAGCCGGGACAACCCCGGCTGTTTTTCGAGCACTCAACAAAAGGCATCCACATGCTCCACACCAAAACCAAAGCACTGCATCAGATTCGCGGATTCACCGTGCACGGACTGGAACTCTTAACAGACGGGTATTTCCTGCTCAGCTCCGATGTTGCGGAAGCCGACCGGCGCGGCACCTGGCTGGGCAGACACGGTGAATCCCAATTGCATCGCATCTTCGCCCAACCGGTGAAAGGCAAATACGCTTCAACCAGACCACCCCGCAAAAGCATCATTCTCAACGGTAGCAGCAACACCGCCATCATTCACGCCTTCAACAACTGGCATCTGCTGAATCTGCGCTCCGCCGATGTAGACGAAATCCCGATCACCGGCAAAGAGCTGATTGCTATCCGGTGAATCTCGCGTTGCAACCGGGCCGGATGCAGATGAGAAAACCTGGACCGCTCCTGTTTCCCGGTGTAATCTGCTCACTGTTATGGATAAGGTAGTCACCAAACGCGATCTGGTATACCGCATCGCAAAAAAAGAGAATCTCACCCGGAATGAGGTTTTTCAGATCATCGAGCAACTCATCATGGAGATCACCGACAGTTTGTCCGAGGGCGATCAGGTGGTGTTCCGCAACTTCGGCGCTTTCCAGGTCGGGATCAACCGTCCCAAGGTCGGTCGAAACCCGACACGCCCGGAAGTCGATATCGTAATTCCGGCTAAACGCGTGGTTCGGTTTCGCCCCGGTAAAGTACTCAAAGAACGGGTGGATGACCTGTAGCCGGCTGTGAAGACTGTGGCAGGCGCGTTCCACCCTTACGTATTCTTTACAAATTACCTCTTGATAGTCATCGGGATTCGTCCAGATGATTAACTGACCATGAGTGCCGAGAACAATCCTGAACGCCCTGAGATGAATCAACCTACCTTTGAAGATCTGGTCTCAGAACCTGAGCCGCAAGTTGAAGTGTCGACCCCGGTTCCCTCAGCCATTGTCCGGAGAGGCAATGATTTGGTGTTAACAGGGAATGCGACTCTATCCTCCCAAATTTGTATTAAGTCCGGGAAAGCTCCGAATTCAGTGATCTCTGTAGGCATCCGGAGTCCATTCAAACCGCAAAGCTGGTTTGGCGGTCATAAAGCTGTGATTGGCCTGGACCGGGAAAACAAGGAGAAATTCAGAATCCAGCAGACCGTGGCTTTTGCGCTGATCGGGCTGGGAGCGTTGATGATTCCGGTGGGATTCTTTTCCGGTATCACGACTTCAATTGCCGGCCTGGTGCTGTTGCTGGCGGGATTTGTCTTCAGGTCAGTCATACCGGTTTGGAGCCCGCAGCAGGCAGAAGGCGAAATGGTAATCCGGGGATGCGGCGAAGCCTACCTCGCTCACTTTCCCGAGTCCGGCAACGAGCCGGGACAGATCCCTGAATAATTCGCCCCCGGTTTTTTCATTCGTTTTACGACTGAGCCTCCGACAGAATGACAGATGCGAAATATTCGAGGCGATTGAGCTGTTCAACAGGTAATTTATCAAGAGTAACCCATTCACTGTTTTTCAAAACGATATTGAACACACCGGAATCCTTGCCGGATTTCAGCTTTTTCACCCCTCCTGAAATCTTCTCAAGAGGATACTCCTCAAACTCGATCGAACCCATCAAACGGGGATTGAGAATGCAAAAGCGACGATTGGTGAGAATTATCGATTTTGGAGAGGTCAGCCGGACTGCGGCCGTTAAACTGAGAGCCGGCAGCTGTTGCACCGCGACGTAGTGAACCTGTTCACCGGGTTCAGCACGACTGTTGATGAAATTGATACACTCTGTAACAACCCGGGGATCCTGTCCTTGCTCACCAAAATCGGGAACCTCCTTCTGAATATCAAAAATCTGTCCAAGTGGCTTCCATCCATCCAATTCGGAGTAATAAACAAAATCCGTTGCGGTAATTTGCTCACTGTTTAGCAGGCTGACAAGCTCAGTCTGGCTGTAGGGACCAATGGCTTCCTGCTCGCCATTGCGCAGGATGTGAAACATTTGTTGTTCGGGAAACTCTGGTGAACTCATAGGTAAAAAAAACAGGTGTTGTTGTGAAGCGAAGCAGTGGTGATACTGAGCGGCGATTTACATTCCCCGCTCAATCGGGCTGGAAATCATGGTTTTATCCACGCCGTCCCGGCAATCCGATTTTTCCTTCATGGCTCATATCTATCTGAAAAACCCAATATTCATCCATTATAATACTGATTTGATTTTGTAGCAGTCGAACGCCATAAAATGAAGAGCCTGAGACGCTTCCGTCAATTTTCGATTTTAACTCGAAAAGGGATTTGTAATATTGGCGGTCGGTAATTACTTAAGGGATGCAGGCTCACCGAATTCTTCTGTCATCTCTCTTTTGGATAGTAATCACGGGAAGTCTTTC
>JARGOZ010000251.1:0-9558 GCA_029213025.1 Verrucomicrobiales bacterium
GGTCAAGTGTGTAACTACGCAGATTTGCCGCAAGTGTTGTCACTACGAGAAGTGCTGCACCAAAGAGGGATATCCCTACAAGATCGAAGTTTGTGAGATTACTTATAAAAGCCTCTACACAGATGGCTCTTCCAAAATTTGGACCGAAGTCAGCAGAAATCCTGTGACCAAGTCCCCTTATGGCTCGAAGAGCAAAGGTAAGTCACCCGGGAAGCATTCTCTGGTCTGTGATCGCTGCGACGATTTCGATTGTAAATGCAGTAACTAGGAAACTTCCATCTTACCCCCGCAGTCTCTTAAGGTTTTTTTGGTATTGTGCCTGGTCGGTAACGGTGTAACCCACCTCCTGCGGACGGGCGACCATGATTCCGGCATGTGACCGGAAGGAATTCAGGTAGCCGGAAATTGATTTGTCGATCACTACCTTTTTGTAATTCCGCGAAGCGTGCATAAAGCGGGTTACTTTGTCGTTGGTCCGGATAATCAGGCCTACATGCGAACAAAATCCGCCGTGTCCGCCTGTGACAATTCCGATTATATCGCCATCCTGCAATTTCGGCTCGATCACTGCAACTTTGCTTTTCGGAATATAATAGACGGGAAACTTCGCCACATAGGCTTCCCACTTTTTCATTGGTTCGCGAAGTTCGGGGTTTTCCCGGAGATACCGGTAATGTTTCCAGAGGATCGTCATTTCGCTGATTTTTCGACCTGAAATCCTTTCGGCATAACCCAGTTCACGGGTAATATCCGTCACATTGCCCCGTGCTTCATTTTCGAAAAACCACTCCGCGAGATAGTGAATTCGTTCGAGATAATTCCCGGAACAGCTGCCGCCCCGGTACCGGGTCCATCGAATTTCACGGAGGAGATCTTCCTGTGAATAACTGCTCTGCCCCCGCATAATCATCCGGGACAGCCCCAGAGTAATTTCGAAAAATGTCCAGCAATCCAGTCCCTCAAAATTGGCGGAGGGAGATTCAATATGATCGTCGATTTCGAGGGTGTAGTTCACATAGGGCGTGCCGTGAAGCTCCCTCGCGAAAAGAATCATTCGCTGGTGGATTGGTCTTTTTCTCCATCCTTCTTTGATTGCTTTGGCTACGATCCGGTGATAGGTCGATTTACCTTTGAATACTGTCGACAGAGGTAAATTTCGTCCCGGTTGAGCGCCCTTGAGTAAAGGATCTGACAAACCGGAAACTCCCAGAATCCCGAGGGCTAAGGAGCGGCGACGTGTGATTTTTTTCATGTTAGTTCTGGTTTTACCTGTAACTAGTTCAAAGACAGTGATTCGGCAATGCACGGATAGACAGGTGGAGGAGGTTCACGCAGGGGTGCGTAATAAAAACGGTTGAGGTGAAGAGCGTCTTAGGTAGCCGTGGGTATAGATCTGTAGATAAACGCATTACGCGCCTCAACGGATGGATCGCAGAATTGATTCCAGTCCGGTTTGGCTTCCGCCCGTTTGAGGATATCTTGTCTTTCATTCATGAGTTACCTGCCAGTCCTTCGCTCTCCGGCTTTGTTTGTTGCGGCAATTATTCAATTGTTCACCGTCATCGGGGCGGCAGAAGATTCCGTGGGAAAAATCACGTCTGCTACCGGGTTCGAGGCTGTTTGGAGGAATCCGGAGGAAGGATATTCGGTTACCACTTTATCCAAAGGGGGAGTGCTTCTTTCCGAAATTGACGGGGCAAGGCCGGTCTCTTTTAGTCCGGACGGGAATATCCTGCTGGTTCGGGAAGCTCAGCAGGATGATGATTGTCGTCATTATCTTTTGAATCTCGGAGTCGGGGAATATAAGCAAAAATGGGTTGAAGGCGAAGAGAAGCGAATCGGTGGAAGGTTCGTCGTAGGTGCCTCCTGGTCGGATGACGGGAAAACGATTACGCTGAAGAATGCGGATTTTATCGGCGGGAGTGATACGATTAAGGTGAGTCAATACTGCCGCCAAATTCGGAGTGGCGTGAAGGTAACACCGGAAGACCCGGCTAAGTGCGAGGTGGTTGTTTCCGAAGCGAGCGACCGGGTGATCCTCGATATCAAAAGCAAGTTCGGAATCGGTCGTGCGAGTGTCGAGCTGGCGGACGGGGAATGGCCCGGAACGCTGACGTTTCGATTTCATCTGCGGGGGTTGGAGGGATTAAAAATAACCCGGGATGGAAAGATGGTAGCGGACCGGCGGCAGGCGACTGCCTATCTGAAAGATGGAACCGTCTTTTCTGAAAAATATCTGAACGCAAAAGAAGGATACTATCAGGTGGATATTCCGAAAAGCCTACTACCTGACAAGCCTAAAGCTCTTGAAGTGCATTGGGTGGACTTTTACCGCTGATCCGCACGGCGTAAGCCGTGTTTTAAAAGTGGACGATCAAGCGAATTTCGCTCAGAATTCCATCCATGATTACACGATTCTCTGCAGCCGCACTGGCGTTTGTGATCGCGACGGCCTGTTCGTTTGGCGCTCCCAATCTGCTGATTATAACGGTAGATGACATGAACTGCGACTCAGTTGGAGTGTATGGCTGTCCTTTGACTGATATCACACCGAATATGGATAAGCTGGCGTCTGAAGGCATCCGATTCGAAATGGCTCACGTTCAGGTCGGGAATTGTTACCCCTCGCGCAACGTGATGTTTTCCGGGCGATTTCCGCATTCCTCCGGAGTTGAAGGTTTTTATCAGGTTCGGGACATCAAGTTTCCAGTAATGTGCGATGTGATGCAAAAAGCGGGATATTATGTGGGGATTCGTGGCAAAGTCTCGCACTCTACTCCTTACCAACCTTATCGCTGGGATAATGATCTGACCAAAACTCCGGAAGGGAGGCAGGAAAATATTAAAGATGTGCCTTCCTACTATCGAAGCACGAAACGGGGAATCGAAAATGCCGAAAAAGCAGGCAAACCGTTTGTGATCAACGTTAACATTTCAGATCCTCACAAACCGTTTTGGAAACCTTCCGACCAGCAAACTGCCGATAAGAAGGCTTCCAAAGTCTACAGTTCAGAAGAAGTTCCGGTTCCCGGATTTTTGTGGGATGACGATGTGGTAAGGCAGGAACTCGCGCTGTATTACAATTCAGTCAGGAGGGCTGATGATGCTGTGGGAGCGGTTTTGAAAGCTCTGGATGAATCGGGAAAGTCTGATGAGACGGTAGTCATGTTTATTTCCGACCACGGGATGCCTTTGCCCTTTGCGAAAACTCAGCTGTATCATCACAGCACGAGGACACCCTGGATGGTTCGTTGGCCCGGAGTGGTGAAACCGGGTTCGGTTGACGGTGATCACATGATTTCAGCAGTCGATATGTTGCCGACACTCTGTGAAATTGTGGGAACAGAAATTCCCCAGGGTGTTGAAGGCAGATCTTTTCTCCCGCTAATCAAAGGGGAAAAACAGGATAACAGGGGTTTTGTGATTAAAGAATACAATGAAAATGCGGGCGGAAACCGTCATCCTATCCGTGGAGTGCAAACGGCTGAGTATCTTTATCTTTTCAACCCCTGGTCCGATGGCACGAGGCGGTTTAAAACGGCTACTCAGGGCACCGCCACATACCGGCAAATGGTCAAATTAGCGAAAACTGATTCGAAGATTGCAGCCCGCCTCGATCTTTTTGATCACCGCGTGGTTGAGGAACTTTATGATGTTATGACAGATCCCGATTGTCTCAACAACCTGGTGAAGTCCCCGGAACATGCTGACGATTTGGCTGCGCTTCACAGGATTCTTGGCGAATGGATGAAAGAAACCAACGATCCGCTTCTTGAAGCCTTTAATCACCGGGACAACTCTGAAAAACTCGATGAGTTAATGACTACTATAGAGGATGTTGCGAAAAAAAAGAGATCGGAAAGGCGGCGCATCAAAAAAGACGGCAACCCCAAAGGTAAGGGTAAATCCAATGCCAAAAAGAACAAAAAGAAGAGTCAATAACAGGTAGATCCTGTTTTGCATTTTCGGGGAACTGACCTTTGGTAAGGAAGATTCATATTCAGTTATGCCACTTTTTCCCATCGTAATGCCGCAGCTCGGAGAGTCGATCGCTGAAGCGACCGTAATGGAGGTTCATATCAGCCCGGGCGACGACATCAAAGCAGATCAAAACATCTTTCTCGTCGAAACTGACAAGGCAACGATGGATGTCACCGCAGTGTGCGCCGGGCATATTGAAGAGGTGGTCGTCGAGATCGGCAAAAGCTACGCGGTGGGCTCTACTTTGGCCTACATTGAGGCTTCGGAGGAAGACGCTCAGAAGAGCGGCCTTATCAAAAATTTGCCGCCGGCTGAAGGCGAGGACGACGACACGGGAAATGTTCATTTTGCGGTCAAGGAGGAGGACAAAATCGACCACAACGCTCCCCACCAACCCGAAGTTCAACCTACGGTGGAAGGTGGTTTGCCGGTTCCGGTGCGTTCCGCTGTGTATTTGAGCCCCCGGCTTCGGCATCGGATGGAAGAACTGGGACTGAATGGTGCTGACCTGGCCGGCGTGGCCGGGAGCGGCAACGGTGGACGGGTCACAGTGGGCGATTTCGAAAAATTCATGCAGGAAATCGATCAGCACAAAATGACCGAAGCCTCTCCCATGAGGATTGCGGTGGCTGACTCGATGCGCCGGAGTTGGAGACGCCCGCTGGCGACAGTGACGGTGCCTGTGATCATGGATGCGGTCATCGCTCACCGGAAACAACAAAGCCCGACACCCGGTGTGACGCTGTATGCGATGCGGGCTTTGGCTATCGCAATTTCCGAAAATACGGCGGTAGCAGGACGACTTATCGGGAACCGGATTGTTCATCCGCCGGCGATTAATATCGGTTTTGCTGTTGAGGTGGAGCATGGAGTGTTAGTGCCCATCATGAGAGGCATTGATGGGAAATCACTCGAAGAGCTGACCCTGCCCTATGAAAAGCTGGTGAAACTGGGGCAGCAGCGCAAGTTGACTCCTGAAATGATGGAGGCAGGGATTGCAACCGTCACCAACGTCGGGCCGTTCGGTATCACAGCGGCCACTCCGATCCCGTTACCGGAACAAAACCTACTTCTGGGTCTGATGGCTGGTCAGAAAGTGCCCAAATGGGATGCCGAAAAAGAGGAATTTATTCCCAGACTGGAGTCCAATTTTACCCTCAGCTTTGATCACCGGATTCTTGACGGTGGTGCGGCGGGGCGTTTGCTGAATCGAATTGGAGAACTGCTGGCCGAGCCCGAAAAACTGTAAGGCAAAGAAGTGAAATTGCCTCGGAAATTCGGGAATTTCAGCCGACCTCCGGGGAGTGCCACTGGCTTCCCCGAAGGTTTGGAAGTGAATATTAAGAGAGTGCTTACAACCGAAGTTCGATTGTAAGATCTCTAGCTCATTGCAGAGAATTTCCCTTCGAGCAATTCGCGGGCGGAAGCACCGCCGGTTTTTTCGCATGATGAGTCGATCCACTTTTGCTCGAGATCATTTTTCGTGGGTCTTTCCTTCTGGAAAAACACACCGAATTTTCCTGGATACTGCTGACTGGCAAGCTGGTAAGCGGCATTCTTGCTGGTAGGATCGTGTGCTTCCTCGTCGATTATATTGAACTCTCCTCCCTTTCTTGGATTCCCGTCGTCAAAAGCACCTGGATAAAAGACTACGCATTCGGATAGCACCTCTACAACGCTGAACCCGGGATGAAGAATCGCCCGCTCAAACATCTGCATCATGTGCTTCACCTGAGCAGCGTGAGTTCTTGCAACAAAACTGGCACCACCATTCACAAGCTTTTCCATCGGGTTGATGGGGCGGTCAATGGCACCGGTTGGGTCTGTCTTTGATTTGAAACCTTCCGGGCTGGTAGGAGAAGTCTGCTTTTTCGTCAGACCGTAGACAAAGTTGTCCATCACCACATAGGTGAGGTTGATATTCTTCCTGGCAGCGTGGTCGAGATGGTTTCCTCCGATGGAATATCCGTCACCGTCACCGCCGAAGGCGAAAACGTGTAAATCCGGACGGGAAAGACTGATTCCGGAGGCCAAAGGCAGAGCCCGGCCGTGGATAAAGTGTACTCCGTGTCCGTTGACGAAATAGGGAAAACGCGATGAGCATCCGATTCCGGCTATTGTGCAAATTTTCTCGTGAGGAAACTGAAGTTTCTCAAGAACCTTGTAGAAGGAAGCCAGGACGGCAAAGTCACCACAACCGGGACACCACGTAGGGTGATCCGCAGTTAAGGCTTTTTTGGTAAGTTTCTGAGGCTCGGCGGATACTGACATTTTGAGCGTTTTTTTAGGTTAATCGGATAAGGATCAGGAAGCGACTGCATAGGAGCGAACACCATCGATAATTTCGCTGACTTTGAAAGTAAGTCCATCAGTCTTGCAAATCGACTTGATTGACGGGTTGGCATATCGCCCCCGGAGCAGCGTTGCGAGTTGGCCGTAGCCGTACAAGCCTTCATCATTCATTTCCACACAAAGAATATGCTTATATTGACCGAAGACGTCGTCGAGTCCATTTGGCATTGGATTAACGTATTGAAGATGCATACATCCGACTTTGCTGTCGTGATGCTCCCGAAGTCTTTTTGTAGCTTCGCGGATTGGCCCCCAGGTGGATCCCCAACCGACTAACAGAACATCCCCTTCGTTATCACCATAGATTTCCGGGATATCAATCGTGTCTGCAAACGCTTTGATTTTATCGCGGCGCCGGGCATTCATCTTCGCATGCAATTCCGGACTGCTGCTGGGGTGGCCCCATTCGTCGTGTTCGAGACCGGTCACTACCGGATATTTGCCGCCAAGCATAGGCGATCCAGGAGGCGCGTGGCGGGTGTTACCGTCGATGGGATAAGGTTTAAAACTCTCCGGCCGGGGCGAAAGATCGAGAACCGGTTCGGTCACATCGCTAAGATCGGGGGCGTGGAAAGCTTCGATCCGCGAAGAAATTGCCTGGTCGGAAAGAATAAATACCGGGCAGCTGTATTCTTTTGCGATTTCGCAGGCTTTGCGTCCGATGTAATAGCAGTCTTCCACATTTTTCGGCGCGAGAACGACGCGAGGACAATCCCCGTGGCTTCCATAAATCGCCTGCATCAAATCACTTTGCTCAACACTGGTGGGAAGACCTGTGCTGGGCCCGCCCCTCTGCACATTCACCACAATAATAGGCAACTCCGCCATGGTCGCGTAACTCAACGCTTCCATTTTAAGAGAAAGGCCCGGGCCGGAACTACCGGTGATAGAAACATGTCCGGAGTAAGCGAAGCCCAGAGCCATGGAAACGGCCGCCAATTCATCTTCACACTGAACAAAAAGACCACCGTATTTGGGAAGCTCTGTCCGCAGCATCTCCATCACTGGTGACCAGGGTGTAATTGGATAACCTGCGCCGTAGCGTACACCTCCGGCGAGAAGACCGAGCGTCAGTGCTGTGTTTCCGTCAGTCGTGATTCGGTCTCCCCGGTCGTCAGGGCCTTTTTTCAGATTATATCCAACATGAAGAACATCCCCAATCGGGTAGGCGTAGCCAGTGTCAAATGCCATCATGGCATTACGGAGAATGTCTTCACTTTTTCTTCCAAACTGCCGATTTAGAAGCTCGACCAGTTTTTCTTTGTTCAAGTTGAACAATGCGGCGACGAGTCCAAGAACAAATATGTTTTTGCCCCTGTCGCGTGCACTTCCGCCCATCGCTTCCACAGTTGTGCTAGTGATCGGGATTCCGACGTGGACTACGTCTTTATTGTCAAGGTTAGGATTATCGACGTGATCGGAATCATAGATGCAGACCCCGCCTTTCTTCAAAGAACCGATGTGGTTTTCGTAACTATGCTGATAGAAGGCAAGTAAAAAATCCGACTCATCGCCCGGGGAAAGCACTTCGCCTGAACCGAGGTGAACCTGGAAAATCGAAGGCCCTCCCGAAATAGTTGAGGGAATCGTCATGTAGGTTACCACTTCCCTGGAGCTTCGGCCTGCCAGCTTAGCCAGCAGACCACCAATCGTTTGAATCCCGTCCTGAGAATTTCCAGCGAACCGAATCACTGCGTCCTGAAGATCGATTACGTCGCTGTTCCCTGAAGGCGCGAGGGTGGCAGATGCACTCATTAGTTTTTAAAAAAGTCCGCTAATATGTGTGGTATTCCAGGCCCTGCAACTACGTTTCACCGTATTCGAAAGAAATTTTTTCATTACTTCTGATATGGCATCGAAGGGGCGGCAAAAGCAGGAGGCGCTGTATAGGGCGGGCGACCGGAACGCGGGGGGAATTCATTCGCGTCGTTTTGCGTAATCTCTGAATTTATCGGGAGGCCTCCTGGATCGATCAGGCGGACGGACGCGAAAATTAGCACCACGTCTTTGATCGGTCTGTTTGTGGTCGATCTGAACATCCTGCCAAACACAGGTAAATCACCGACGAATGGTATTTTGTCTTCGGTGTCTACGACTGAATGTCCATGAAGACCGCCAATGGCAACAGACTGACCGTCCCATAAGGAAATGCTGGTTACTTCTCTCACAACATCGAAGACAGGCATTAGGATTCTGTTCTCTGTGATTCCGGGAATAGGCGTACCGTAGTTCACGAATCCGGAAAATTCGGTAAACTCGACGAGAACTTCGAGGCTGACTGTGTGATTATCCTGAGAAACAGTCGGTTCGACTTCAACAATTTTGCCGAGAGGTCGCATTTCAAATGCCGTGGGAGTGGCGGGCACTATCGGAATAGTGTTTGGATTTGCCGACGATGTGGTGCCGACGATTCCGTTGGGCACCTCCGGCGGATCGTACTCTGTCGGATAGATGAATTCTCTTTGAATTTCTACTTTACCTCTTTGCCCGGGACGAATCAGAAGTTTTGTATCGCAGAGAAAATCGACACTCTTCGCCTGTGAAACCATCCGTAAATTTGCCTGGAATTGTGGGTCGGTAAAAACGCCTGCTATGCTGAAAACTGATGGTCCTGGTCCGTTGGTTGCCAGATTGTTGGCGATAACGTCGTCGATGGAGTTGCCTGTTGCGAAATTACCGGATCGGAGACCTGATGAAAGAGGGAATGATCCGACCGGAGTTGTCGTTCCGGGATTGACAAATGGGGTAGTAGGCACGCCGCTCGATGAAACGGATCCTCCGCTAACCCCTGGCGTACCTCCTCCGGCAAATACCCTTGGGGTCGCCCCCAGATTGAATTGACCCAGAAACGTATCGACTCCGAATTGCTTGACCTCGTTCTGCGAGATCGATATCATTTTTAGGCTGACCTCTACCATCTTTCCCACCCCTTCCCTCGCTGATTGGACGAGGCTGTCAACTAAGCTGATTTGGTCAGGGGTGTTTCTTACCAGAAGCGTACTGGAAGTAGGGTTGTAATTTGCCGAAGTTCCCTCACCAAAGACGATGCCGTTCTCCATAAGGTACTCTTTCGCTGTCTTGCGTTTCACCAACACACTCCCGGCTACACCCTGGTCGGCTCCGGCATCCGCGAAGGGATCGGCATTGAGTTGGATATCGTTCCCCGGACCCTGATTGCTGAGAAAGCCCGGTGGCACGATCCACGTGCGATTCTCAAGGACTGTT
>JARGOZ010000251.1:9568-9851 GCA_029213025.1 Verrucomicrobiales bacterium
GGCCGCCGCGTAAACGACTCTGATTGCAAAATTATCGACCTGGAAAGTGGTGCCTGTTAACTGGGTGACATATTTCAAAGCTACTCCCATCGGAACGTTAGCTATGTTAAGAGTCACAGGTATCTGTTCCGGGGCTTCCCCGGCTCCAAACGAAGCCACATCGAGGACCACATTAATTCCTTTCAGATTGGGGTCCGACTCCGCAAAATCCAGCTCAACGGAGCGCTGATTAAGCAAGTTTAGAACATCAACCAGTGGAACCTGATCCAGCTCGAGGCTGGGG
>JARGOZ010000009.1:0-31968 GCA_029213025.1 Verrucomicrobiales bacterium
CCACCGACCGATTTTGTACAGAGAATTTCCTAAATTCTTATGAAACTGCGAGGTATACTCCGACACTTAGCGAGAAGTTCGATCCAGTGATCGACCTCTTCAGCTTCGCGAACCTTGGTTGATCCGTTTAAGATGCTACCCTCCCTCCACGCTTCGTAGTTCGGCGCAAAGAATTCGTAGAAGCCAAAACTTTCGGTTGGCTCCTCAACGTTTGGATCGCCATGATCAACGATACACTTCAAGAGTGCGGCTTTCTCCGACTCTGAAATCGGCTGCTCACGAGTGGCGTGATACTGTAGTGAGACTCCCATTTTTTTTCGGCTAACAGATTACTAAAAGGAACTCGGTATATCAAGGGGCATTTCGGAATGTCTGATGAAAAACAACAAAAAAATCTTCCTTAGCTTCAGTTCTTGAAAAAGCAATTGCCTATCAATACAATCGCTACATCGTAGTGAGATGACAAATCTGGACAGACTGGCAGACAGCGATCTGTTACTTCACGGACTCAGTGAATTTGTGCACGACTGGTGTAGTAAGGTGATGGGTCAAAACCTCGATGACAGACGGGGAATTGCTTACGACACTTCTCTTTCGATTCCTGACGAGTTGAGAACCTTTTACGATCTGCGGGCCCGGTATCCGGAAATCAAGTTAGGGTCATGTTGGGACGTCGGGGAGCTTCGCGAGAGAGGGGAGGGCTATATTTGGTTCTGTGAGTTGTCGGGAAATTGTCAACTCGGCGTGAAACAAGTCGGGGCGGGGCAATTCACCCTCGCGAGGTATGCTGCGGGTCCGGATGAGTGGACGGATTTACCGGAGATACGAATTGATCACCTGATGGTGGAGATGGGGCTGCGCAGCCTTGCCTATGTGCAACCGTGTCTGAAATACGATACCAATGCCGGCAGCGACGAATGGTACAATCTTCTGAATCACAGCCAGGAAATGTGGACAGGGAAATTCACTAAAGACCAGGGGTTGTTTTGTTTCGATTACGATGAAAGCAATGTGTGGTAGCATGAAGCCGGCTTCCTTCTTTTTGAGCAGAATTCGAAGATCGATTATGATGGCATGGATCTCGATTCGTGGGTGAGATCTGCATCGTTTAGTGACGAAAAAATCAAAGCTGGGTTTGAACTGGGGAGCAACTGGACGCAGAAAGATTTTACGGTCAATGCGAAAGCATAGTTTCCTCTATTATCATCGGCAGTCGGCAAAGGCAGAGAAACAGGATGGCTACTTTTTCTTCCATAGCGCCTTGTTTTTCTCCAGATTTCTTTCAGAAAGCGTGAGGCAACCATCGAGGCGGTATCGTAATGTCGCATCTTTCGAATTTTTTTGAATCAGCCTGAGTTCCTCGATCTGTTTTTCGGAAGGTAGGTTAAAGAGGATAAGGTGAGCCTTTCCTTCGTCTTTTCGAAACTGCTCCACCGTCTCGAGCATTGATGGACCAGTGCAGGTTTTCGCGATTCCTTTTGCGCAGTAGAGTTCCACCCCGCCAGGCAGGTTCACTTTCAACCCCTCGCGAAGCATCGGCAGAGCCGCCGGGTCATCATAATGGGCGAGAAACGCTGCCGCTCCCACCTGGACACCGCCACTCCCCCGAATCTGCCCCCTGCCGAGAGCCACCTCGAGGATGCGCTCGTAACGTTCCGGAACCGGATAAACGGAAAACTCCTTCTCAAGGGCCTGCTCCAGTCGGCGCCGAAGATCGCCAATTTGCCGATTGGTTCTGAAATCCAGCGATTCGTTCAGGTAAACCGTATCCCCGTACTGATCAAAACGCGCTGCCGGAGTTTTTCCCACTGCGATCGGCGGAACAGGACCGTCACCGTCGATAAAGGCGGAATTATGATCGAGGTAAGCCGTTAGCATCGCCCTGGGAGACTCGCGGAAAGAAAGGGATGGCGAAAGATACCGGTCCCCTCTCTGTTGCCTCGCACTACCGGTCGGATAGAAAATCAAACGACACTCGGCACCGAAATAGATAAAGTCATCAACATCAAGAAAGAGATCAATTCGACCTTCCGGGCGACTCCACTGAATATAGATTTCCCGCGGGATTTCGGAGCGGAGTTTGCCCCTCGTCCGAAGGTCTGTTGCCGGTCCGAACGCTTCCTCCATCAGTTGATGAAGCCGCAGGATACTGGTTTTCCGTATCGGCAGGGAACTCGCATAGAGAATGATCTTCTCCAAACTGCCTTTTCGATCGTGCAAGATGTCGATTCCGTCGAAAAAGTAAGGCAGGGGGATATCATAGACCTTCGGAGAAATTACTTCCGCCGGCAGGCGGGTGACAAACTGTTTTCTTGCCCGGGTCAAAACCTTCCCGGCGGCCGCCTCCGATAGCGAAGCATTGATTCCTGCGAATGCCGCAGGCAGAAATTCCTCAACCCTTTCCGCCTGAAGTTTTCTCTTATCCTGAAACTGACAACCAAACAGCGTCTCGATTCGCTCTTCTCCGCAAACCGGATCAACCGAAAAGCCAATAAGGTAAAGTGGGATCAGCAACCGTAAAACCATGCAACCCGCCAGAATAGAATTGCATCTTCCCGTGTCAAGAGTCCGCTTATTACAGATTTTGGGTTTGCGAAATTGTTTTCCATGTTTCAGTGAAGACCTACATGCCTGACTCCTTATTCCTCATTCTGACAAAAATATGGAGGACAAAAACATGACTTTTAGGCACATCTAATACCTTTTTGTCCTACACTTTTTTGTCCTCCGATTCTTTGAAACACGCTGGAAGCTTGATCCATTTTCAGCTAGACTTTCGAAATGAAGCAGATTCTTTTCGTTTTTCTTCTGATTTTTTCCGCATCAGGACAGGACGCTGAAGTTGAGACGGTGGTGCAGGAGCCGTTTCCCGTCTTCGAATTGAATTCAGACTTCGATGTTCCTGCATTTCTTGATATTTCAGACGATGAACAACGGCTCGTCCTCGGAACCCAACGCGAAGTACATATCTATGACTTACCTTCCCGCTGTTTACTGATCCGGGTGCCCCACCCCGATTCCAGCTTTTTCGCGGGAGCAGCGCTGGACCCCACGGGACGTTACCTTGTTTTTCATCGTACCGTTCCGCCGAATTACCCGAAGATTCCGTGCCTGCTGGATATCGAAACCGGAAAAATCGAGGACTTGGAAATGGATGTGCCTTTTGAAACGGATTCCTGGCTAATCACTCCTCACGAAGATGTCGCAATTTTTAAACCGACCAAAAGGGGGAAAACAATCACCCGCCCGCTGGCCTCTGGTTCGCCCCTACTATACTCCGGGTTGTCGATGAAGGATGGCTCCCGGATTGTTTGGAACGGAGGTGATCATCTCGAACTTCGCAGTAAAGACGGAAAGACCGCTTCGATCAATCTGATTACCAATCCTGACCTTCGGTTCGCGCCGTTTCCCAATGTAGGCATCTCGCCTGAAAACCATCCAATCATCGCAACGCAGGACCGCAATCAGATCCACGTCATCGACATCCTGACCGATGAGTTACTGGCGACAGTTCGTGGCAACCGACCCCAAATTGACGGGAGCTGCCAAACGATTGCTCTAGTAGAGCCAACAGGGGCAATAGAGGTATATGATATTTCCTCCTCAGCATGGATTGGAACTTTTAAAACCGCCCAACCCGACCCAACATTTCAATTGAGCCCCGACGGGACCCGCCTCGCGATCTGGAACAAATCGACCAAATCGGTACAGGATATCGCGCTTCCGAACGGGAAGACCCAGCATATCAAGTGGCCGTTTGAAGAGGATTGGGACGCCCCGGCCCACCTTGCCTATAGTCCCGATGGTTCATTTCTGGCGATCGCTCCAAGCGGAGTCATTGAGGAAGAATCGCTTCGGCTCGCCAATACAAAAAGTGGCCGAAATATCGAAATTCCGGGTGCATCCAAACCCGCCTTCGACCCGACGGGGCGATTTTTGGCCTTCACCCGGTTTCGCGGTCGAGGCACGGGGTGCGTCGCCGTTTTTGACCTCTTAAAAGAGGAGATCATTTACGAGTCTCCGGATTTCGATTTAGCAGGGTTTGGGCCCGACTGTTTGACCTTCGTCAATGACTCCCAAAGCATTTTGATCCCAAATGGTGGCGAAGGAATTCTTCAATTAAATTTCATAGCATTTCCAGATGAACTACCGGTACTGGTCTGTCGGGGTAACTACATCTCCAGCCTGTTTCCTCAATCAAAATCGCGGATCTGGGCGCTTCGATCAACGGGAGAACTTTCGTTGATCGACCTGACGGCAAAAACCGAGGTGCTTCGCGTCCTGCCTTTCAGTAATGGTCATGTCGTTTCCCTTAAACCAAACCATCACTACTCCGGACGCCCTGAAACGCTTGATGCGATTGCTTTTAAAATGGGGCTTCGCGCCTGGCCGGTCGAGCAGTTTGATCTGGCATTGAATCGACCTCATGAAATTCTGGAGGTTCTGGATGCACCATCAGAACAAGTGGATTTATTTCGCAGTGCTTTCGAAAGACGGCAACGGCGTTTTGGGCTGAAGGCGAACGAATTCGAATTTGGACTTCCGGAAATTGAGATTACCAATCGGAAAAAGATCCCGCTTTCTACGGATAAAAAAACGGTGGATCTGAAATTCCGGGCAACATCATCGACAACCCCACTACACCAAATCCTGCTCTATCTTAACGAAGTTCCCGTAGAAGCTTTGACAACTGCCAGCGGAACCGTTTCGGCGGAACTTGAACCCGGCTCAAACAAAATCCAGCTCTGCGCAATTGACACATCGGGTGCGGAATCACTACGTGAGACGTTGTTTGTGAATCGCCAAACCGACGAAGCGCAGCTTCCGGATCTATATCTATTCTCGATCGGCGTTTCCAAATACAAAATGGCGAATGACCTGGATGTCGCCGCCAAAGACGCCACCGATCTGGCGAACTTGCTCGCCAAAGGCGAAGGGAATTGTTTCAGGAAGGTCTTTTCACACATTCTTTTGGATGAGTCCGCCACCCGGGAGAACATTTTGGAGAACGGTCGGTTTCTCGAACAGAGCAAAGTAGGCGATCAAATACTTATCTTTGTCGCAGGCCACGGGCTTCAGGACGCAAACTACGACTACTGGTTTGCAACACATGATATCGATCCGGAAAACCCTTCAAAACGAGGATTAAACTACGATGAACTGGAAGGGTTATTTACCAAAGCTCCGGCGAGAAAGCGATTACTCATCATGGACACCTGTTATGCGGGTGAAGTTGACCGCGAAGATCTCGCCCTGGCCTCCGGAGAAAAAGCGCTGCCGTCCGGAGTCAGCGCGCGTGTTGTGAAAAGAAGCGGGCCTTCGGCGAAAAACATCCCGATCAGTGAAACCGGGCGGGTCCTGACCAACCGCTTCGCCGATTTTCGAAGGCGGACCGGAGCGACCGTTCTCACTGGTTCCAGCGGTATGGAATTTGTTTTTGCTCTGGAAAATGAAGAGTTGGGCAACGGAGTTTTTACCCATTCGCTGATGGAGGGAATCAAAACCGGACACGCGGATTTCAACGGCGATGGAAAAATCCAGGTTTCAGAATGGCAAAAGTTCGGTATCGACCGGGTCATCTCGATGACCGAAGGAGCGCAGCGCCCCACTGGAAGGCAACTCAACCGGGAACTGGATTTTGATATCGCTGATGCGGGAGTGCCCTCTCTACCTTTTCCCAACGAATGGTTGATCACCGAACAAACCAATGAAGCCAACGGTAACTGGCGAATCGAATGGGAATGTGTTTTTAATAAAGACGGTAACACGATCTCAGGTGAAGGCGGAAAAATCCGGGTCAACGGGAAATCGGCATCGCGAGGTGAACGGAAAACGGTTTTTCGCTTTAAAACCACCCTCAGTGGCGGCAGCGCAGCTGGCACATCGGAAGAGGTAGCAGCAAATGAAAAAAAAATCCCCGGGATCGTGACTCTCAATTTCAGCAAAGACCTCAAAAGCCTGAGCGGAACGCTGAACGATAGCGAAGGAAATCACATCAGTGACCTGTCGGGCGAAGCGAAGTGAAAACTTAGTAGATGTCAGCGCAAACCGTTGCAAATCGGATGTCGAAAATATAGAACGGGTTTGCAACCCGTTTGCGAAGCCCATGAGCACCGGCTTTGCGAGTGAACACGGGTAACCCATGCGACATAGCATTTTAACATCACCCATTCAGCCAATCTTCGAGCCGCGACTTCGCACCCCATCCAACCCGAAGGCCGCAGGCGGCTTGAATCTTGTCCTTGAAAAAGCAATAACCTATCAATCAATCGTTCTTAGCTCATCTTTTTCGCGAAGATGATTTGGTGGTCGGATTGTTCACCGAACTCATCCTGGTCCCAGGAGCCGAATATTTTGTCGATTTGAAACTTGTTGTAATGAAGTAGTGATTCCAGCTCTTGAGGGAAATACTTCTTCATGTTCAATCCGCCGATGACGTGATCTGAATCACCATCGTAATGGGTGATATGTGAAATTTGAGTGGAAGGATCGTATCGGTAGGAGTCTGTTACCTGGACGGTTTTGCCGTTATCCGGGTCGATGTATTCCATAAAATTCTGCCGAATCTCCGGATCACGATTCAGAATCGATACCGCCGGCACGAAGGCTGAGATAACAAATACTCCGTTGGATCGAAGATGGTTTTTGACGCAGCTCAGGCAATCCTCGACATCAGTTCTCCGATGGAGATGACTGATTGAATTAAACAGTAGCAAAATGGTATCGAATTTTCTGTTCAGCTCAAATTGGCGCATGTCTCCCTGCACCCATTCCACGTTGACCTTCTGCCCGTCGGCTTTTTTTCGAGCGAGGTTTAGCATTCCTTCCGATATATCGAGACCGGTGACAGATCGTTCAGGAGACTGTGAGAGAGGGATGGATAGTCTTCCCGTCCCGCATGCCAGTTCCAGGATTTCCGGTTTCCCGGAGATTTCTTTCATGAACCAGTCAGGAAGAGTTTTCAGAGGGCCATAGAATTGATCGTAAATTTCCGGCCGGTCGTAGTGGGCGTCATTTTTCATATACCAAAGGAACATTGGCAGTTTTATTTTGCACTTCTCCGTGGTTCGATTCAATCATTTCGTAAGGGATAGATCAGGGGGCAAAATCGGGGGGCAAAATCGGGAACAGCCCTCATCGCTTATATAATTTCCATAATTTAGGGTGCGATGAGTGGTTTTATGATGGATATTTCGATATGAAACTATACACACTCATACTGATTACCCTTTTGGCCGGATCGTCACTTTCTTACGGCCGGCTTTATGAATCAGAACTGGAACTGTCTCAGCGGTTCGGACCGCCTGTTTCGAGAGCGACTTCCGGAAATTATGGTAGTCGACTGCTCAATTATAGAAAGGATAAATGGTCAATCAGAGCCTGGCTTGTCAATGATCAGTGCCAGCAGATTTCCTATTCGTTTTTGGGAGGCGCGCGCCCTACATCTGATCAAATCAATGCTCTCGTGAATTCGAATTCGGATGGACATACATGGTCCGTTAACAGAGGGAAAATCTCCGCTGTGAATATTTTGCTTCCGAGTATAGCAACCAGTTATTATGTGAGAAGCGACGAGGAGGCGTACTGCCAGACGACCACCTTTGGTGCTACCTTCAAAACCGCGACCTGGCTTAGTAGTGAAGAAAGAGTCAGACAGCAGAAAGTGGCATCTCAGCGGGAGATTCCCCGGTTTTGATTTAGATGCGGGGCGACTTTCCATTGATGGCTGAGGTGTCTACATTTTTGTGGAAGTCGCTGCCTTTGCCGCTGGCCTTGATATAGTTTTGGCGTATCGAGAAATCGCCGAAATGTTCGCCGGGAAGGCGTTCCTTTGCATAGTGAATCAGGATGGGGCGCAAGGCTGCGATTAGTTCCTCATGGGTCAAACCGCTTCGGAACAGCTTGTTCATTCGCTGGCCGTTGAAACCGCCACCGAGGTAGAGATTGTATTTTCCCGGCGAGAGCCCCACGAGGGCAATTTCCGCCACATAAGGGCGGGCGCAGCCATTCGGGCATCCCGTTGACCGGATCACAATTTCGTCCTGGGAAAGCCCGTTGTCATCGAGGATTTCTTCCAGTTCCGCTACCAGAAGAGGCAGGTATCTTTCGGATTCCGCGAGTGCCAGGCCGCAGGTAGGAAGTGCGACACAGGAAATTTGGCTGCGCCTCAGGCCGGAAATTCGTTTATAGGCGTCGAGTTGATACTTCTCAACGAGTGCATCGATTTTGGCGCGATCTTTCGGGGCGACTCTTGCGATAATCAGATTCTGGTTTGCGGTGAGTCGAAAATCCCCGCGATGCAGCTTCGCAATTTCACGAAGACCGGTGCGAAAAGGTCCCCGGGCATCATCGACGACGCGGCCGCTTTCGATAAACAGGGTGAGGTGGTGTTTGCCGTCAGCACCCTTCACCCAGCCGAAACGGTCACCCATGGTGTCGAATTGGAATTCCCGGGGATCGCCGAGCGGGTAACCCAACCGGGATTCGGTCTCTTCGCGAATCCAATCCACACCCCGATCATCAACGGTGTATTTGAAACGGGCGTGTGCTCTGTCCACCCGGTCACCAAAATCCCGTTGGACGGTTACAATCTTTTCCGCCACCTCCAATACCTGATCGACTGTGCAGAAAGCCATCACGTCACCAAGGCGGGGAAAGGTCGCCGTTTTCCCGTGAGTCATTCCCATACCACCGCCTACGGAGATATTGAATCCGACGAGGGCGTCGTTTTCGACAATGGCAATGAATCCCAGGCAATTGGTAAAGACATCCACGTCATTGGAGGGAGGAACCGCGAAGGCGATTTTGAATTTTCGGGGAAGATAGGTTTTGCCGTAGATTGGTTCCTCATCGATTTCCGGCAGTTTCGCCAATGGTTCACCGTCCAGCCAGATTTCGGAATAGGCATTGGTTCGCGGCTTGAGGTGGGCGCTGACCTTTTCCACGACAGCCTGCATTTCCTTATGGATTTGTGACTGATAAGGATTGGGGTTTGCGATGACATTCCGGTTGTCATCACCACACGCGGCGAGGGTGGTCATCATGGCTTCGTTGAGTGCCTTGATGGTAGCTTTCAGATTACTCTTGATCACCCCGTGGAGCTGAAAAGCCTGCCGGGTCGAAAGTTTGATCGTGTGGTAGTTGGTGTATTCGACCAGGCGATCAACAGCGAGCCATTGCTGCGGGGTACAAATCCCGCCGGGCAGCCCCACACGAACCATAAAAGAATACGCCTTGTCCAGCTTTTGCTTGCGGCGTTCGCCCCGAACATCGCGGTCATCCTGGAGATACAAACCGTGAAATTTGGTCAGTTTCTGATCATCCTCCGAAATCGCTCCAGTTGAAACATCTGCGAGCCCCTCTTTGATGGTGCCGCGCAAATAATTGCTGGTCTCTTTGAGCGCTTCGTTGCTGTGAAGTTTCTTTGTTTTTGCTGGCATTCTGTTTATTTGTATCGCATTACGATATAAGTCAGTCAAGTTCGATTTGCCGGTGAATTGATGCTGTCCGAATGCAGGATGTTTTTTTCCGGCCCTGCGGCGGCCATGGTTCAAATGGACGGGTTTATCCCGGTAGGGAACCATGATATGATGCGAAAATATGCATACCAAACTGTCCAAGTCCGACTACGAATTGATCGCGGAGTTTCGCTACACGCTGCGAAAATTTCTTAGTTTCAGTGAGGCGGCTGCGGTGAGTCATGATTTGACCGCCCAACAGTACCAGGCGCTTCTGGCGATTGAGGGTTTTCCCGGTCGAAAATGGGTGACAGTGGGGGAGTTGGCCGAGCAACTGCAGATTGCCCACCACAGCGCTGTGGGTCTTGTCAACAGGATGGAAAAACTGGAATTGGTTGGCCGTGAAAAGTGTACTGAAGACCGGCGACGCGTGCAGGTCTCCCTTACAAAAAGGGGCAGTGAATTGCTTGAGCGCCTTTATTTGGAACACCGGGCTGAGTTGAAAACGATTGGTCCCAAAATCGTTCAATTACTCCAACGCGCCTCGTTGGATATTTCCGGGGATTGAGAAAATCAGGCAAGGCGCACCGTTTTCCAGGGCGCTTCGTCGAGATGTTGGAAAATATCAGCTTCCACTTTTTCCGGCGAAATTTTTACTACGGCGTGTCCCCAGAAAGAACCGTAATCGAAGCGGGTGATAAACGGTTTTTCGCGCTCGAGAATCGCCCGCCGTTGTGCCACTGTTGCGGGCGAATGGGAAGGTTCAAGATCGACGAGGTCTGGACTGAATTGATCGATGCCGGAAATCAGATGCCTGGCATTGCCGCCGCGACTGTTAGCTACACTGCTTATCGACATTTGAGTAAAGCTGCCTTCGTCCGTCATTCGTTCGACCAGTGAGTATTTGTGAAGGTGGCCGCAAAGAACAATCACGTGATGTTTGCCTAGCAGTTGAAACAGGCGTTCGCGCTTTTCCTGTAAGTGCGGCTTTCCGAAAAGGCACCAGGAGGAGCGGGCATTGTAGGGAACTACAGGCGGATGAACGATAAAGAAAACGCGCCCGGTCGAGTCAGGGCTGCGTTGCGCCATCAAACCGCCAAACCAATCCAGACTTCCGGGATCGTAAGCGTCAAAGTAGACAAAAATATCCTCACCTTTTTTATAGAGAAAGTGTGCTTGAAGATTTTCTGCTTTGTCCAGTCCTTGCGTGACCCATGGAACTATCAGATGATTGTAGGCTGCGACCGCTCCGGGACCGGTGATGTCATGATTGCCTTTGGTGACACGGACAGGAACGCCGAGCTCCTGCCGATCGAAAAAATCGAGCGCCGCTTTGCAATGGGTGCGGGCCAGTTTTTCCTTTCCGCAGAGACCTTGAACGAGGTCTCCGATTTGGACCACAGAAGTACAGCCTGTCGAAGAAATCGTTTCTTTCACCCGCTGCATTAGTGGGGGAAGATTGGATTCCGTGTAGTGAGAGTATTTTTCAATCTGCTTTTCAGAACCCGGGTGTTCGCGTTGTACCCAGTCAAAATCATGGTGATCGAGGTGATCAAAATGGATGTCGCCAAGCAGGGAAAAACTCCAGTGCGTTCCGCTTTTATTTGGCGTTTCGGATTGGCCGCAAACGACGCGACAGTTTCCCGGACCTGTCAAAGTAGCGACACCTGCCGCCGACACGGATTCTTTTATAAAGCGGCGGCGATTAAACGAAGCACTCATTCAATCCAAACTACCGCAGCGGTTTCTATTTCCTATGACGCGATGGCGGTGACACAGACCAATTGCAGGGGGGGCGCCGATTCCTCAATTTAATCGGTGGGTTGATCCGGTGGGTCTTTGATTTGTATTTTCACCGGAACTACGCCCCGGTCGATCATTTTTATCTTCTCCGCTGCTGCGAGCGATAAGTCAATGATTCGGGTTTTGTCTTCAAGAAAAGGCCCGCGATTGTTGATCCGCACGACGACGGTTTTCTGATTTTCGAGATTGGTGACATGCACGAGAGTTCCAAAGGGCAGGGACGGGTGCGCAGCGGTGAATGACCGGGTATCGTACACTTCGCCGCTGGCGGTTTGTTTTCCCGCAAAGTTCTCTCCATAGTACGAAGCTTTTCCCTTCAATGCGATATTTGCAGCATTTTTTCCGCCGGCCAGGGATGTTCCGCTGTAGACGGAAATCAAAATCAGGAGGAAAGGTAGGTGGTTTTTCATTCCGCGATTATAGGCCGGTTTTTCACCAATGCCCGGACGAAAGGGAAACAAAATTTCATAGAAGAGAAAAGATGCCTGTCATTCATTCCATCCATGTTGCGCCGGGTTCCCGGCTGCCTATGAAACCGGTCAGCTCCGTGATGGCGGAAGCGGGCAAGGGTCTGGTGGGCGACCGCTATCACGGTACCCGGCACAGACATGTCAGCGTGCAGTCACTTGAATCGCTCCGCGAAGGGGCTGATTTACTCGGTCAGGAGATTCCGGCTGAGCTAACTCGCCGAAACATTACCGTGGCGGAGAGTGTGGTTCCCCGGAAGCCGGGATCGATCATCACGATCGGTGCGGTAAAGCTTGAGGTGGTTCGCATAGCCGCGCCGTGCCGCTTATTGGACGACACAATTGGGAGAGGTGCAGCCCGTGCCTTGCACAACCGGGCCGGCTCCATATGTCGGATTCTTGAGGGCGGGGTGATCGAAGTGGGGGATTGCGCTGAATGGCAAAACCGGGAAGCATGATCCAGTGAGCCGCTACAAATTTTGGGGAAATTTCGAGTTGAGCGATGCGGGTGGTGGGGGAAAGCTGATACCGAAACACAAACGGGGCCGCATGATTGATAACACAAGGGAGCTTTTCGAAAAAATTCCGGGGGACTCCCTGTCCTCTGACGCTCAAAGCCAACTGGAAAATTTTGGTGCGAGTCTGGGAGCTGCAAAAAATCTGATTGGTGCGTGGCGGGACGGCACTTTCATTGATCATATGGGAAATGTCTGGCTGGATGTGGAAAGACTCAGCACGATTATTTCACACCGGGCTTTTTCGAGGTTGAGCCGTTGTCAGCGGGAATTCGATCCCGATGTTATTTCGCTTCCGGATCGTAAGAAAACCTATTTTCGAGGGCCGCTGGTTGACTCTTTGATAGGCCAGGTCATCGGGAAAGCGGAAAACGAAAATACCGTTGTTACCGCAAAGGCATCCCGGCAGTTGTATCATTTCATAAGAGATTCCGACCAGTGTAGTCAGGTGACAAAATCCCGGCCGGCGAGCCTTTTCCGGGAAGAGTTAACTCAACTTCGCGGACTGGTTTCTGCCGAGGTGAAAGCGCGGAGCCAAACTGACTCCGGAAACCGGACCTATGAAAACGGCCTGATAGGCACAGCCCTGGTTGATCTGGGAAAAAGTCTGCGGATTCACGGTCTGACTCATCGCAGATATCACATTCTGCGGCTTGTCGAGAGGGGCGGGATGTCGATGAATGAACTGTTGGAAAAATTCGATCTCACATCGGTAGGGGTGACAAATGAAGTGGATTCTCTTCGCAACAAAGGGCTGGTCGAACGGAATGATCTGGATGTAACGATTACCGAGGCCGGCCGGGCCATTGTAGATGAACTTCGTCAGGAGACCGAGCAGTGGATCAGCCAATCTATGCAAAATCTCGATACGGAGAAAAAAAAGGAACTCCGGCTGACTGGTAAGCTTTTGTGTGATTGAATCAATCTCGGTTAGTATAGAGAACGGGCGATGTTAAACGAAATTCTGAATCACCGGACGCTGCGCGATTTGGAACTGTTGTTTTCAGAAGACGCGCTCTTTTGGGGCGTCCTGGCACTTGTTTCTGTAGTCGGTGGTCTCGCTGTCGCGTGGCGGTGTTTTTACTTTCCGATGATGGCTGCCCTGTTTGAACAGGGGCGAATTCTGGCTAGTCTTCACGATAAATTAGAGGTGCGGGTCGATAGGCACGAAAAAGATATTACGGAACTGAAAGCCCTTGTCGACTCATTGCGGGGTGAGGTCGTTTCGCTGAAGAAGCAGGAAAGTTACAGCATTTCCAAAGCGGCTTCCACTAAAGCAGACAAAGTTGTGGTGCAACCACCGGTGCCGCTGAACTTTGTCAGTAATATCGACGAAGTTTTCAAAGTCGACCGGGAATCGGATGAGGACCATGTCGTGTTTATTCTCGATATATCAAAATCCATGACAAGGGATGAGAAACTTGCGATTTGTCAAAAACGGCTCAAAACCGCTTTACGGGAATTGCCGGAGTCGGCGAAATTTCAGGTCATTTTCTTTTCTCAACAAGCGAGGTTTGCCCATGCCGGGGATGATGAAGAACCTCGCTGGCTGGTTGCCGATCCCGAAACTATAGAAGAGACGATTCAGGCCATTGATCGTATCGAAACCGCGTATGGAAATGAATGGGATCTACCGATCATTAAGGCGATGAAACTGGATCCGGCTCCCGGTAGGATTGATTTCCTTACCGATGGGGAAAAAACCGATTCATCTCTGCTTGCAACCGGGATTGTTGACCTGGTAAAGAGAGCCGGTCAAAAGACGGTGATTAACACGATTGCTCTAATGGAGCCACAGGCTTCACCTCCTTTGTATAAAATAGCGAAAGAAACGGCGGGAACCCATTCGCTGGTCGTAGCAAAAGACAAAGTTCTTCAGGATAAGGGGGATCTCCAATCCTATCTGGAGAGCCGGGGAATTGAATTTTCCTGCTGAAGATGTTTTTGTTTTGGATCCGGGCGGTCAAACATTCCGGACTCCGGGAATCTCCGACAGTCCCTGGCCCGGCCACACCGAATGGTGGGCGTTTGTGCCGCTGATTTTCCGATTGATGTAGTAGGTGTCAAAGACTCCCTTGCCGCGGAGATCGGTTCTGCCCCGGGGGGTGAAGTTGTATTTTCCTTCGAGCAACAAGAGGGTCTCTTCGCTGATATGGATTTGGGAAGGCGCGCAACTCGATTCGAGGCGGCTGGCAGTATTGACGGTATCACCCCACAAATCGTAGGCGAGTCGTTTGGTTCCGATGATTCCGGCCACCACTTCTCCAGAGTGAATACCGATGCGAAAGCGGATCGGGATCGTCCATTGCCGTTCAACCCGAACCAGCTCCTCCCTCAGCTCCAGAGCAAAATCCACCATTCGACTGGCATGATCCGGCATCGGTTCGGGGACGCCTGCGGCAGCCATATAGGCATCGCCAATGGTTTTAATTTTTTCGAGACCGTGCTTTTCGATCAACGCGTCGATCTCAGAAAACACAGCATTCAAAAGAGCCACGAGTTGTCCGGCTCTCATTTTCGCAGCCATCGGAGTGAAGCCTACGAGATCACAAAACAAAATCGAAGCTTCAGGAATCCTGTCGACGATATGCAACTCTCCTTCGCGAAGCCTTTCGGCGATTGATTGCGGCATGATATTCAGGAGAAGTTCTTCGTTCTTTTTATACAGCTTTTCCAGTCTGTCCTGAGCGCGCCGCAGTTTCATTTGTGTATTGACCCGCAAAATCAGTTCCTGCACCTGTACCGGTTTGGATATAAAATCCACTGCGCCGAGTTTCAGACCCATCAGTTTATCCGCGAAGACCTCACTGCCTGACAGAAAGATCACCGGAATTTTTGATGTCGAAGAATCCAGCTTTAGTTCTTCACAAATTTCAAATCCGTTCAGCCCCGGCATGGAGATATCGAGAATAATCAGCGCGGGGTTCGATTGTCGGCAAAGGCTGATCGCTTCAGCACCGGTTTGTGCGGAAAGTATATAATGCCCCTGAAGTCCAAGCGACTTCTTGAGTAGTTGCAGCATCGATGGATCATCATCAACGAGGAGGATGGGCTGCTTATCGGCTAACGCGGGGAAGCTGCCGGTAGGGATTTCTATTTGTGTAGTCATAACCTGGGTTCAAAGAAAACAGATCATCATGTTATAATTTCCATAATTTACGTCACTGGTGAAAATACGTCAACTTTTATGCTACGCAATTTTCAGAAAGAAAATTATATACTCAAATTTCAATGGGGAAATCGTGTGCTTCAAAGCATATATATATCGTTTGGAGGAAGTTCTTTACTTACTCCTGAAAATCGGATTTTGGGCGACTGTACCCTGTTGAATCCTGTATTGTACCCTGTTAGGTCCGGGACTTAACAGGGTACAGTTTGGCTCGGAATCTCTATTTCACTTTCAATATACCTCTCATCACGAGGGCGTGACCGGGGAAGGTGCAGACAAACGGGTAGTCGCCGGGTTCTTTAGGGGCGACGAAGTCGAGTTCTTCGGTATTTCCGCCATCGAGCATATCGGTGTGGTAGAGAATATCAGAGGTTTCGGGAATGAACTTTTTGGCAAATCCATCTGCGCCCATTGCTATCGCGTCGGCCGCCACTTTGTCAGCTTTGCCGGGCTTCACGATTACCAGATTGTGAGGCAGGGCATCGGGATTGGCAAAAATGATTCGGGTTTTCTTTCCGGCAGTGGTCTGGAGTTCTTTTACATCGTAGCGCAGTTGCTCGACCACTGTATTGATCCGCAGTGTAGTGAGTTCCGGAGTATCGGAAACCAGTCCGCCGGGGATAATTTTCATTTCTTCCTCTTCTTCGATAATCTGGGCACCGAGAGCGGGATCTGCGACATCCCAGTGGTGTTTAACGGTTGCCGCTGCGATCCGGGCGTGTTCGACCGGTGAGTTGAGTACCGTTTCGAGCAATTGCCGGTTTCTTACATTATGCTGTTGGTGAACCCAGAGGCCTTCCAGTAAATGGCGGGCGTGGTCGGGGTTTTTCGGGTCCCATTTGGCGATCCATTTTTCCGCTGCCGCTATGACTTCTTTGCTGTCCCTTTCGGAAAGCTCAACCCGGGTGCGGTGGCGAACCCCGTCTATCGGATGTTCCAGATTTGTCATCAGTTTATCGAGAGGTTCTCCATCTATCGCTACGGGTTTTTGCAATGGCTTTTTGGTATAGACCATCCGGTAGATGCGACCGTGCTTTTTATCGCGGTTCGGGTCGCGCACATTGTGTTGCATGTGTCCGATGATCACGTTGCACCAGTCGGAAATATACAGTGCGCCGTCTTCGCCGAATACCGCATCGGTCGGGCGGAAGTTACCATCTGTAGAGGAGAGCAGTTCTTCTTCAGGAGTTCCCCATACTTCGCCGACTTTATTTTCCGCTTGGTAGGTTTCCTTGATCTTCTTTTTGGTCTTTTTATCCCGAACCTCCCGGGTGGCTTCATAACTATAACCGTCGCGATGTAGTTTGTAGTTTTTCAGACCGAGGAATCCGATGGTGTTGGCGACGAGAAAATTTTGCTGAATTTCATCGGGAAAATTCGCTGAGGAGACAATTGCATCCGCTGCGACTGGGCGCACCTCTTTGACTAGGAGGGGATGCATTTTAAACCCCTGTCCTTCGGGACGGACCTGGTAGGAGCGTCCGCCGGTCCCGTCGTTTGCATAGTGGTAGCCCCAATTATCAAAAGAGATACCGTGCGGATTGGGGCTGTTAGCGGCGTGGTAGGCAACCGTAAAGCGGCGCGGGTCCCAGCGAAACATAGCGGAGGAGGCATTCGTCAGCGGAGGTCCCCAGGGATGTTCGTGATTATGCTGGAGAAACACTCCGCTTTGCCAGTAGATATGGCCATCCGGACCGTAGATCAGATTGTTTGCTGTATGGTGGGTGTCAGCTGAACCGAAGCCGTGTAAAATCGGGTAGCGGACATCGGCGACATCGTCACCATCGGTGTCTTTGAGAAAGATCAGATCGGGTTGTGAGGTCACCAGCACACCACCGTTCCAGAATTCGAAACCGAGCGGATTGTGGACTCTGGCAAATTCTTTGCACTTGTCTGCGACGCCGTCATTGTCGGTATCTTCCAGGATCACGAGAGCGTCTTTCATTTCCTTGAGCGGTTCCCATTTCGGGTAGGTCGGCCAAACTGCGGCCCACAGGCGGCCTTTGGTATCGACCTGCATTTGAACCGGATTGACAACTTCGGGAAACATCTCTTCGTCGGCGAAAAGGTTGACTTTGTAGCCGTCGGGGACGGTCATTTTTGAGATCCCGTCCTCGCCGGAGATATAGCTGAGCGAACCTTCTTTTGATGCGTTGGAGCTGGCTGATCCGCCTCCTACATTGGAGATGACCGGAATCGGTGCCGGCACATTGCCGTCGGAAACGACCGGTGCTTTCCCCTGAGCGGCAGCCCATACCGCTTTGTCGCGATTGGCCGTCATGACATCCAGCATGGACAGTTCGTGCTGGAGCACTTCCGCATTGGTTTGTCCGTCGACAAATTTTAATTTTGAGCGACCTCCCCATATATCATTTCCGTCGGTAGCCCGGTAGCGATTGAACCAGTGCCAGTTTTTGTCTTCGGCCACTTTTGTGATGTGGGAGTAGTCGCCCGCTTTCTTTCCGGTGAGGGTTTCTGCGATATATTTACCTACCAAAGCATTGCCTTTTTCATTCAGGTGAATGCCGTTCAATGTGAGAGGATCTTGGTTTTCTTTATAGAGCTTTTTGGTGAGCGAAAAAAGATTGATAAAGGTGACTCCTGAATTTTGCGCTGCTGCCCGGGTGGCTTCAGTGTATCTGGCGAGGCGTCTGTTGTTGGCTTTGCCGTCCGGAAGGTTGGGATCGTTCAAATTCTCGTGAGCGATTGGACTGAAAAGTACGATTCGCGGGAAGCTTTTCCCGTTGGGCTGGTAGCTGCGAAGTTTTGTTACAAAATCGGTGAGACGTTTGGTGTATTCGCCCGGTTTTGCCTCGAAGGATTCATTGTACCCGAAGAAGCAGAGAATTACATCCGCTTCCACATACTGGAGATAGGCCTCCATGGGGGTGAATCCCTTCGAGCGGGGGAATTTGTCGACCATATCGCCGGAGAGACACATATTCCGGAACGATATATTGTAGTCGGGAAATATACTTTGTACGGGGGCTTCGATATCTGCGAGATGCTGAAACCGTTCGCCGAGGGAATTTCCGATCATGGATACGACATCGCCTTTCTGAAACTGAAAAGGCAGAGTTTCCCGATAATCCGCCGGGACCTTCACCGGGGGGCGCAGTGTCCAGTTCTCGCTTTCGCTGCGATCGCTATTCCAGTTGGACTCTTTGCCCTTTTTGCCTTCGTGTGTCTGGTACTGTGGTTTTCCATTACCCTCCGGGACCAGATGAACCGAACCCGACGGAGCAGTGATGGTGACTCTTTCGAAAACTTTTTTCCGGTCTTTGTCGAGAACCTGCAGGGTAAAGCCATCGAGCCTTCGTTCGAGATTGTCAGCCCGGTTCCATACCCCTATGCCGTTGATTTTGACCTGTTTTCCCAGGTCCAACTCCCAAAACGGGTTTTTGAGATCGTGCGCTGTGTGAGTCTGACCGCCGTCTTTGTAGGCCGGGCTTTTGTTGCCGTCGATTGCTTTGGCGGAATTGCCCACCCCGCCGGATTGAGTCGTTTTCCCGGAGGGGGCGATGTTTTTTCCGCCGCTGTAGACTTCGACTTCGTTGAGGGTCAGAGTACGCTTCTCACCGGGGAGCTCGATCCGGATAAACTGACCATCCACGCCTCCGGTGGTTTTCTGGTAAGGACTCTGTGCGCTCCCGGTCAGTGTTGTGATGGCTAAAGTCACCACAGCTGCTGCAAAATATCTCACTGTAAACATTTGTCACCATCCGGAGCAGGGGGCGAATCGCAATCGGCGATCTTCTGATTTATGCGCCAATCATTTTCCTGTTAGATTTCGTGATAAAATGGCATCAGCAAGTACCTCCCCAATAGTTGAATCTGTTCGATGGTAGCGAATATGAGACATTTTGTTTTGCTAATTCTTTTGCTCGTAACTGCGGTGCCGTTTTATGGGAATGACCTGATACCGGAGGAGCAAGAGAATTTTCATCTGTTCCTGCTCGTTGGTCAGTCGAATATGGCGGGCCGGGGGGAAGTGTCGGAAAAAGACCTCATCGAAAATCCGCGGGTTCTCGCACTCGGGAAAGATCTGAAGTGGGCTCCGGCTGTTGATCCTCTCCATTTTGACAAACCAATCGCCGGAGTCGGGCTCGGAAAATCGTTCGGCCTGGAAATCGCGAAAGCCAGGCCTGGAATCACCGTAGGCCTGATCCCTTGTGCGGTGGGCGGCTCCCCGATTCGCAGCTGGGAGCCGGGCGGTTACCACGAACAAACCAAAACTCATCCTTGGGACGATATGGTTCCGAGGGTGCGCGAGGCACTGAAAAGCGGAACTCTGAAAGGCATCCTCTGGCACCAGGGGGAATCGGATTCCAACGAAGAGAATGCTCCGCTTTATCAGGGAAAAATGCTGGATTTAGTAAAGCGGTTCCGGAAGGAATTTGAGGCGGAGAATGTCCCCTTCATTTGCGGTCAGATGGGGATCTTCGAAGAGCGACCGTGGAATGAATACAAATTACAGGTCGATAAGGTCCACCAGACTCTTCCGGCTTTTTTGCCTCATACCGGTTTTGTTTCCGCCAAAGGATTGGGGCACAAAGGGGACCATGTTCATTTTAATGCGGCAGCGTACCGGACTCTGGGTCAAAAGTTTGCCAAAGAGTATCTGCATCTTGAAAGATTGGCTTCTGGGTCACGGGATTATCACAGCGTGAGCTATCCGCCTTCGGAGAAAGAGGGGGAACTGTCCATCGGTGTGACTCATACCTTGTGGATACCGAATGGCGTGAAGATTCTGCGGGGAATCATCGTTCACCAGCATGGTTGCGGGACCGGAGCCTGTGCGGGCGGAGCTACCGCTGCGTATGATTTGCACTGGCAGGCTCTCGCCAGGAAGTGGGATTGTGCTCTTCTCGGGCCGCGTTATCACCAGATGGAGCGAGAGAACTGCCGGGACTGGTGTGATCCCCGGAACGGTTCCGGTGCGGTATTTGTGAAAGCTCTCGAAGATCTCGCTGCCAAAAGCGGGCACCCCGAGGTGGCGGAAATTCCGTGGTGTCTCTGGGGGCACTCCGGCGGTGGATTCTGGGCCAGCCTGTTGCAAATGGAGCATCCGGAGAAGATCGCGGCGATCTGGTTCCAATCCGGCACGGCTCACAGCAGATGGGTTTCGGGAGAGATCGAAAAACCGGATATACCGGCGGCGGCTATGGAAATTCCGATGGTGGCGAATCCCGGTTTTGGAGAAAGGGGACATAAACGATTCAAAGTGGCCTACAGCGGATGCTTTGAGATGGTCAAAGATTATCGATCCCGTGGCGGCCTGATCGCTTTTGCACCCGATCCGCTTTCCGCTCACGATACCCGCGACTCGCGCTATCTCGCGATTCCGTTTTTCGATGCTGTGCTGGCTCAGCGCCTGCCGGACACCCCCGGCACAGGAGCTCTGAAACCTGCAGGCCCGGGCGTGGAAACGCCCCTTCACGAAAACTATGTCGATCTCGAAGATCCGCTGAGTCCCTCTCAGGAAAAGGTCGCCAATTGGCTCCCGAACAGCGAAATCGCGGCGATGTGGGCGGAATTTGTGAAAAAAGGCGAGGTGGGGGACACAACGCCACCTCCGGCTCCAACCGGAATCGAAGTGAATGAAGGGGTAGTAATCTGGGACGCCGAAGCGGATTTTGAAAGCGGAATCCGTGAGTTTGTGATCCGGAAAGACGGGCAGGAAATCGGCCGCGTGCCGACAGCGCACAAAAAACGTTTTGGGCGCCCTCTTTTTCAGGCGATGTCCTACCACGATACCCCGGAAGCTCCATTGCCGGAGATGATTTTCCGGGATGCAGCGATTTCTGCCGGGGAAAAAATCACGGTGCATACGGTAAATAGTGTGGGGTTGGAATCGGGGCGTTGAAAAGAATGGGCCTCTCTGCGGCGGTAATCTTTCTTTGCGTTTTTTGTCAGGGGAGTCTTAAGTCGTCGATGAAACACAAACGCTTTATGAAAATTCCTGTAATCCCTTTCGCACTGCTCTCTATTGCTGTTTTTCCTTTTGTCGGCTGGTCCCAAACTGCCATCGAAATTGCCACGGAATTCGAAAACCAAAAGATCGCCGCGATGGAAAAGTACATCGTTGATAATCCGTCCGCCAAAGATGTCGATCAGGCGTATTCAATCCTCGTAAATGCGCAGATGGCGATGAATAAAATGGAGGCTGTCCTGGATATCCTCGACAAACGTTATTCCCTCGCTCCGAAAGGCGAAAAAGCAGTGCTTGGCACTCTGATTGGCGAAATCAGTCGGCCCTACATCGAAATCAGTTCGCAAATTGGCGAAAAAGACCGGGGCAAAAAATTTGTCAATCAGTTGAAAGCGGATTTGGCTCCCCATCCGGAGTCGGCTCAGATTAACGGGTTTATCGACCAGATCGCAGCGGATCTTTACGTTCCCGGCGTGGGCGACACAATGAATCTTACGTTCAAGGCGACGAGCGGTCAGGAGGTCGATGTGGCGGCGATGAAAGGAAAAGTCATCCTCATTGATTTCTGGGCCACCTGGTGTGGGCCCTGCATTCAGGAAATGCCCAATGTGATTGCCGCCTACGAGGAATATCATGACAAAGGATTCGAAGTGATCGGCATCTCTCTGGATGACGACCTCGCAGCTCTGGAGAAATTTATGGCAGCAAACGGAATGGTCTGGCCGCAGTATTTTGATGGCAAAAGCTGGGGGAATGAACTCGCCGGGGAATACGGAATCAAAGGAATTCCGGCCACCTTTCTCATCGGCAAAGAAGGTAAGATCGTTGCAACCAACCTGAGGGGCAACGAACTGGAAATGGCGATCAAACACGAGTTGGGGCTGTAGTCCCCTGAAATTCCGAGGCAAAAAGCGGAAAGAAAACGGCCTCAGGATCGTATTGCATGGTGAGGGATTCTTATTTATTATTGGTATCGAAAATGACGAGCCGGGAAATTACACAAATTGCATTAGCCATGGTTGCTATGCTTATCCTGTCAGCAGGATTGACCTCCTGTACGACGGCAGGGGCCTATTCCGGCGGAGGCGGTGCCAAAACTCTTCCTGCTTCGCGGATGAAATCGGCAGCGGTGCAGCGTCGGAATCAGGAAATTGCGTCGGAACCGGGCGGGGATTATTATATTGGTCGACGTTGGTATACAGAAGGGACCCGGTATTGGGGGTATATTCGTAAGCCCGGACAGCCATGGGAAACCTCCCGCCTTGTGGTTATGGACGAATCGGTTACCCATCAACCGGACCGGTTGCAGGAAGTCCCGCAGGACGGTGGGCGCGGCCACGGTTTCGATCACAATTCCGAGTACAAACTGTGGGGAAGTTTTACCGGAAGGACAGTGTACGATCCCAACTCAAATCTGGAACTGCCTCTTTTTCTTCTCCGTAAGTATCAGATTGTAAATCCGAATCCGGGGTTTCTTTTCTACCCCGGGGAGCCCTACCAACGACGTGGGCTCCCGCCAAAGCATCCGCCAACTTTGTAAGAAAAATTTCCGTCGGCGGACCGCTTTATTCAGTGTGCAAAAACGTCTTTGTTTCTGCAAAATTTTGCCCTTGGGTTACACTGTATAAAGAGTCATGGCAGACCGATATGAAATCAAAGGAAGACTGGGCCGCGGCGGAGTCGGTGCCGTCTACCAGGCCTTTGACAGTCACCTTGGTAGAGATGTAGCCATCAAACGACTGCTGCCGGTGGAAGACACCCGCCTCAATGACTCGGCAGAGGAAAGTCTGCAATCGGAGGCCAAAGCTCTGGCTTCGCTGTCGCATCCCAATATCGTAACTATTTTTGAGTTCGGCGAAGACGAACAGGGCCCGTTTGTGGTTTTCGAGTTGATTGAGGGGGACACTTTGAAGGATGTGATTTCCGCCGGGGCGCTGTCTGGGAGTGACTTCTACGCGGTGGCGGACCAGATGCTCGATGCTCTCGTCGCCGCGCAGAAGATGAATCTGCTGCATCGCGACATTAAGCCCGCCAATATAATGTTGAGCTGGCTGCCGTCGGGTAAGTTTCAAATCAAAATTCTCGATTTCGGGCTTTCCAAGTTTGCTCAGGAACCATCCACTCAGACGCTTGACCAGAAAGGCTCGTTTCTCGGTTCAATCGACTATATCGCTCCGGAGCAAATCGAGTTGTTACCACTCGACCAGAGAACTGATCTCTATTCCCTGGGATGTGTGCTGTACTTTTCTCTTACCCAGCGGCCGCCGTTCACAGGGGGCAGTATGGCGGAAACTATGAACAATCATCTGGCCGGCAAAGCGACTCCCCTCGAAGAGCTTCGGCCGGATATTCCGGTCGCCGTGAGTCGCTGGGTCATGTCACTGATTTCTATGCACCCGTCGGAACGCCCCGATGACGCGCTGGCGGCACTCGAATCTCTGGCCGCTGCAAAAGCTGTGGAAAAGGCACCGGTTGCCGATTCTTCATCTGCAGCCAAACTGGTAGTACCGGTGGTAGAAGTAGCTCAGCCGGGGAGTCGACCGAAAAAACTGGAGGATACACAGCAGATTGTCTCCGCCCCGGCACCAATAAAGCCGGTAATACCAGCTCATTCTTCATCCGCTGCAGGGAAACGATATATACCGAAATCGAACCGGAGAGAATCTGTAAACCCGAAGATTCTACTTGGTCTGACAGGCTCGTTTATGGCTCTTGTTATCGTAGGTGGTCTGATATGGGCGGAAGATCGCAGAGACCGGAAAAATGCGGCCAAATTGGCGCAAGTGCCCCCTCTCAGGTCGGTGGTGATCCCTGACCTTAAAAAATCTGTAGCACCGGTATCTCCCGGGCCGACAGAACGAAAATATATCTTTGAAAACAGCGAGTATGCTTCGCCGGCTCCTCCGCTGCCGGCTTCGGATAATCTTGTTGCTTACTATACCGTGGCTGGAAATATCCTGAACACGGACAGAATGAGATTGAATCTCTCTTCACCAACGGAAAACCTGGGCGCTATAGAAAATGCGGTCCCGGGTGCCCATAAGTTTCACCTCGTGTCACGACCGGAGGAAGATGAGAAAGCGCCGACAATCGTGGACAACTGGTCGGGAGAAAAAACGATTCAGTTTTTACCCACCCAGAGGTTGATCTGTCTTCAGCGGGCGGTAAGAGATAAGCCGATTGTTTCTGAACAATTTACCTTCGCGCTGCTGGTCAAAGTCGCCGAAAAATCTACCGGATCACTTCTTCGTCCTTCGGTGGAAGATACGGACGGGAAGCTTCATAACCGGGCAGTGAGATTGAGCTACTTCAACGAAACTGTTCAGGTCCAAACTGAATTTGGAGGCAGCCTAAAGATGCCACTTCCGTCCAAACAATACCGGGCGGTTTTAATAGAGATTGATACCAAAGCGAAGACTGTCAATGTATGGCAGCGAGGGAAAGGTGGTAATCCCAAAATACCCGACGGCGGGGCGATATCGTTTCCCGTTTCGGGTCCGCTAAGTCTGAAAGGCTATGAATTCGGGCATCTTACTCTGCCGAAGTCTCCGGAAGCCCGAAGGCGGGTGGAAATACCGGTGTTTTCGATATATACCACGTTGTTATCGGAACCGGAAAAGCAGGAGCTGGCAGATCAGTTTTTTGCCTCCATGAAAATTCGGGCGTAATCATCGAAAAAAGCGGGTCGGAACATCCGAATTCTCGATTTTGTCGCCGGGTAATCGCAAGGTAAAATACAGGATGCTCAATTTCTGTGACGCTCCGTATCAGTTTTTCCCTCCCCGGCCCTCAAAGCCGGTGATGGCTGCCTCCCGTCATCTCAACCGTTTCCTCTTGCGGTTTGATAGAAAAATCCACTGCCAGGAAATAAACGGCCACTTTAAGGAGGTGAAACAACTTGTCGACAAGGGGGATTCCATTTTATTTACACCAAACCACCCCACCCGGACTGATCCTCAATTGGTCGGGGAAATTGCATCCCGACTCGGAACTCACACCTCTTTTATGGCCGCGTATGATGTATTTCTGGAAAACAAAATTCAGGCCTGGTTTATGCAGAAAAACGGATGTTTTTCCGTCGACCGGGAAGGTAATGATCGCAAAGCGCTATCGACGGCGATTGATATACTGAAACAACAACGCGGTGCGTTGACGATATTTCCGGAGGGAAATACGTATCAGTTGAATGACCGGATAACGCCGATTCTCGACGGACCGGCTTTTGTAGCTGCGAGGGCGCAACGATCTATGGGTAGTGCAGGGAATGTGTGGGTCGTGCCGGTGAGTTTGAAGTATACCTATATTCACGATGTCCGAAAACAGATTGAAAGCACATTGGCGCAAATTGCCAGAGTTTCAGAATATCCAAAATCTGCGTCAATCCATAATGTGTTCGATATCGGCGGTCACTTGATATCATCGTGGTTGAAAGACAAAATGAACCTGAATCACCGGGTTGAATTCGATCCTAAAGAGCCCGAACAGGTGCGCTACGAGCTCAAAAAGCTGACAGATCAGTTGGCCGGGACTCTGGAGGAGGAACTGGGAATGAATTGTGGAACGGATTTCACCATTTTCGACCGGGTTCGGAAAGTTCGGTCAAAGATTCACCAGTTGCGAAGCGCTGACCACAGACACTGCCAGTCGGTGCGGGAGAAATACCGGCAACTGGCAGACCGGGCGATATTTACCTTCCGGTTGATTCCCTACATGATTCCTTCACTTACTGAAAATCCGACACTTGACCGCTATGCCGAAACGGTAGCCCGGATGAAAGAGGATCTCTACTCGAAGAGTTTTGCGCCTTTCGGGGTAAGAAAAGCGATTGCTCATATCGGCGCACCGGTTTGCGTAGCTGATTCGTTTACCGAGGCGGGGGGTAAAGTAAAGGATACGGTCGCCGGTTTGACGTCTCATTTAGAAGGGGCGATACAACACGGAATCGATAAAATTAACGCTTCGAATACCGAAATCGGAGGTGAGTTGGTATTACGGACGTGACCATCCTCTGTTTTTACTATATATTTATAGTGTGTTAGATTTCTCAGATGCCGCTTATCGTTACTTCCCTCCGGAGCCATCGCGTTTTGTGATGTGGTTCACCCGGAAGCTAAATCGTTTTGTGATTCTCAAAGGACGTAGCCACAGAGTTCGTAGTATTGAGGTTTTTGGTGACCTTGACAAAGTAAAGCAGCTTCATGCCTCGGGAGCGCGGATTCTTTTCGTAGCCAATCATCCCAGTCACAGTGATCCGCAAATGATGATTGAGGTTCAGCGCCGGTTGAAAGTTCAGTCCTTTTTTATGGCTGCATACGATGTGTTTCTGCGTAGTGAGTGGAAGGCCAGGTTGATGCAGAAAATGGGATGTTTCTCTATTGACAGGGAAGGCAATGATCGGAAAGCGATGTCTGCAGCTATTGATGTTTTGAAGAAGGGTGACTACGCTCTCACCATTTTTCCGGAGGGAAATGTCTACTTGATGAATGACAGGGTGACTCCGTTTCTTGACGGAACCTCATTTATTGTAGTTAAAGCCCATCAGGCACTTAAGGGGGAAGGTGAAGTATGGATTGTTCCGGTAAGTTTCAAGTTTACCCAGGTGGGTCCCGTTTCGGAAAAAGTATGGATCCGACTGAAACGGCTGGCGGAAGATTCGGGGTTCTCGGGGGTTCTGGATCCTTCTGATCGAGTGGAAACTGTAGTACAAATCGGAGGCCATTTGTTGACCATGTTTCTCAAAGAGAAAAATGGAATCGACAGTGCACATGATTTTTCGGATATAGCTCCGGAGGAGTTAAGAGACCGGCTTCTGGATATAGTTACCGGATTAACCGGCGATCTCGAAGACGATTTGGCAATCGAGAGAAACGAAGATTTATTTATTGTCGACCGGGTCAGAAAAATCCGGTCAAAGATTCACCAGATCCGGATTGATGAAAATACCGAGGAAACCGGCGGTGAGGACTGTATATCAAAAAGAGCAGACCGGGCGATTCTGTGTTTTCGGATCCTGGCTTATGTTTTGCCCTACTTCAAGGAGCATCCCAGCGTGGATCGCTATGCGGAAACTGTAGAGCGTCTTTGCGAAGACTATTACTTTCGGGATTTCCCTCCCTACGGACCACGTAAAGCGATGGTAAAAGTCGGTACTCCGATTTCTGTAGGCAAAAAGCTCAATTCCTCCGGCGGGAAAGCCAGAGAAGTGATTCCCGCGTTGACCCGTGAGATTGAGGAAACCATTCAATCAGGTATCGATAGTCTTAATAAAGAAAACGATGCTCACGGTGCGAGTCTTATTACGAATCAGGGCTGAGTTTTTCCTGTTCTCATACGTCTTACCTATAGTAAAAATAATGGATTTTCCTCAGGATATGTCGAAGGCGTGTTTCGCCTTCCGTGGGTATGATGTCAAGAATCTCGGGCGAACCCCGGAGCTTCTGGCGGTTCCGGAGTATCGGCCTTTTCTACTGGCTCCGCTCGCTGAAGCTTCCCAGGAATGCACCGTTACCCTGGGAAAACCGGTTGATTTGATCGGTATGATCGATGCGGGAGAGGATTTTGAGCTGGAACACTATGGCGAAGCTCTGGCTATGATCGTTGCCATTGAGCAGGGTCAACTTTCTGTGCTGCGCGAATGCCATGGGATCGATACCGGGAGGGCCGCTTTCAATTTTGGATTCAGTCTCGGGGAAATTTCAGCGCTGGTGGCAGGCGGCACATTTGAGCTGGCTGATGCATTGCGAATTCCCCTCGCTTTGACTCCTGATTGCATCGAACTGGCTCGTGATGTGACCCTGGGAATTGTGTTTTCGAGGCGGGAAGCTCTGAATATCAAGCGCATCCAGAATATGATGGTGGAAATCAACGCGCTGGATCAGGGAGTAATCGGGATGTCGACTCATATCAGTCCCAACTCCATGCTGGTGATGGGCACCGGAAACACCATTTCGGTGTTGAAAGAGCGGATCAAAGCGGAATTTTCGAAAGACACGAAGCTGCGTTGCAATGACTATCACTGGCCGCCGCTGCACACGCCAATCGTGTGGGAGAAAGATCTCAATTCCCGAACCGGCCGGATGCTTCACACCATTCCCGGCGCGTTTACCAAACCATCGCCCAATATTCTATCCCTTTTGACAGGGGAAATGAGTTACGATGATTTTAACACCCGTGAACACATGACCCGCTGGGTCGATCATCCCCAAAAACTCTGGGATGTGGTTTGCGCCGTTCTTCATTCCGATGTTCAGGCGGTGATTCACGCCGGGCCAACGCCGAATATTTTTCCAGCGACTTTCGATCGTTTAACGAAAAACATCGAAACCCAGATTTCAGCCAACCGGGGGGTGAAAGCTCTTTCGACAGTGATTGAACGCCCGTGGTTGAAAAAATTGCTGCCGAAGGACGCCGGACTTCTCCGTGCTCCGAAGCTTCGGCATATAATTTTAGAGGATTGGCTTATCGAAAATGCGCCTCAATCCTGAATGCAACAGGGTACAGTCCCTGATTCAACAGGGTACAATCGGGCCGTAACCCTGAATACAAAACGACCGCATTGGCAAAGCCAAGGCGGTCGTCCTGTATTAAACCGTAAAAGGTTTACGCTCGCTGACTACTTGCAGCAGCTTACGGGCTCACAGCCAGTGCTTTTGCAGCAGCAGGAAGTTCCAGCAGCAGCAACTGCAACGAGGGCGATAGCAAGAATGATTTTCTTCATATTGGTAGATGGTAATGTTACTTTTTTTAAAAAAGGATCTAAGATCCTAACTTCAGGTCACGTTTATCGCGCAATTTTCTTTTTTTTGCAAACAAAAAACTTCCATTGCTTAAGAAAAACTAAGCAAATTCGCGGATTTGCCTTTTCAAATGGGGCGTTGTACCGTTATTGGCGCTAATTTTTTTTTAAATCAGATTCATGAGCGAACTAAAACACGTCGCTGTTGCCGGAGCTACCGGTGCGGTTGGAGTCGAAATTCTGAACTGCCTCGAGCAGCGGAATTTTCCTGTCGGTGAACTTACCCTGCTGGCTTCGGCCCGTTCAGCCGGTAAAACCCTTACTTTCAAGGGGAAAGAAATTACCATCAAAGAACTGACCAAAGACTCATTTGATGGTGTGGATGTCGCTCTGTTCAGTGCCGGAGGAGGAATTTCAAAGGAATTCGGCCCGGCTGCAGCTGCGGCAGGGGCTGTGGTTGTTGATAACTCCAGTGCTTTCCGGATGGATGAAAATGTGCCTTTAATTGTCCCGGAAGTGAATCCGGAGGCCGTTACTGAGCATTCGGGCATCATCGCAAACCCGAATTGCACTACAATTGTCACCCTCATGGGGCTCAATCCACTGCACAAAGCTTTCGGCGGTGTCACCGGAATAATCGCGTCCAGTTATCAGGCTGTTTCAGGCAGTGGTGCCCAGGGATTAATCGAGCTGGAAGGCCAGGTTAATGCCATCGTGAAAGGCGAACCGCTTCCGGAAAAAAAGGTGTATCCACATCAGATCGCTTTTAATGTGATTCCTCAGGTCGATGTTTTTCTCGAAAACGGGTACACGAAAGAAGAGATGAAGATGCACTTTGAAGGGGCCAAAATTTTACGCCAGCCCAATTTGAAGGCATCGGTAACTTGTGTGCGTGTTCCCGTGTACCGGTCTCATTCCGTGTCCGTCACTGCAATATTCAATGATAAACCGTCAGTCGAGGCCGCCCGTGAAGCGATTCGAAATGCTCCGGGTGTTCAGCTTGCCGATGATCCAACCGCTACTCCGCCGCTGTACCCAACTCCTCTGGATTGCGCGAATCAGGATGACTGCATCGTTGGGCGAATTCGCGAGGATGTCGTGCTCGACAATGCGCTGACATTCTGGGTGGTCGGCGATCAGGTGAGAAAAGGGGCCGCGCTCAACGCTGTTCAGATTGCGGAACTGCTGTAATGTCGCGCAATGTCTGACGATCTTTCTGCTCACTTGAAATCGCGATGTAAAATCGTCGATGAAGCGCTGAATCGTTTTTTACCGATAGCACAAACTCGGCCGGCGACGATTCACGATGCGATGCGGTATTCCATTTTTGCCGGCGGGAAAAGGCTTCGGCCGATACTTTGTCTCGAAGCAGCGGAAGCTTGCGGTGGAGATTTACAAAAGGCTCTTGCCCCCGGGGCAGCCGTTGAGTGTATTCATACCTATTCTCTGATTCACGATGATCTTCCCTGTATGGATGACGATGATCTTCGGCGCGGGCAACCCACCAGCCACGTGAAATACGGCGAGGGAATCGCTGTGTTGGCGGGTGACGCGCTACTGACCATTGCATTCGAAATTCTTGCCGGAACGGATTTGCCGGCCCCATGCCGGTATGCAACAGGCGATTTGGTTAAAGAGCTCGCTGTAACCGCCGGCAGTCGTCATCTCGTGGGTGGTCAGGTTCTTGATTTGGAAGGGGAGGGAAAGGATGTGAAGCTGACCCCGGCTGAATTGAAATATATTCACCTCAGTAAAACAGCCGCTCTTTTGACTTCATCGATTCGCCTCGGGGCAATGACGGCTGATGCAACGCCGAAACAACTCGAAGCTCTCTCGGAATTCGGGACCAACCTTGGGCTCGCCTTTCAGGTGATCGATGACATTCTCGATGTAACTCAAAGTGCGGATAAGCTCGGCAAAAGCGCCGGCAAAGATGCGGCGACTGATAAATCCACTTACCCGGCTTTATTTGGATTGGAAAAATCGAGAACTGAAGCGGCTAAACTGACTGCGAAGGCTCACGAAGCTCTGGAATCCTTTGGTCGAAAAGCGGACCAGCTGCGCCGGATTGCGGATTATCTTCTAGATCGTGACTACTAAAAATAACTCCGGACCGCTGGAAGCGATCCGGAGTTTTTCGAATTGAATTTTCGAAAGATTATTCAGCCAGCTTGAAGACCATTACTTTGCGGTCGTTGGCTCTCAGATATTCCGGTGCACCTGGTGAGTATTGAGCATGTTCTTCGCCGTGGCCTACCGAGAGAAGGCGGGAAGGGTGAACACCTCTGGCTACCAGAAAGTCGAAGATTGAGTTGGCTCTTCTCTGCGAGAGACTCTGGTTGATTCCCCATGAACCTTCTGCGGAAGCGTGACCTTCGATCACAAACCGGTGGTGGCAAAGGGTATGGCTTTGGAGAGCTGCGGCGAGTTCGTAGAGGAAATGATAGCTGCTGTGGTCGATCCGGGCACTGTTCTTTTGGAACTGGATCCGGTTGGTGGAGAGCTGGGAAGAAGGGTCAACATGATAACAAACTTCGTTTCTGACCGGCTCCGGTGCGTGATAGGTGCTGGAAGAATGGGAATGGCGGCTTCTGGATGAAGAATAGGAAGAACTGCTTCTGGATGAGCTGGAGCGATTCGACGAGTAGGAAGATGCCGGCTTTTTCTTTGTTGAAGAGTAGTTTCCTTTCGGGCGAACGCTGGAGGAAGAGATGCTGACTGAACGTTTCTGAACCGGGGCGGAGTAGGTGCTGACACCTTTTAGCGTTCTGACCATTGAAGAAACATTGTTCTGGGCTTCAGATCCGGTGGTGAGAAGAAAAGAAGCGAGGCATCCGACAGTAATTTTAGTGATTGTATTTTTCATAAGCTGTTCCAGAGTTTTTGAAG